>NZ_JBITGJ010000192.1:0-8271 GCF_044456925.1 Streptomyces sp. NPDC050743
GTGCACTTCACCGCCCAGGACTGCGGCAGTTGCCCCGCGCGCGAGAAGTGCACCAAGGCGGCCAACGGCACATGGGGCCGCAGCCTGACCCTGCTCCCCCAAAACCAGCAGGAGGCGCTGGAAGTACGGCGCCGCGAGCAGTTGACCGACGAGTGGCAGCAGCGTTACAACATCCGCGCCGGCGTGGAGGGCACGATCTCCCAGGCGGTCCGCCGCACCCAGATCCGCCGCACTCGCTACACCGGCCTGCCCAAGACCCACCTCGGACACGTCTTCGCCGCCACCGCCATCAACATCATCCGACTCGATGCCTGGCTCACCGAAACCCCACTCGGCCCAACCCGCACCTCACACCTAGCCCGGCTCGACCTGGCCGCATAGAGGCCCTCCCACACCCGGTTCACGGATTTCCCAACGGAGTCCTTCAGGGAGGGGAGCCTTCAAGGGAGGACCCTGCGCCGAGCTGGTCCTTATCGGCACGGCAGCCGCCCAGGGCGCCTACGAGCTGAACACGATCGTCGCGGTGGGCGACCGCGACCGAGGGGTTGTCCCCCCCGTTACCGTCTTCGTGGCTCCGCAATGGGGCCTCCGGCCTTCGGGTCCGGCATGACTTCCCCCCCTTGTTGTTCATGATCCGGGGGGTGGTGTCACCGGGTCCGGAGGCATCGACGGACCGCTGATGAGGGGCTTGAGCACCGGCTTCACCCGGGCCGGAAGAGCTCTCCGTAACGTGGATGTGGCAGCTCGGTGCCCTGGCAAGGCCGGACGAATGCGTGATGGAGGGGCCTGCACGTGATCGACACCGGCGACATCGACGTCTTCCTCGGATTGGACGTCGGCAAGGGCGAACACCACGCCACCGCCGTGACCCCGGCTGGGAAGAAGGCGTTCGACAAGCGCCTGCCGAACACCGAGCCCAAGCTCCGCGAGTTGTTCGCGAAACTCCGGGCCAAGCACGGAACGGTGCTGGTCGTGGTCGACCAGCCGGCCTCGATCGGGGCTCTGCCGCTGGCGGTGGCGCGGGACATGGGCTGCCCGGTCGCCTACCTGCCCGGGCTGACGATGCGGCGGATCGCCGACCTCTACCCCGGCGAAGCGAAGACCGACGCGAGGGACGCGTTCATCATCGCCGACGCCGCTCGCGCAATGCCCCACACACTGCGGGCGATCGACGGCGAGGACGAGACCATCGCCGAGCTGGAGATGATCGTGGGCTTCGACGACGACCTGGCCGGCGAGGCGACCAGGGTCGCCAACCGGCTGCACGGCCTGCTGACCCAGATCCACCCGTCGCTGGAACGGGTGCTGGGGCCGCGGTTGCAGCACCCGGCCGTCCTCACGCTGCTGGAACGGTTCGGATCTCCGGCCCAGATCCGCAAGGCCGGCCGTCGGCGGCTGGTCACCCTGCTGCGGCCGAAGGCGCCGAGGATGGCCGAGCGACTGGTCGACGAGATCTTCACCGCGTTGGACGAGCAGAGCGTCACCGTTCCAGGGACCGAGGCGGCCGTGCTGATCGTCCCGAGCCTGGCCGCCTCTCTAACGGCCGTGCTTGACCAGCGCAAGCTGCTGGCCGGGCGGATCGAGGAACTCCTGGGGGCCCACCCTCTTTCGAAGGTCCTGACGTCCATGCCCGGAGTCGGCGTCAGGACCGGAGCCAGGATCCTCATCGAGGTCGGCGACGGCAGCACCTTCCCGACCGCCGGCCACCTCGCCGCCTACGCAGGCCTCGCCCCAGCGACCCGGAGCTCGGGCTCCTCGATCCGCGGCGAACAGCCCTCCAGACGAGGAAACAAGCAGCTCAAACGGGCTTTCTTCCTTTCGGCGTTCGCCGCCCTGGGCGACCCTGCATCCCGGGCCTACTACGACAAGAAGATCAGCCAGGGCAAGCACCACACCCAGGCCCTGCTCTGCCTCGCCCGACGCCGAGCCGATGTCCTCTTCGCCATGCTCCGCGATGGAACCTTCTATGAGCCGCAGCCCGCCAAAGTCGCGTGACCTGCGGAAACTGCACTACGAGACAGGACGATCCCCAAGATGCACCGCGACATCTGAACCAATACGCCAGCCGGCAAGGCGCCGCGGGCTCACGCCATGAAGGTTGTCCATGTCCGGATCGGCTCCGGCATTGACCAGCAGCGACAGCACCGCGTCATCACTTCGATATGTGAACGCCGCCTGCCACAAAGGCGTATTGCCCTGCTCGTCGGGGGCATCCACTTCTGCACCCGCCGCCAGGAGAGAGCCGACAGCCGCGGCATCCTGCTCATCCGCCGCGAAGTGCAGCGGCGTCCACCCCCGGCGGCTCTCACGACCCAAGCTGAACCTCATCCGTCATGCCAGCCATCATCACGACAGCTTGACGAAGGACATAGGGGCACCCCCCCCGCGTGCGGCCGGTGTCGCCAGGTCCTCCTCGACTACTTCCCGGCCCTCAAGGTCATCGTGGGCGAAGGCGATCGCATCCGAACCGTCCTTATCACCGACCTGCTGCCCGAAAGCTACGTCTGGGCTGACCACCAGCTCGACGCCGAGTAACCGTCCGACTCCGACCGGGCGGGTGGCTTCCTGCCCAACGGGGCCGGTGCGAAGGCCGGACTGAACCGAGCGATCGTCGATGCCGGATGGGGGTGTTCCTCGCGATCCTGGCCGCCAAGGCGGAAGGAGCCGGACGGCGAGTGATGGCGGTGGACCCCCGCAACATGTCCCGGCGGGCCCGGAACGCGGGCACACTGCCAAGGAGAACCGGCCCACTCAGGACAAGTTCCGCTGCGTCTCGTGCGGCCACACCGCGCACGCGGACACGCTGGGTGCCGTGAACGTTCCCTACATTGTCTGCGGGACAGGACGAGCCCTTCGTATGGTTGGCCCACCCAGGGGCGTCGGGTGTGGCTTTGAACGTGGCACAGCGACGCCGGGCACCGGGCCCGACAGAAAGCAGAGACCATGGCCATCGACCTCACCGCCCTGCGGGCCCACTTCCCCTCCCTGGACACCGGGATCGCCTTCTTCGACGGGCCGGGCGGAACGCAGACCCCCCGCCCCGTCGCCGACGCCATCGCCGCGACGCTGACCGGCCCCCTGTCCAACCGGGGAACCGTCAGCCCGTCCGAGCTCAACGCCGAGCGCGCCGTCGCGGACTTCCGCGCCGCCTACGCCGATCTGCTCCACGTGCCCGCGAACGGCATCGTCCACGGTCGCAGCGCCACGCAACTGACGTACGACTTCTCCCGCCACCTGGCCAAGGGCTGGAACCCGGGCGACGAGATCATCCTCAGCCGCCTCGACCACGACGCCAACGTCCGCCCCTGGATCCAGGCCGCCGAGCGCGCTGGAGTGGCGGTCCGCTGGATCGAGATCGACGCGGAGACCACGGAACTGGACCTCGACTCGTACGAACGGGCGCTCTCGCCCCGGACCCGGCTGGTCGCGGTCACGGCGGCCTCCAACGTGCTGGGCACTAAGCCGCCCCTCCGCCGGATCGCAGACCGCGCCCACGAAGCCGGCGCCCTGGTGTACGTGGACGGCGTCCACTACGCCGCGCACCACCTCGTGGACGTACCCGCCCTCGGAGCCGATCTGTTCGTCTGCTCGCCGTACAAGTTCCTCGGACCGCACTGCGGGGTCCTCGCGGCGGCACCCGCGTTCCTCGAAACCGTGCGACCGGACAAGCTCGTGCCGTCCTCCGACACCGTGCCGGAGCGTTTCGAGTTCGGCACGCTGCCCTACGAGATCCTGGCGGGCGCTACCGCCGCCGTCGACTTCCTCGCCGAGCTGGACCCGGGCACGGGGACCTCGCGCAGGGAGCGCCTCGCCCACTCCCTGCACTCCCTGCACGAGCACGAACTGACGCTGCGGGCACGGCTGCAGGACGGGCTGGAGTCCCTGGGCGACGCCATCACCGTGCACTCGAAGGCCCCCGACCGTACCCCGACGCTTCTGGTGTCCATCGAAGGCCGCGACGCCCGCGAGGCCCAGGTACACCTGGCCGCGCGCGACGTGGTGGCACCGGCGGGGTCGTTCTACGCCTACGAACCCTTCACCGCGCTCAAGCTCGAAGGCCCCGCCCTGCGTGCGGGCCTGGCCCCCTACAACACCACCGACGACGTGGACCGCTTCCTCGACGGGCTCGCCGACTTCCTCTGACCTCGCCGGATCCGGCCAAGGTGGCCGCATCTACTCTGAGATGCCGATAAGCGCCGCTGTCGGGCTCGCGCCCTTGCGCGAGCCCGTTGCTGTTCGGCGGGGGTGTGGGTCACAGACTACGGGCGGTGATGTCGCCCTGGGACGTGGTGGCGCGGATGTCGAGTCCGGGAGTGCCGTCGGTCTTCAGGGTGTTGGTGATGCGGCCGTGGCTGGTGCCGGCGTCCAGGGTGGCGGAGATGCCGGCGGCTGCGGCGATGGTGATGTCGCCGGACTGAGTGGTCAGTACGACCGTGCCGCGGGTGGCCTCGGTGACCTGGATGTCGCCGCGTGCGGTGCTGATCTGGGCGGGTCCGGTGAGCCGGCCGATCTCGACGTCGCCGTCGGCGGCGGTGAGGCGGAGGCTCGCGGCTTCGTCGATCTTGATCTGGCGGTAGGCGCCGTCGAAGACGACGTCGCCGAGGCGGCCGACGGTGCGCAGTTCTGCGGCGGCGGCCTTGGCCTGGACGCGGGAGCCGGCGGGGAGTTTGACCGTCAGCTCGAGGGATCCGGTGGGGCCGAAGAGCTGGCTGCTGGGGGCGGCGGCGGTGATGCGCAGAACTCCGTCGGCGTAGGCGACTTCCGTCTGCTCCGCCGCCTTCACGTCGCGGCTCTTGGAGGCGTTCGCGGGCAGGACCTCGACCGCGGTGTCGGTCCGGTCGGCGGCGATGAACTGGATGCGTCCGGCGGGGACGTCCAGGACGGCCAGGATGGGGGCGGGGGTGTCGAACTTCTGCATCGTGCTCTCCCTTGACGCTCGCTTCTCGCTGTTTCCTGATGCCGGAAACGCTACGTTGCTTTCTAAGTCGCCGCAACGATGTCTTTGCTCAAAGTCGGTAAATCTGCAGGTAGTTGCGTGACAATCGTTGCAACGAACTCTCGTTTAACGCAACGACGGGACATTCATCCGTTGCAATGTATTGAGGGTGAACGCTAGGGTGGAGGGCGTCAGGGGAACATCGGGCAGCGCCATGGCGCATCCGTGGGTCAGGAAAGGGGAGTTGAGATGCCGGGAGGCAGGCTCACCCAGGCCGAGCGTCAGCAGATCGCGGCGGGACTGGCGGACGGCCTGGCCTACGCGGAGATCGCCCGCCGTCTCGATCGCCCCACCTCCACGATCACGCGTGAGGTGATGCGTAACGGCGGCCCCACCGGCTACCGTGCCGACCTGGCCCACCGCGCCACTGGGCAGCGCGCCCGCCGGCGCCGGCAGGCCGCGCCCGCGGGGCGGCAGGCGCCGGCGCAGCCCTACGGACGCGACGCCGAGGCGGTGCGCGACTATCAGGAGAGCCTCACCACCGTTTTCATGATCTCGGGTCTGCCCAGGATGATGGCGCGGGTGCTGGGCTGCCTGTACACCACCGACACCGGCAGCCTCACCGCCTCCGATCTCGCCCAGCGCTTGAGCGTCAGCCCGGCGTCCGTGTCCAAAGCGATCACGTACCTGGAGGGCTTGGACCTGGTGCGCCGGGAACGCGGCGAGGGCCGCCGCGAGCGCTACGTCGTCGACGACGACCTGTGGTACCAGTCGATGATCCGCAGCGCCCGGGCCAACGACCAGTTCATCGAAACCGCACGCCAGGGCGTCGCCGTCCTCGGCCGCGGCACCCCGGCCGCCACCCGCCTCGAAAGTGCCGCCCGCTTCCTCGACTTCGTCAGCGAAGCACTCATCCGCGCCGCGGAGCAGGGCCGCGAAGTCCTCTACACCAGAACGGAAACACCGTCGGACAACACCGCCGAGCCGAGTCCGGACGACGAACCCACAGCCGCCCCGACCGCCACGGCATGAGAGAGACGAAACCGGCTGCCTCGTCCGTGAGTCCGGGGTCGGGCCTTGTCCTGGGAAGGCCCACTCCGGGATGATCACCGATCATGCATCTCGGTGAACTCGATGCTGTGGAACGCCAGCTGTGGGACTCCTTCGCGCAGGGCACGGCCGTCGATGCCCGCGACGGCACGTCATCGGCGGACTGCGCCGTACGGGCCGACGTCATCACGGCGTTGTTGCTGGGCGCCGGCGCCGATCCCGCCCCGGGGGACCGCCCAGCACTGCGTCTGACCGGTGCCCGCATCACGGGCGGCCTGGATCTGAGGTTCGCCGACGTCGCCGTGCCGGTCGTCCTGGCAGATTGCCGCTTCGACGAAGTGCCCCTGCTGCAGGGCGCCAGGATCCGCGAACTAGCCTTGTCCGGAAGCTCCCTGCCAGGTCTCGCCGCCGACAAAGCCCAGATCGACGGCCGACTGGTACTGTCCCGCTGCCACCTGACCGGCCCCCTCGTATTGAACCGCGCTCAGATCGACGGCGATCTGGACCTCCGCAACGCTGCGATCACGGCACCCGGGTCCGAGGCCGTATCGGCGCTCCATGTGGCTATTCGCGGTGACACGCTGTGTACCAACCTGGCTGTCCAGGGAGTTTTCCGCATATCCGGTGGCTCCATCGACGGCGAGTTCGACCTGGAGGGCGCCTCCCTGAGCAACCCCGGCGGCCACGCACTGGACGCCTACCACGTCCAGATCACCGAGGACTTCACCTTCCACCCTAACTTCAGGGCCGAGGGGCGGATCATCCTGTCCGGTGCCACGGTCTCGGCGGCGATCGGTTTCTGCGGCGCCCAGCTGAACAACGCGGACGACATCGCGTTGGAGGCGATCGATGTCAGCGTCGCCCGCAATTTCGACCTCGGCAAGGGCCTCGCCGTCGTGGGCGGCATCAAACTCGACGGCAGCCGCATCGGTACGCAGCTCAGCTTCCACGATGCCACACTCGCGCATCCCGACGGGACCGCCTTGTCGCTGCGGCTCCTCCAGGCCAGGGAGACCGATCTGCGAACCCGGCGACCGATCGACGGCACCGTCGACGCACGCAACGCTCAACTGGGCACCCTGTACGACACCCCCCACACCTGGCCGGCACACCTCAGGCTGGCCGAGGCCACCTACGACGCCCTCGCAGACCCCCTGGTGGCGGCTGAACGGGTCGACTGGCTCCAGCGTGGCACCGACGGCTACCTCCCGCAGCCGTACGAGCAGCTCGCAGCCGCGTACCGACGGCTCGGACACGAGGACGAATCCCGCACCGTGTTGCTGGCCAAACAGCGCCATCGGCGCGCGACGCTGCCCCCGCATACCAGGGCCTGGGGTTACATCCAGGACGCGACCGTCGGCTACGGCTACCGACCGCTGCGCGCCGGCCTCTGGCTCGTGGCTCTGCTCGCCTGTGGCGCGATCTTCTTCGGCGTGCATCCCCCCGCTCCGCTCGAAGCCGGAAAGGAACCACCGTTCAACGCGGTCTTCTACACCCTCGACCTGCTGGTCCCCATCATCACCTTCGGGCAGGAGGCGGCTTTCGCACCACGAGGCGTTGGCCAATGGCTCGCCTACGGGCTGACCGCTGCCGGCTGGGTCCTCGCCACGACCGTGACCGCCGGCATCTCCCGGGCAATCAGCCGCCAGTGACGAACCCACCTGCCACGGCACGTGACCTTCGACGCCCCCGGCACTCAACGGCACGGTGAGTCCGAAGGGGACGCGTCGAGGTCCTGGCGGAGGAAGCCGGCGAAGCCCTTCATCCGGTTTCGGCGCGCCCTGCTCGGCCTGGCGGATCCGCGCCAACAAGCTGGACCTGAAGCAGCCGCTTGTCCGGACTGTCGGTGAGCGTCTCGCGAGGCCGCATGATGCATGGGGCGGTCTTGCGCAGGCTGCGGAGCGGTATTTGCTGCGGCCGGCCGACGGCGCTTGGGAGATGCTCCTAGGACGGATCCGCTGGTGACGGGAGTCCATGAGAGGTAAGCACCAGGAGTGACTCTCGATCGGGGAGACAGGGCCAAGGGTCCCAACGGCCGCAACGATCCCTCGTTCTGCTCACTGGCCTGGGGATGCACGGGCTTCATCGGGTTCCTCCGGGGATGCCCCGGTCTTCAGGCCGGGGAGGAATCGGACTCCTGCGGGGCAGGGCAGGGACAGCCGGATCGCCGTCAGGGCGATCCGGCGTCCACCCCGCACGGCGGTGACGCCGCCCACCGTGATCAAGAACTCTCAACTGTCAGTCCTCTCAAGTAGGTTCGGATGCATGACGACAGAGGCGACCAC
>NZ_JBITGJ010000193.1:0-8238 GCF_044456925.1 Streptomyces sp. NPDC050743
TCGCCGCTATCTCCCCGAGGGAAGCATGGACACGATCTACCCCCAAACCAAAGATCAGATCGAACTCGCTACACCACCACAGGGGACATGACCGCGGTGCCAGGCCAACAGTGTCCCCGGCGTGACCGGGAAGACACAGCTCCAGCGCTGGCGCGGTATCAGCGACGACAGCGCGGCCAGCCAGAACCGGTCCGCGGGCTCGTAGCGGACCGGACCAGCGAGTTGCCGTCGCAGCACCGCATTCTCGTGCCGCAGCACCAGCAGTTCGGCGTCCTTGGCCGTGTCCCGGCGCAGTAGGACCGCAGGCACGGACAGCAACGCCCGGGTGGCCCGGTACAGCAGCGAGATGATCACTGGTGCAGCATCCCAGCCACCGTCGAGGGGTCTTGCACGCGAGCTCCCACCTGCAGCGATGACTTTACGAGCCCCACACCATGGATGGGGTTTTCGGCCCCCGCAGCGTCGCGCGCCTTCACGGGATGGACGCAGAGAAGTAACACCTTGTCTTTCCAGGGGCGTTGGCGGGCGCTGTAGCCTCCGGCAGCCGCTGCGATCGGCCGCGTCGTCGACTCCAACTTCGGAGGATCCTCCTGTGCGCAGACACCGTTTCCTGATACCCCTGTTTCTGGCGGCCGTGTTCACGGTCGCCAACGCCTTTCTGAGTCCCCACACCGCGTCCGCGACCGTGCCGGACGCGCCGCACTGCTCCACCGCCGGCACCTGGCGCCAGGGTGAGCTCAACATCTACTGGTTCGACGTCGATCAGGGCGACTCACAGCTCGTCGTGGGCCCGACCGGCCGCACGCTGCTCATCGACCTCGGCGAGACCGCGTTCAACTCCACCGGCACGAGCACAAACGCTACGCGTGTAGCTGCCGAGATACGCTCCATATGCGGCATATCCTCCGGGCCGGTGCACCTGGACTACGTGATGGCCTCCCACCAGCACCTCGACCACATCGGCTACGCCGGAAACCCCAACGACACCACCACGTACGGCAACGGCCTTTACCAGCTGCTGACCCCGCTCTCCTCCGGCGGCCTCGGCTTCACCGTCGGGCAGCTGATGGACCACGACGGCGGCGTGTGGACCGACAGCAACGGCGACAACGACTGCGACGTCGGCACGTCCGCCGCGCCCAGCACCGAGACCGCCTGGCACAACGCGGGCACCACTTCCCTGACCGCCAAGCGGTGGATCTGCTGGCTCTACGGTCCCTCGGGACAGGCCGACCGCGCCAACATCGACGGCAAGGTCCTGCGCATCACCAACGCGAACCCGTGGCCGTCGCTCGACCTTGGCACCGGCGTCGCCTCCAACGTCGTCGAGGCCAACGGCAAGGACGTCATGCAGGCCGACGGCACCACCCCGGTCAGCGGCGACCACAGCGCAGACGCTACCCCGCCGAGCGAGAACGACTACTCGATCGCACTGCGCACCACCTGGGGGCCGTTCGCCTACGCCACCGCAGGCGACAGCGACGGTGAGTACTCCACCAGCGCCAACGGCTACACCTACAACAACATCGAGAGCCTGCTCGCGTCGAAGATAGGTGCGGTCAACGCACTGCGCGCCAACCATCACGGCTCCTCGCACTCCTCCTCCGACGCCTATGTGAACTCCACCCACCCGCAGGTCGGCTTCATCTCCTGCGGCGTCAACTCCTATGGGCATCCGGGCAACCGCACCCTGAACGCCTTCCGCAGCGTCGGCGCGGACATCTACCTTGCCAACAACCCCTGCGACACCACCGACACCACCGGCGCGGCCATCGACTACTCCGGCACCTTCAACCACGACGGAACCGTGCACCTCGCCACCAGCAGCAGCGGAGCCGGCTTCACCGTCGACTACGACGCGGGCACCCGCACGTACACGACCTCGGGCAGCTCCGGCGGCGCCGGGGACCCCACTCAGGTGAAGGTCAACGAGTTCCTGATGGCGCCCTCCTCCGGGACCGAGTGGGTGGAGCTGTACAACCCCACCGCGAGCACGGTGGACGTCAGCGGCTACTACATCGACGACGTCGCCGGCGGCGGCGGTTCGCCCAAGCAGATCCCGTCGGGCACGACCATCCCGGCCGGCGGCCGGTGGGTGATGGATTTCGCCTCCGGGTTCCTCAACAACACCGGCTCGGAATCCGTGCGGTTCCTGAAGATCAGCGGGGGCGTGGAGACCGTCTACGACACCTACTCGTACTCGCTCGGCTCGACGCAGTACGACAAGGTCTTCCATCGCGCCGGAGACGGCGGCACCTGGTGCGGCACCATTTCCTCCAACGTCACCAAGGGCACCGCCAACCCGACGAGTTGCCCGTGAGAGCCCTGATCATCCGGGTGGCGGTGGGCGCCCTGGCTCTGGTCGCCGCCGCCGTCGGGACCGCTTTCCTCGCCGCCGCCCAGGATCAGCCCGCCGGCACCCCGAGCGGCGATGGCCGGCTGGTGCTGATCAGCGGACGGGACGATCACGGGCTTGTCGGCACCGCACGGGTCGCCCTGTACTGGCGGCCGGGGGACCGGACCCCGGTCGCGCAGGTGAAGGACGGCGTCCTGGCGCGGGTCCTGTTGGTGAGCGGCAGCTGGCTTCAGGTGCGCACCGTCGACGGCGCGTCCGTTCAGGGCTGGGTCGACGACTTCTACCTGCGCGGCACCGTCCACCTGATCGGTCCGGCCCCGGTCTGCCGGGTCCGGCTCGGCGGCCGGTTGCTCCCCGCGGGGGAACAAGCGGTCGTCCTCGACGCGCGGGGCTCCGAGGCCCGCGTCCGTGACGTCCGGACCGGCCGGTCCGGGTGGGTGCCCCGCTCCGTCGTACAGGAGCTGGCCCCAGCACCGGAGGCAGGATGCGCGCGGCACAAGCAGGGGTACGACGAGCCGTGAGACGTCACTGACCCCGGCCGCGGGTCCGGAAGGCCGTCACCTTCCGGACCCGCGCCGCGGTTCCGAACGGGCAGCGCACGCTGTCCAGTGACCTGCGCGGCCCCGAGCGCCCGCCGTCACCTTCACCCCCGGTCGTCCGGGACCGGACTCTCTGGCTTGCCGCATCCTGGCTCACAACGACGGCCCTTCCGGTGCTGGGGGAACGGGGGCCTCGGCGTACCGTGCCGATTCCTGACTGTATTCGAGAAACCCACGAGCCCATGCGCGGATGCCGTCTACGTACCAGTCAACTGCGGCCTGTTCCTGCACCGTCAAGTTCATGGCGAGGGCGGTGGTCTGCAGACTGACTGTTGCGGCAGGAAATTCGGTGATTCGCAGGGAGAGCCGGCGGTGCACCTCGTTGACAGCGTCCTGCAGCGTCAAGTGGTGATGATGCTGCAGTATCACGACGAGGTTGCTGGTTTCGCCGGTGCGTAGTTCTTTGCCGAGGGAGAACAGGTCGTTGGTCCAGCAGATGATGTCGGCGGCGGTATCCCGCAGTTGACGGCAGGCCGGCGAGGACCACACCCGCTCGGCGAGTTCCGCGTCCTGTGCGTATTCGGTGAGGTCGAAGCACCAGCCGACCGCTCCGGAGACCCGGCGCCAGGAGACGTAGGCCTGGAGCGTGGGTACGCTGCGCTCCGCCCGGCGCCGGATCATGTCCCGGTTGGTGTGTATCCATTCCGCCAGATGCCGACGGAAGCGGTCGCTCCATGCGGGGCTCATGTGATCGGCCAGTCGGGGCACGACCTCTGCCAGGACGCGTACGGTCCCCGGCGCCTTTTCGGGCACAACATCCTGTGCGCAGGTGACGATGCGCACCATGGCTTGCAGCTCTGTGTCGACCGCTTTGGAATCGTCCCCGCGGGCGTCGCTGCGGTCATCGACGGCGAACATCCACAGGGCAAGGCGGGACAGCTCTGAGACTCCTCGCTGCTGGCCCTGGTGGTCTGCGCGATGACCCCGTCCGGCCACGACTCGATCACCGCGGCGGCGGAGTGGTGCCGACGTGCGACGTCGGAGGAACTGGCCGCCTTCGGCTTGCCCTACCACCCACTCCTTGGCCGCTACCGGGTGCCGAGCGAGAAGACCCTGCGCAGCGTCCTGGGGCGGCTCGATCCCGGTGAGATCGGCGCGGCCGGCTACGACTACCTTCGGCCTCTGCTGTCCGCACAGCCCCACCGGCCGGAGCCGGTGATGCCCGACGGCACAACCGAGCGTGAACAGCGCCGGGCCCACCGGGCGGCCGCCCGCGCCGAGCTGGCACGGCTGCGGCGGCGGGCGATCGCGGTGGACGGCAAGTGCCTGCGCGGCGCGAGGCGCCCGGACGGCAGCCGGGTCTTCGTCCTGTCCGCCGTCCGTCACGGCGACGGTGTCACTCTCGCCTCCCGCGAGATCGGCGCGAAGACCAACGAAATCCCCGAGTTCGCACCTCTCCTCGACCAGATCGACGACGCGGATCTCGCGGCGGTGGTCGTGACAGCCGATGCCCTCCACGCCCAACGCGACCACGCCACCTACCTGCGCAAACGCGGCGCTCACTACCTGCTGACCATCAAGAACAACCAGCGCGGCCAGGCCCGTCAACTCCACGCCCTGCCCTGGAAGGAGATCCCCGTGATCCACCGCGACGACGCCCGGGGCCACGGCCGTCACGAGCAGCGACTCGTGCAGGTCGTCACCGTCGAGGGCCTGCTCTTCCCGCACGCGGCCCAGGTCCTGCGCATCCAACGCCGTCGCCGTCTCTACGGGGCGAAAAAATGGTCCAGCGAGACCGTCTACGCCATCACCGACCTGCCCGCCGAGGAAGCGAACGCAGCCGAGATCGCGTCCTGGGCTCGCGGGCACTGGACCGTGGAAAACACCGTCCACTGGTGCCGAGATGTCACCTTCAACGAGGACAAGTCCCAGGTCAGGACCCACAACGCGCCCGCCGTACTCGCCGCCCTCCGCGACCTGATCCGCAGCGCGCTCAAGCTCGCCGGCTACGTCAACACCGCCGCCGGACGACGAGCCCACACCGAGCGCCCCCGCGTCCTAGCCCTCTACGGCATCACGTGATCAAACCGGAAGATCCAGGCACTCGCCGGGGCCCTGCAACCGTGAGGACGGGCAGGATGTCCTCCGGTGGCCTGGGGCCTGGGCTGGTGTCATCTCAGGTTAGGTCGGCCTGGTCGAGTCGGGTGAGAAAGCTGGTCTTGCGCCGGTGCTCGTCGCGCAAGATGGTCAGGTACGCGGCGAACTCCGCTTCGGTGCCCTGTTCGCGGTGGATGGTTCGGAGCGTCTTGAGGTGTCGGACGGCGTACTGGTAGCGGTACTTGTTGCCGGTCTCGGCCAGGTAGAGGTCGACCAGTCGCCGGTACGGGGTGATCGTGTCGGCGGGATGGGTCGTGCGGCGCTCCTCGATGAGCTCCTGGAGGGTGTACTTCGACAACTCGCCGAGATGGCCGACAGCGGTCTGCCAGGCCTCCTCTGATCGTCCTGCTGCGCGCAGGCAGCTGATCAGCTCACGGACGTAGGCGGGATTCTCGGCCACGCGAGTGCGGAGCAGGTCAAGAGCCCATGTGACGGTGTCTGGGCTCTCCAGTTCGGAGGCGGTCCCGGCGAGCGGTTGGAACGCGGCGAGGACCGTGGTGCGCGCGAAGGCGTCCCGGTGCACGGCGAGTGCCTCCTCGTGCCGACCGGCCGAGATGAGGAGGTCGACGAGTTCGTCGTTCAGCTTCGGCAGGTAGGGGTTGCCGGGGTGGGCAGCGACGCCTTGTCGGGCCCAGTCGGTGGCCTCCTCGGGCCGGTTGGCTGCACGCAAGGCACGGACGATCTTCACATATTGGTCAGGGCCGGTCAGGAACTTGGCAAGGACGGCAACGTACTGGTCAGTGTCGCCGGAGACTTCGGCGAGCTGCTCGCGCAGGTGGCGGACGCCGTAGACGGTGCCCCAGCTGTCCTTGGGGGCTACATCCGCAGCGCGGGTATCGACCATGTCCGCCAGGTGCGCCTGTCCGACGTCGCCGAGCGCGGCGGCGAAGTCGGCCAGGCGGATGTCGGGCCAGCCGGGGCCGTCGAAGACGGTCTTGGCGATCCAGTTCGCCAGCGTCTTCGGGTTCTTGGGCGGGGCTGCGGTCAGGGCTCTCGCGTACATGCCGGTCAACTCGCGCAGCACATCCCCGGCCATGCCGGAGGAGTCGTCCAGATACATCAGCGCCGTTGTGATTCGCTCGACTGCCTTGCGCAGCTCAGGGGCCACCAGCGCTGCGTGGCCCGCGTCCACTAGGCGCCCGGCCTCCTCGTGCACCGCCCATGCCGTGTGCACGTACTCCCGGTGACCGGCGTACGGCCCGCGGCGCTTGTCTCGCCGCAGTCCGTCAACCAGCCCGCTCAGTGTCGCCGTCTCCCTCATCCACCCATCCCAGCACACGAGGCCGCGGGTAGGCTGCCGAGCCGTGAGCGAGTACCAGTACTACGAGTTCCTTGCCGTCGACCGCCCGCTGAGCGAGGAGGAGCTCACGCAGGTACGGGCGCTGTCCACCCGCGCCGACATCACCCCGACCCGCTTCGTCAACGAGTACCACTGGGGCGACTTCCGCGGCGATACGACGAAACTGGTGGAGCAGTTCTACGACGCCCACCTGTACTACTCGAACTGGGGCAGCCGCCGCCTCGTCCTGCGCCTGCCAGCCGGCGTGCTCCCGGCCAAGAAGGCCGTCCAGTACGCCATGGAGGAGTCGCTGAGCGTCTGGACCCACTCCGGGCACATACTGCTCGACTTCTCCCTGTCCTCGGAGGACGGCGAGGAGTGGGACTTCGAAACGTCCTACGCGCTCTCGACGTTCGTGGGGCTGCGCGCCGAGCTCGCAGCTGGCGACCTGCGGCCGCTTTACGTGGCCTGGCTCGCCGGGCTCACCGCCTGGGAACTGGCTGAGGACGACGAGGAGGAATACGCCCTCGAAGTCGAGCCGCCCGTCCCCGCGGGTCTGGCCTCGCTCACCGGCCCCTCGCCGATTTCTTGTGCGTCGATGCGGACCTGCTGACGGCCGCTGCCGAGAGCAGCGAGTCGGCCACCGCGGACGCCGTGGACCGTGCAGCTCTGGCGGCCTTCATCGCCGCGCTCCCGGCCGCCGAGAAGGATTCCCTGCTGCTCGAGGCAGCGCTCGGCACCGCTCCTCTGCCGAGCCACCGACTCCTGGCCCGCTATCGCGCCACCACCGCCCCCCGTGCTGGAGCCAAGCGGCGCACCGCCGCCCAGCTACTGGACGCCGCCTACCGTCACCGCACCGAGCGCCGGCAACGCGAGAAGGCGGCCCGAGCCGCAGCCGAGCAGGCCCGGGCGCGCGCCGCTGCCGAGGCCCGTGAGGCGCATTTGGACCAGCTTGCGCGGAACACCGGCAAAGCGTGGCGTGACATCGATGACCTGATCGCCCAGAAGAAGGCCGCCGCCTACGACGCCGCCATCGCACTCCTGCGAGACCTCCGCGACATTCAGACCCGCACCGGATGCACCGCCGACTTCGACCGCCGAGTCGGCGAACTGCGAGCCGCACACCGGGGCAAACCCTCGCTGATGCAGCGCTTCGACAGCATGGGCATTCCCAATCCCTGACCAACCCCGAGGGTCCGCCGTCTGCCGGTGCACCTCGGGTCTCACACCGCGCGCTCAGCGAGCATCCTGCACCGCGGCTCATTTCCGACAGGACTGGCGCAGTCTCACGTTGAACTGTCAGCGAGCAGGTCCCCGGCTCGGCGGGCGAACGCCGGAACCCCGGCACAAGACAGTCACGGGCGGCCGGCCCTTGCCAGCCGCCATCCGTCGAGCGTCGCCATGACCTCGTCGGGCTGCTGGTCGAACAGGGCGCAGAGGTACGGGTCCGGTGGGGTCACGGCAACAAAAGAGCGGTAGGCCAGCTTGAGGTGGAGCTGGCTCCAGGAGCGCGCGATGGCGGTGTGGTAGATGCGCGCTTCGGTAACGGTTTCGGTGTCCGGCGTTGCGCGTGCCGATAACCTCATCCGCGCAGGTGAGCGCCCTGATCGGGAGTCTCAGCGAGCGCTCTCGTGAGAGTGGAATTGAACGCGTTCAGGCCCGCAGCCCCACGGCGTTGAACGCATTCAATTCGCTCGCTCCTTCAGACCTGTGTGAGCCAGTCATGAGCGCGCTGAACTGCGCGGATGATTTATCGGCACCCGCAATGCCGTGCTCCTTGAGGATTTCCCAGACGGTGGAGGCGGCGGCCTTGGAGCCTCCCCCTGAGTGGTGGACACCCTGACCTCGACCCCGGTGGGGGTCGGGAGAGGGTGACCGATTATGGTGATGAAGGTCTATTCGCCCGA
>NZ_JBITGJ010000194.1:0-8158 GCF_044456925.1 Streptomyces sp. NPDC050743
GCCGGCGCGGTCATCGCCCTGGTCATGCTCACCCTCGGCGGCGAACGCCCGACCCTACCGGGACGCCAACTCACCTCAACATGACCCACACATCAAGCAGGAGAGCCGTTTTTAGGCTGATGGTGCTCGGGGCTACTGCGGAGGTCTGCTATGCCCCGAACCATCTGGTCCGGCGCCATCAACTTCGGCCTGGTCACTTCTCTGAACTGGCGCGTCTTCAAGCTCCGCTGACTCTGCGGACTGGCCGGCGGCAGGAGCGAGGTGGATGAGGACGCTCGGCGGACACGCTCTGCCGATGGGCAGAGCCACTTCTCTCTTCATCCACGACGCTGATGCCTTCACCGGCTAGCGGACGGGCGACTGTGGAACATGCCGATTGCCTTGCCAGTCCGGAGTCTGCCGTCTCCGCTCAACGACTGGGCATTCAGGCGGCGCGCACCGAACGCTGGCGCGGCCTCAGGGCCGGCGGACACAGTCGTTCCGCGTCACCGGTCCAACGCACCTTCGGTGCCTTAAGGCGGCGCGTCGGTCAGTTACGAGCCGGTCATTTCCCGACGCCGTGGGCGAGGAGGCTCTCGGCGGTCTCCGCGATGGTGTCCTCGATGGGACGGGTCCGCCAGCCGAGAAGCCGCTCCGCCTTGGCGCTTGTGGCGTCGAGATCCCGGCCGAGCTGGTGCCTGAGCAGTCGCAGTTCCGGGTTCACGGTGCCCAGCATTCGCGCGAGCCACACGGGCAGTTCGCGGTCCGGGGCTTTGGCGGCGCGTTCTCCCAGGCGGTCGCGGAGAATGCGGGCGATCTCGACGACTCGCAGGCTGTGCCCGGCGGTTGCGAGGAAACGCTCGCCGGCGGCCGCCGGATCGGTCATTGCGCGCAGGTGCAGATCCGCGACGTCGCGCACATCGACGAAGCCCATCCCGAAGGGAGGGCAGGCAGGCACCCGTCCCTCGATCATTCTGCGCACCACGCGCAGGGAGGGCGGGTCGTCGGGGCCGAGCAGTGGTCCGAGGACCCCCACGGGGTGCACCACGGCCAGTTCCAGCCCACCGCCTTCGTCCGCGACGAACTGCCAGGCGGCGCGCTCGGCGAGTGTCTTGGAGCGCTGGTAGGGCGGGATGTCGCTGTCGACGTTGGTCCAGTCTTCCTCGGTGAACGGGGTCGAGCGCGGTGGGTGCCCGATCCCGATGGCGCCGAAGGCGCTCGTCAGGACGACCCGGCGCACCCCGGCGTCGCGGGCGGCGCGCAGCACCCGCAGGACGCCTTCTCGTGCCGGGACCACCAGCTCGTCGTCGGTCGCCGGGGTGCGGCGCAGGGTCGGCGAGGCGACGTGGAGAACGAAGTCGCAGCCGGCGACGGCGTCGTCCCAGCCCTCGGCGTGTTCGAGGTCGGCGCGTACGACCGTCAGACGGTCGTCGTCGAACGGTGTGGCCGCGTGGAGCCACGAGCGCAGAGCCGGTGCGCGGCGCAGGTCTCGGACGGTGGTGCGGACGGTGTGCCCGGCGTCGAGCAGAGCCAGGACGCACCAGCTCCCGATGAATCCTGTCCCCCCGGTGACCAGCACCTGTGCCATCTGTGTGCCCTCAGCTCGGGACTCGAATATCAAGGGGTGCCTCTCGGTATGGCGGTTCATGCGAGAGCCATGCCGGGAACGCGCTTGCGGATGGCCTCCATCTCGGCCTCGTCGGATACGCCCTGCCAGTCGTGGCGAGGGGTGTACGGGGCTTCCAGGGCGCGCACGTCCTCGTCGGTCAGCGCGATGTCGAGAGAGGCCACTGCCTCGTCGATCTGCCGGATCGAGCCGGCGCCGACCAGGGGTGCGGTGACGACCGGCTGGCGGCGCAGCCAGGCGAGTGCGACCTGTGCGCGGCTGACGCCGTGCGCGTCCGCGACCTGTCCGACCGCGTCGATGATGGCGTGGTTGGACGCCTCCTGCTCGGGCGAGTAGAGGGTGTCCGCGTACGCGCCGTCCGTCTCGGAGCGCGCCGTCGAGCGGGCATCGTCCCACGCGCGGGCGAGACGGCCGCGGGCCAGCGGCGACCAGATGATCGTGCCGACGCCCTCGTCCAGGCACAGCGGGATCATCTCCCGCTCCTCCTCGCGGGCGAGCAGGTTGTAGTGGTCCTGCATCGACACGAACCGCGCCCAGCCGTGCTGCCTCTGCAGGTGCAACGCCTTCGCGAACTCCCAGGCATGCATGGACGAGGCGCCAAGGTAGCGGACCTTGCCGGCTTTCACGAGGTCGCTGAGTGCCTCCAGCGTCTCCTCCCACGGGGTGGCGTGGTCGTTGCGGTGGATCTGGTAGAGGTCGATGTAGTCCGTGCCGAGGCGGCGCAGCGAGTGGTCGACCTCGGTCATGATCGCCTTGCGCGACAGGCCGCGGCCGTTCGGGCCCAGCCGCATCGGGTGGCGCAGCTTGGTGGCGATCACCACGGCATCGCGGTCGGCGAAGTCCTTGAGCGCGCGGCCGAGGATCTCCTCGCTGGAGCCGTTGGAGTACATGTTCGCGGTGTCGAAGAAGTTGATCCCCGCCTCCAGTGCGTGCCTGATGAGCGGGCGCGCGTCCTCCTCGCCCTTCGACCAGACGGGATGTCCGCGGTCGGGTTCGCCGTAGGTCATCGCACCGATCGCGATCGGGGACACGTCGAGGCCGGTCATGCCGAGCTTGATGTATTGCATGACGCTCCTTAAAGTATGCGGAGAGCTCTCCACATAACGTAGTGGAGAACTCTCCACTTAGCAATGAGGTCCCGTGGTCCGTTCAGACGCCCGTGAGAACAGGGCACGCATCCTCGCCGCCGCACGCGAAGCGCTCACCGCGGACGGCAGCACGTCGATGAACCAGATCGCCCAGCGCGCCGGAGTCGGCGCGGGCACCCTGTATCGCAACTTCCCCACACGCGAGGCGCTCGTCCTGGCCGTCAACCAGGACGAGGTGGCACGCATCACCGGCACCGTGCCCGACCTACTGGCCCAGATGCCGCCATTGGAAGCCCTCCGACACTGGACGATGGACCTCGTCGAGGCCATGCGGCGAAAGCACGGCCTCGGCAACGCACTCACCCCGGGCGTGCATCAGGCGATCAGCGAGCAGAGCTACGGGCCGGTCATCGCCGCGATCACAGAACTCCTCGACGCCGGCAAGAAGGACGGAAGCATCCGTGTGGACGCCGCACCTGGGGACTTCCTCCAGCTGACCGGCGCGTTGTGGCGTGCCGCGTCCAGCCCCGTGGACCGGGCCCCCCACATGCTCGCGCTCATCCTCGACGGACTCCGCACGCACCGGTAGTGGAGGGCCTCACGGCTGCAGGGGTGCGCTGCCGTGCCGGCCGGCGATGTCGGGGAAGTTCGGGATGCCGAGGTCCACGGCGGTGCTGCGGCGGGCTTGTTCGGCATTCAACTGGGCGAGCTCGTCCTGGGCTCCAGCAAGGCTGACTTCAAGTCCTTCCAGCTCGCCAAGCCAGCCCTCGCGTTCGGCCTCCATGATGCGGGCGAGGAGGTTGTCGCGGATCTCGACCAGGCGGCCGCGCTGGTCGGGCTCCGGACGCAGCATCGAGCAGCGGACGCAGGCTTCTCTGAACTAGGCTTGGGCGCTTGAAGCTCAGGGAGCGCCCATCGACGTGTCGACGGATGCTGCGAAGGCCGCGAGGGTAGTGAAGTCGTCGTTCCGCAGGCCAATCCGTGGATTGACGTGATGGAGCAAGACGGCTGCGTGGTGATTGGCAGCCACGTGCGCATGATCCGCGTCGCTCTGTTCGTCGTCCACCCAAGCGAACGGTCGGCCGTTGGCGTACTCCACCAATGGCTCCAACTTCCAATGAACGCCATCAGGGCGCTGGTTGAGCAGGGCATCAGCGAAGTCGACGAACGGCAGCTCAGGCAGACCGAGCGTAGGTCCGATCCACTTGTTCGCGTCGCTCATCCAGGTTGTGGCCCAGCAGATTTCGTATCCGAGAGCCAGCAGCGCCGGCCCGTGATCGGGGTTGAGCCATACCCGTAGGGGCCTCATGTGGGTCCGCAGTCTCCCGTGCCCCCCAGCTGCCCCGCTCTCCTGTGGGACGCGAAGGGTGGTGTAGCCCCCGGGGCGCTTCTCGGGCTTCGCCGCATACGGATTCAGGGGTCCGTCGACGTCGAGGAACAGCAACGGCCGACTCATGGCACCCCCAAATTTGCGCTCCCAATCTACTGAGCCACCGAAGCATATCCGTCGTCACGCGTCGCTGAGCGTCCAGCGGCCGACGTGAAGCCAGGCATCCCGAGATCGACCGCCGCGGCCGTGCGGGCCGTGGTGGCGTCCATCTGGGCGAGCTTGTCCTCGGCACCAGCGAGGCTGACTTTCAGTCCTTCGACTTCGCCGAGCCAGCCCTCACGCTCGGCCTCAGCGATGCGGGCGACGAGGTTGTCGCGGATCTCCTCCAACCGGCCGCGCTGGGCTGGGTCCGGCCGGAGGAGCGAGCAACGAATGCAAGCGTGTTCATGAACGCAAGGGCTCGAAAAGGCACGAGCGCAGGTGCCGATGGACACTTTGCGCTTCTCGAAGTGCGCCAGGAAAGCGTCCCATTCCTCCTCGGTGGGTGTTCGATACTCATCGCTGGGTCGGGTGGCCCTGCGGCGGGCGATGAAGGCGCGATGGGCCTCGATGCTCTCGGCGGGGTAGATCGCTAATGGTGGAGTCGGGTATTGGAACTCTCGGAATACCTCCCGGATGCGGGGGTGCTTGAGGCAGCTCTGGCCCCTCCGGCGCACGAGCTGTGGTAGGCAGGGCTGATGATCAGCCGACTCCCTCTCGATCAGCAACTCGAGTCCCTTCGTGCAGTTCTGTCCCGTAACGGCATGTTGACGGAGGTGTTGGCGCGGGCTGCGACGTTGGATCTCCCCGGGTGGTATGTGACGGCCGGCTGTCTGTTCCAGACCGTGTGGAACGTCGTCACGGACAGCCCGCCGACCAACGGCATCAAGGACTACGACGTCTTCTACTTCGATGCCGGTGATCTGTCCTGGGAAGCCGAAGACGCGGTGATCAAGGCCGGGAGAGAGATCTTCGCCGACCTGCCTGTAGAGGTCGAGATCCGTAACGAGGCACGGGTCCACCTCTGGTATGAGGAAAAGTTCGGGGTGTCGTGTCCGCCGTATGACTCCACCGAGGCGGCGATCGACAGTTTCGCTGCCACGACGTGCTGCCTCGGAGTACGAGTGGAGGCGGACGGTCAGTGGCGCGTGTATGCACCGCACGGCCTGTCGGACGTGTTCAACCTCGTCGTTCGGCCAAACCCGGTGCTTGCCCCCCGGGCGGTCTATGAGACGAAGGCAGCGCGGTGGCGAGAGCAATGGCCCGAACTGACTGTCCTGGACTGGCCTTCCACAAGTGTCACGTCGAACTCGTCCGGCAACTGACGTCGGCGGCGTAGGCGGCCCAGTCCCCGCCGGATGCCTTCTGCCACTGGACGGCGACCTGGAGGTGGACGCCGAGCATCCGGGCGAGGATCGCGGCGGGGAGTTCTGCGGCGAGGGTGAACAGGGCAGTGGAGCGGTCCTGTTGGGGGCGAATGCCGATCTTGTGGAGCCGCAGGCCGATCTGGCTGTCGCTGAGCGGGCGACCTGGCTGGCCTCCGGGGAAAAGCCAGGGGCCATCGTCCGGGGTGCCGATCTTGGCCTTGCCTCGTCGGTTCGCGAGGAGTTCGCGGACCAGGGTGGCCAGCGGCATGGGGAGGACGACCGGCGAGGTGCCGAAGGTGATCGCGACGGTCTCGCCGGTGATATTGACGTCGTCGACGGTGAGCTGGCTGATGGTGGAGATCTTCTGTGCGTAGAGGATCAGCAGCAGTCCGGCGACGCGGTCCGCGGTGGGCAGGGTGTCGTCGTTGAGGAGGCGTCGTGCGTCGGCCCAGAGTTGCTCGCTGTCGATGGTGCCCTGCGGGCCCGTCCAGCGGACGCTGCCGAAGGTGAGGCCATGGGCATGGCGGTGCTATACGGACCAGCGGACGAAATGGCCGCTCTCGTCACGGTAGGTGAAGGCGGGATCGGTCATCCAACGTTCCAGGTCGGCTTGCCTGCAGGTGTCCAGGGCGAGTCCCTGGGCCGTGAGCCAGGTGAGGAAGTTGTCGGCGGCGGTGACGTGACAGCGAACGTTGATGTCCTGGAGCTGGGTGGTGTGCTGGTCGCCGATGCGCCGGCGGAGTCGGCGCAGGTGGTGCCAGACCGCGTAGCCGTGCAGGATCCGGCGTGCGGTGAGGTCCGTGCGGGCCTGGACCGTTTCGTTGATCCATTTCTCCAGAGCGACGAGGCGTTCGTCACGCGGCGTCAGGGCGCCCGTGGCGACAAGGACGCTGCGAAGGTGCGCGAGCACCTTGCCCGAAGGAAGGTCGTCGAGGATGTCGTGGTTGACGCGACGTTCGTCGCGGCCGATGCGTTCCAGCAGGTCCTGGACCTTCGGCCGGGAGATCCAGGCCAGAGCGACGTCGGGGCGCTCGGCACTCGTCAATACCTCGTGGAACGGCACAAGTTCAGGTGCGATGGTGCCGGTGTCGTTGCCGAGTAGACCGCGGATCCTCTGGTCGAGGACGCATCGCTGGCAGGCTCGGGGGCTGAGCTGCCAGGTGGTCTGGCAGACCGGGCAGCGTCCCCAGAAGTCGGGGGCGGGGTTGGTGCACTTCGCGCACAACGGTTCCTCGAAGCTGCCGCCGCGGGCTTGGGCGACGGTGCCGCAGCCGTTGCAGGTCATCCATCGCTGCTGGCAGCGTTCGCACCAGGGCTGTCCGGTGGCCCGGGACACCTCCCAAGGGGCGGTGCAGCCGCAATGCCCGCACTCTTGGATCTCCTTCGGCCTGCAGCTGGGGCAGCGAACACCGTCGGCGAGCCGGACCGCGACCGGCCGACGGCGGCCGCAGCCGACGCAGACTTCTAGGTTGACCGGGTCACGGATCAGACAGTTGGGACACAGCGGCTGACCGGCGGCATCCAGGGTGGCGGGTTCACGGACGGCGCCGCAGCGTGCGCAGGGGACGGCCGCATGCCTGGCGAAACAGGCCCGGCAGACCCGCTGGCCGTCCAGGAGCTTCGACAGCGCCGTCACCCCGTGGCAGCGCGGGCAGGCCGGCTTGACGACTGTGGTGGCGCCGCCGGCGACGAGTTCGCTGATGAACCGCAGCACCGCCGGAGTGGGAGCCTCGTGCCCGGCGCTGGTCAGCAGTTCGGGACGCTCGATCACGGCCCAGGCCAGTCGGTACTGCCCGGCGGGCCGTTTTGTGGCACGTTCGAGAGCGGTCCGGCCGGTGTCCGCATCGAGCGCAGGGTCGAGGCCGGTGATCAGCTGGGTGAGTTCCTTGACGGGATCGCCGTCGGTGTCGTCCAGGTGTCCGACGAGGAGATCGAGGGCGCCCTCGCCCTCATGGACACCCTGACCGTCGACAGGCTGGAGGGCCCCGACTTCCAGGACCGCTACACCGAGGCGATCGCTCAGATCATCGAGGCGAAGCGGGAGGAGAGGCCGCTCCCTGAGGCGCCCGAGCCGGAACAGCCGGCCCAGGTGCTGGACCTGATGGCCGCGCTGCAGGAGTCGGTGTCGAAGGTGAAGGCGGCCCGCGGCGAAGCCGACGTGCACGAGCTCCCGAAGCCGAAGAAGGCCGCGGCGAAGAAGCAGCCCGCCAAGAAGGCCGCGGCGAAGAAGACGACCGCGAAGAAGACGACTGGCCGGCGACCGCGCAGCGCCTAGCCGGGAACGCCCGGCTCGGTGTCGGGGCGGCAGTGCGGGCACGCCGGCACCTGCTGCCGGAGCGGCTCCACCGCCCTCTCGCGGTCACGGACGCGCGAGCGTGAGGAGACCGCACCGCCCGGGAGTGGCCGAGGGGGAGCAGCAGCTGCCGCAATGTGGCCGGGCCCGTCGTGGGTGCTCCGCTCAGTGCGGCACCGCCGTGGTGACCGGTCTGGCGAGCCCGCCGTGGGCCAGGTGCCAATTGACGACCAACCGCCGGCGCAGGTCCTCAGCACCCGCGAGCGCGGAGGCGGTGCGGGCACCTCGCCGCTCGGTCCCGCCTCACGGGAGGGCGCGGTCGCACTGCCATGCGCGACGTGCAGATCTTCCTGTGGCCACCAGGACGTCCGCGTCACCACGGTGGTGGAGCCGTCCCGGTCGACCAACACCTGATAGGCGGACCGGCCGTCTGCC
>NZ_JBITGJ010000195.1:0-8099 GCF_044456925.1 Streptomyces sp. NPDC050743
GGGCTTGGTGCTGGTCATGCGGGAGGTGCTCCTGTCGTGCCCGCCCACAGTATCTGATCATTTCGGGGCGTCTCACCCGACGATGTCAGAGAGGGCAGCGATCGCTCGGAAGGTTGGATTGCCGAGGTTGATGGTGGTGGCCCGGCGACGAGCGCCTGCCAGCCCCGGGGGACCTATGACGAATCGCTCGCCTTCGGGACGCCCTCGGACACGGCCACCCCAAGCGCGGCCTGAGCCCGTCAGCCAGGAGTGAGGCAGGCTTCGAGGGCGACTCGCAGCTGTTCCGGCAGGTGGTCGCCCAATGGCACCTTGCGTGGACTGTGGTCGCCTTCGCAAATCCAGCTCCGCTCATCCTCGTCGAACCACCAGCCCTGAGCGCCCCACATGGGGTGCCCCCGGAGCAGGTGCCTGGCCAAAGGCTCGCTCGACTCGGGAGCACCCTGAGCAGCCAAAGCCCGGACCACGGCCGCCACAGCACCTTCCGGGAGCGCGATGTCGCCCAGGACCGGAAGGAGGAGAAGGAGCCGGGCATGAGTATTGGTGACACCGACGGCGCCGGCCGGCGCCTCCAGCAGGGCGGCAAGCTCCGGCCAGCACAGCCCCGGACCGATGCGGTCCTGATCGTCGCTGGCCAGGACGAGATCCTGGCTCCAGTCGGGGTGCGTGAGGAAGTAGTCCGTGCTCGTGAACTCCTCGCCACTGTTGTAGTGCACGACGATCGTGAAGCCGCCGGCCAGGGGCACCGTGAACACAGGCCACGCCGACGGGTCGTGGAGCTTGTCGAGCATGGCCCCCACGTCGCCCGCGTCAGCGCCGAAGGCCTCCGGCGAGATGCCCTCGGACAGGTCCGCCAAGTGCGCGGGCCAGAAACCTGGCTCGTACAGGAGCGGAAGCCCGTCCACCACGGGCGACGAGGAGTACCAGTGCCGTGCCATTACCATGCCGGGATTCTCTCCCAGCCCGGTCATGACCGTTCGAAGACCCCGGCGCTCAAGGACAGTCACCTTGACCGCATAGCAACGTGAGGTGTCTTCGCCGTCGGCAGCGGGAGGTTGCTCAGTTCCTCGTCCGTGATCGGGATGACCCGGTCCCGGGTCAGTTCGTAGCCCTTGCCGATCTCGGACTGCTGGACCTCGCGGTCCTCCAGCTCGCACACCTTGCGGTAGCGGACGCGCCCCATGTCCTCGAGGTGATACTGGTGGAAGTGGATGCTGTGATCTTCGGTCGCACTTTGTACGTTGATCGGAACGGTGACCAATCCGAAAGAAATAGCGCCTGACCATATGGTTCGGGGCATCAGTAGACCTCCGTGATTGCCCCGAGCACCACCAGTGTAGGGCCTCAAATTTCGTGTCGGAATCTCAGAGCTGATGTCGGATCAGAGTCGGAAGCGACCAGCGCGCCCAGGCCGCGCAGGAACGCCTCGCCGCGCGTACAGGGCGGCATGGCGGAGCCGCTCGTAGCGGGCGTCCAGTCCGTCCGGTTCGTATCGTTGCCCGGCCCGGCCCGGCCCGGCGCCGACGTCGAACGCACCGTGCTGCCCCGGGCCGTCCTCTGGCACTGCGAGGACCGGCTGTTGCACAACCGGGGTACCGTCGTGGTGTTCTGAGCAGGGCACATCGTCCACTTTGGTCACAGTACCGATAGAAATTTCGTTCGCCTTCCCAACGTTGATGGCGTGATGAATACTCGTCAGTTGCGGGGTATCGCGGAGGGGACCGCGACCTACCTGGACCCCGCCCGATGGTGGAGCAGGTGGGCCATGAACTACCTCAGTGGACGAGTCGTTCTCAAAGAGACCGGCGTGGGGATCCCGGACCTGATCGTCGCCGTCTACGACGCCGACCCGGGTACCACGCCCGAGGACCCGGTCACGCCGGTGGGCGCCGCGCCACAGCCCGGTACCGGCGATCCGGAGCCCACGACGGACCTGCAGCCGGTACCCGCCGCCGGCACTTCGGCCACCGGCCCCGCCGCTGTCCTCGCCCCCGCCCCGACGCTGTCCACCACCAACGGGCAGCCCAATATTGGGGATCGGCTGGGTTCGCGGATCACCGACGCCAACGGCGCCTTCGCCGTCGACTACGAGGACGCGGAGTTCCAGATTCGCAATCCCAAGGAGAAGCGCCCCGATCTCGTGCTGATGGTGTTGGCTCCCGAGGAACCAGGGCTGGACGAGGCGCACCGGGTCCTGTATCTGGCACCCCAGATCACCCAGGACGCCGGTCGCACCGAGCAACGCCTCATCCGCCTGCCGGCAGCCGTACTGACCAAGGCGGGCATCGCGTTGCCGGTGGACCCCGGCAGTACCAAGCAGGACTCCAGCGCCACGAAGGGGAAACTCAACCAGGCGATGGACTTCCACCTCGACGTGGTGGCGGAGACCCAGAAGATCGCGGCCGCCCGGGTGGCGGCGGTCCGACAGCAGCACGAGGAAACCAGCCAGGCCATCAGCGACCGGGTGCTCGAGTCGCTGATGGGGGTGAGCCGCGACGAGGCACGGCAGTTGCGGATCGTCATGCCCGGCGAGTCGCCGGCGCCGACGATGTACGACGCGGTGAACAACACCATCACCAACACGGTGAACACCCAACCGACCGTCGGGTACCTGATCCTCACCGAGGACGAGGCCGCGCCGTTCCGCGACGGTACCGGCTGGCGCGACAACATCCCGGCCACCGAGATCGACCCCATCCTGTTCAAGGCCGACAAGGACTCTCAGCGACCGACCGTAGTTGTCCGTGAGGATCCGCTCGCGGCAATCCGCCGCACGTCCACGAGTGACGATCCCTTCGCGGATTCCGGGACCGGCGCGGGCGGGGGCGCGGGCCAACCCGGTACCGGCGACGGCGGTTCGGGCAGCGGCGGCGGATCTGGCGACGGCGGGTCCGGCGACGGGGCCATGGCCTTGACCGACCTGCCGGCGTTCGTCGGCGGGGTGGTCGACAGCGTCATGCCCGACGGCGGCGGGGCGAGCGGGCGGCCCACCCCCGAGGACATCGATAAGACGGTGCAGGGCCTGCAGCTGAGATCCGGCCCCGCCGACGTGACCGCGTTCTACGACTTCAATCAGCTACAGATCGCTTTCGACTACGTCTGGCAGCACGCGATCGACGACGGCGTCATCGACGCGACGCAGCAGCTGGCGACCGGGCTGGCACAGGCGGGCGGCGACCCGGTCGGCGCGGTGACCAAGGGCGGCAATCCTTTTAACGCGCTGCGCCAGGAGGCGTTGCATGTCGCCACCGCACAGGTAACCCTGCAGAACGCCGGAGTGGCCTACCTCGCGCCGCAACCTCAGCCCAACGGCGGTGGGTCGACGCACACCCCGCCGGTTCCGCCCCGGCCGCCGGTGATCACGCCGCCGTTCGGCGGGTACACGACCGGCACGGTGTCCAACCCACCCGAGGACCTGCTCGCCATGCTCGACGACCTGCTCACCGAGCGGTACAAGTTCGAGATCTTCGCCCCGGGTACCACGAACTTCGGGCTCGTGATCACGTTCCGCCAGGAGTGGGACCCCATCACCTACCAGGTGGGCGAACTGGTGAAGACACTGACGCTGGCGCCGAAGGAGACCCGCAAGGTCACCAGCAAGCGGGTGGTCAAGACCGAGCGATCGGTCAAGGAGATGGCGGACAACCAGCGCAACCGCAAGGACGAAACCAAGGACACCAGGCGCTCGGAAGCCGAGATCGTGCAGAAGGCGCAGGACAAGACAAGCTTCAACGCGACCGCCAAGGGCAACTACGACATCGGCATCTCCTCGGGCGACGCGTCGACGAGCCTGACCCGCGATGCCGAGACCTCCTCGGCGGAGACGAAGAAGGCGATCCAGGAGGCGGTGCTGTCCGCCGCGCAGGAGTTCAAGGACGAGCACAAGCTGGAGGTGGAGACTCACACCGCCGAGGAGGACGAGTACTCCGAGACGGCCGAGATCTCCAACCCCAACGACGAGCTGACCGTCACGTACCTGTTCTACGAACTGCAGCGCCGTTTTCACGTCACCCAGCACCTGCACCGGCTGACCCCGGTGGTACTGGTCGCCATGGAGGTACCCAACCCGAGCCGGGCCGCGATCGACAAGGTACTGCTGTTGCACGCGTGGGTCATCAACCGGGTTCTGCTCGATGACCGGTACCGCCCGGCGCTGGAGTACCTGTGTACGCGCATTGTCGGGGACGAGCTGGCATTGCACGATCTCGGCCAGAAGGTGACCGACGCGCGTAACGCGGTGGCCACGCTGCAAGGGCTGCACCGCGACATGGATCGCGAACTGCGTGCCCGCGAGGCCGCCTACGATGCTGCCGTGGAAGCCCGCGCCGGCGCCACCGGTAGCCAGGACAGCGAGGGCGTGCTGGAGAAGGGCTGGGACAGCCTGTTCGGCAGCGACAAGGAGCAGGACCTTCAGGCGCTGCGGATGCGCGAGGACCTCCGCAAGGACCAGTACGAGCGGGCAGTGAGTGAGGAGAAGGAACTGCGCATGCGGCTGGACAGCGAGATCGCCTCGCTGACCGCCGCCCAGGACGCCTTCTCGAAGGCCAACGCCGAACACTCCAACCATCTGCTGTGCATCGCCGGCCTACGGGCGCACTTCAAGGAGAACGTCCTTTACTACATGCAGGCGATCTGGAGCTACACCTTCAAGGACGAGATCTTCTTCCAGCTCAGTTCGGTGAAGGTACCCAAGCTGACCGTCAGGCAGCGAACGTACGGCCTCGCCGAGCCGGCCACGCCACCGCTGAGCATCTCCCCCAAGCCGGGCCAGATCGTCCTCGAGGTGCACGCGGACGTACAGCTCAACGACGGGCTGGATCCCGCACAGGACTTCATCACGCTCGCCGAGATCGCCGACCTGGACTCGCCGATCGGGTGCAAGGGCAACTTGATGATGTTCCCGCTGAAGGAGTCCAACCCGCTGACGGACTACATGATGGTGCCGTACCTGGATACCGAGCTGGGTCTCCACGATCCGGATGACCTGGGGAGCTGGACGCCCGAGGACTTCGTCGCGTACGCGCGTGAACTTCTGGCGCAACAGAAGGACAAGCTGTCCGACGCCGAGTACCAGGCGCTGCAGAACCAGCTCACCGAGCAGTACCAGCGGATCGTCAGCAGCCCGCGGCTGATCAGCGACGAGGTCATCGTGCCGACGCACTCGCTCTACATCGAGGCGTTGCCGGGTGCGCATAAGCTGCTGGAGGAGTTCAAAGAGAAACACCGCGAGATCGACGTGGACAAGGCCCGCGTCGAGGCCGGAAAGCTGCGACTGGAGAGCCTGCGGTACGCCGGACGCCTGCTCAGCGAGGAGTTCGATGACCCGGAGGTCGACCGGAAGATCCAGATCAACGGTGCGGCACCCGCCATCGTGGTACCGACCGAGGGCTGAGCCGTGGGCGACCCACTCGATCCACGCGGTACGTCGGCGCGCGGTACGTCGGCGCGCGGTACGTCGGCGCGCGGTACCGCCAACCGGATCGACACACCGACCGCGCCGCTACAGGACTATCCGCCGTTCGACGTGCGACTGCTCTTCGGTCAGGAGTCGATCCCCAATGCCCTGGCCTACGCGCTGAAGTGGCAGATCGAACTCGACCGACAGCAAGCCAACCATCCCGAGCCGACCGAGGCACAACAGGAGTTGGCCAAAAAACTGCTGGCATTGTTCGACTTCCTGCTCATCCAGGAGCAACAGGTCCAGCGTGACCCCGTGGACGGCGCGCTGCTTTACCGGGACCCGATCAAGCAGTCCGCGGCCACCCCACTGCGCAACCCTCGCCTGGTGGATGTCGGCTTCGGAGAGATGGTCCCCGTAACCGATGACGTACCCGACGCGCCGCTGCCCGCCTGGGCCCCGAGCATCTATCCGCGCGAGTTCGGCGCGGACGGCCAGAGACGGTACCCCAGCCGGCCACGGAGGCTGACCGAGATACCGCCGTTCGACTCGCCGCTGATCCTTGCGGGCTGGCTGAGGCTGCGCGACTGGCGCCCCGCGCCACCGGTACCGGCCCAGGCGGCTCCTGTACCCACGCCACAGACCACGCCCGGTCCCACACTCGCTGCGGAGCCGCGCCCGCCGAAGCCCGTTGACAAGAAGGCGCTCAACGACACCCTGAACCGGGTTGTCGCACGGTACGGCCGGTTCGCCGCGGTGGCGTCCCGGCCGTACACCCCGACACCGCTGGTGGACAACGCGATTCACCAGCTGTCCAACTACACGCTGGCCGACCTGCGGACCGCCACCGGCGCGAAGATTCAATCCACTTTGGCGGACGACGACAAGCTCATCGAGCACACCAGCGTGATCCTCTACCACAGCGTGTTCACGGTGGTGCTGGACCAGGCCGGGAACCCCTTCGATCTGCGCTACGTCCCAGGACGCAGGGGATTGCTCGACTACGCCCTCCTGGTACCCGAACCAGGCTCGCCGTTGCGGCGTGCGCTACCGAACCCCGGCGGCGTCAACGTCAACGTGCAGCCGTACGGCGACACCACCTTCCGCATCGAGAAGGGCCACATCTCCAAGGTCCCTGTCGGCGGCATCGGCAGCTTCGCGACAGTCGGCATCGGCGCCGGCAGGCATCCCGTGTTGGAGCCCCTCGACCAGTTCTGGAGAAACTACGGCGGCTACATCGCCAGCGTCAGCGCCGGGGCGGCGTTCCACCCGGCCGATGCCGACCTGGGCCGGATCGACCGGCGCCTGGGCGACCTGGTCGAGGCGGCAACCCCGCACGTGCTCAACGAGGTCAGGGCCCGGCTGAAAGACATGGCCGAGAACTGGCAGGAGCTCCTCGAAGGGGTGGTCTGGGAGGCGATCAAGAACGAGATCCGCGACTGGATCGTGCAGTACGTCATCAAGAAGATCGGCGAGCATGTCGTACCGGTCATCAAGGACGCTTTCGCCCTCTACGACCTGGCAACGGGCTCGGCCGCACGGACGCGCGTGCGCTACGCGATCGCCTGCGCCATGCTAGCTGTCAAAGGCACCACCGACGAAGACACCGAACTGGCGGCGAAGGTGATGGCAAAGATTGTCGCCGACGAGTTCGACGAAGAAATCATTCAGGCGGCGACCAGGGCCTTGGGCCATGCCGTCAAGAAGGTTGTCCGGCACGCCGCCCCGAAGGTCCCGAGCGGCTCACCACCCAACACACCCCCACCCCCGCCCGCGCAGACGCCGCCCGGGAAGCCAGATGCGCCCAACGAGCTAGCGCCGAAGCCAACCCAGCCCGCGCCGCCGCCCCAGGTACACGAGAGCGCCGTCGATGCCGAGGCCAGACGCCAATTCGACGAGTACGTGCGGCAGAGATTGACCGAAGCCATCAAGCCGCCGCCGGCCAAGGCCACCACGACGAAGGCAACGCCGGGCGACGCCGCGACCGGAGACACCGCAAAAGGCAAGACCGACCCGGCCACGAGCAACACCGCTACCACCCACACGGGCACCGTCAAGGACCCTGTTGTTGACGAGATCGTCGAGGGCATCAAGGAGGCGCCGACCCCTCAGCCGGGCAGGTATGTGGGCACGGGCAATGAACCGAGGGCGAAGGCAGGCGAATCGACGATGGGCTTTGCTTACGGCGAGAAAGGCTTTGCTTTCCTGGAGGGTCCCAGCGGAGGTGGCGGACACGCTTGGAATGCAGGCGGATTCGACGGCGTCGCCTTCCGTACCGCCGTGGACGGAAAACTGGAAGTCCGCATCCCCGACAACAAAGCCAATTACGAAACAAAAAACGTCTCGGACGCCTCGGCCATCACCACCAACCTCGCGAAGAACCTCGAGAAACTCGCCAATAAGATCTCCACGGCCGACTACGATACGGTCCCGCGCATTAGTGAACTCCGCAAAACCCTAAATGCGGCAGCCGCCGCCGCCAAGGCAGGCCAACCTCTGCCATCCAACGTGACCCTTGATCTAACGACCTTTGCTGGCAACTCCAAAGGCATCACTGGCACGCTCGGCGGGAAAGGCGTCACATACAAGGGGACGGATGTCGACTAGTGGATTGTCGCGGCTTAATTTTGCTGTGTGGTTGGGTAGAGGTGGCGCAGTTTCACGCGTGCGTCGTCGGTGGTGAAGTGCCAGTCGACTTGGCGCT
>NZ_JBITGJ010000196.1:0-8098 GCF_044456925.1 Streptomyces sp. NPDC050743
ACTCATGTTGCTCTTGCTACTCACTACCTGTGACTGCTTCCTCCGGGACCATCCGTCCCAGTATCAAGCTGTCCGGCCGGCAGGGGGAACCTCACCCTGATCCGTCTGCTGCAATGGGCCCAGCGCCACTGTCTCGCGGTCGCAGTCGAGGACCTCGACTTCACGGCCGAGACAACCCGCGAGAAGCACGGCCGCCGCAAGAAGTTCCGCAAGCTCATCTCCGGCATGCCCGTCAGCCGGCTGCGGGCTCGGCCGGCCGGCATGGCGGCCGAACTCGGCATGCCCCTCGTCGCCGTCGACACGGCCTACACCTCCAAGTGGGGCGCCCCAGCACTGGCAAAAGCCCCTCACCGCCAAACGTCACAAGACCACGCGCCACGACGCGACCGCCGTGGCAATCGGAAGGCGCGCCCTGGGACACCCGATCAGGCGACGGACGGCACCGCCCCCACACGACCGGAGCGATCGTATGGGGCCTCGGACCATCCAGGCCCGACCGGGCACCCCGGGGTGCGAGGGAAACCGCCCCCGCATCGGACCACGGACCCCATCCGTGCGCGCCGGACGCTGAGCGAACGCGGTGGACCAGAACTCCCACCATCGTTCGGGACGTTCGGCTGAGCATGAGTCCTGGCAACTGGACTCACGCCCGCCCAGTCTCCAGGAACGGTGAGAAAGGCTTTTGCGCCTGGCGTTTGAGCCGCTTCGCCGCCCCGTCCGGGAGCAGTTGGGGGGACTCTCCCTGGGCTGACGCTGCTCCGGTGAATGAGGGCTGGAGGGCGGCTTGCCGGCCGGGGAGACGTATCGAGTCTCATGCGCGTCGGATGACCAGCACGGCCACGTCGTCGAGGTGGTCCACCGCGGCCACCGCGTCGAGTACTCGGTCTGCGGTCGCCTCGACGCCGAGCCGGTCCTGGAGGGCTCGGCCGGCCAGCGCTCCCGCTCGCTCCAGTCCGGCGTCCAGGGACAGGCTCGGCCCTTCGACCACACCATCGGTGACCATGACCAGCGCGGTGCCCTCTTCCAAAGTGAAGGTCTCCTCTGGGTACTCGGTGCCAGGCACGATTCCCAGGACCGGGCCGGCGGGAAGTGTGCGGATGGTGTGGCTGCCGTCGTCGCGTGCGTGGAGCAGTGGTACATGGCCGGCGCTGGTGCCGATGACCTGTCCGTCACGTGGATCGAGGTGCAGCATGGTGCAGCTTGCGAAGCGTGGCGCGTCCATCGCGACGAGCAACTCGTTGGTACGCGTCAGCACCGTTCCCGGGTCAGGCTCGTGCGCGGCGATCGCGCGCATGGACGAGCGCACCTGGCCCATGAAAACTGCGGCATCCACGTCGTGCCCTTGAGCGTCGCCGATTTCCAGTGCGATCGCACCGTCGGGTAGGAAGAACGCGTCATACCAGTCTCCGCCGATATCCAGCCCATCCCGGCTGGGCTGGTAACGGGCGGCGATCTCCAGGCCTGGTAGGTGCTCCGGCAGCGTCGGGAGCATGCTGTCTTGGACCGCCATGGACAACTCGACGTGGGCTTGTTGCAACCTGATGGCCCTCAGTGCCTTGCCTGCCAATTCGGCCAGAGTCGTCATGAAGGCGAGGTTCTCTGAGGACGGAGGGTGCTCACTGTCGTACCTCACCACCCAGGCCCCGAGCGGCCGGTCGCCCACCGGGCTGAGGGGTGTGATCGACAAGGCGGTGCCTGGGACGGGGCGCGGCAGGGGCAGACCGTCATCATTCAGCCACCGGCGAGCAAACTCCTCGTGGTTGTGGAAGAACTGCGCCTGACCGGTACGGATCACGTAGGGCAACGGCCGGTCCTCATCCAGCGACAGGCCGAACAGAGCATCAACCTCCCACGTGGGGATCCCGGCATCCGAGGAGACCCGCAAGCGGCCATCGTCGACGAGTGCGAAGAGGGCGCCGGAACCTCCGACGGCCGCGGCGAGCCGGGCCAGGACAACCTGCTGCAGTTCCTGCTCGGTGGCGGCGCTGAACAGGGCGGAGGAGAACGCGGTGATCCCGTCGGCGCGCTCCCGCTCCGCGCTCGCCTCGGCCAGCGTCTCTCGGCGGTGTGCCTCCGACTGGGTGTCGTCGCGGATCACCGCGAAGACCCGTTCGGGGCCGCCGTATCCCAACTGGATCCGGCGGACCTGGGCTGCGAGAATATGCCAGCCATCGTGCTCGGTGAGGAAGCGCGACCTGATCCACGGGGACTGGGCGGCGGACGAGCGCACAAGGCGCTGCACGTCCTTCCGGTCATCAGGGTGCACTCGCCTGATCATCTTGGACCGGGGCACCGACGCCTGCGGGAAGAGCGCGGCCAGGGCGGGTGCGCCACCCAGCCACTCCACCTGGTGCTCATCGGGGGAACACATGCAGAGGCCGAGGTCGGCGGCCTTCGCCGCAAGCTGGAATGGGATCAGCAGACCGCCGAGGTCGTGTCCCGCGTCCAACGAATGCACCCACACAAGCCGCTCGCCGCTCGAGGAATCCGTCACCGCTCGCGCCTCGACGAGGCAGACCAAAGACGCGGTGCTCGTGCCGGGAAATTCCAGCACACGCATCGCAAGCCTCTTCGTCGTGGCCCCGTGCGTCAGCAGGCCCTCAGCCGAGATGCGCTGGTCCTCGGGGAGTAGATCAACGAAGCCATGACCCACGCACTGTTCCCACGGCCTGCCCAGTTGAGTGGCCATCGGGGCGTTGAGGGAGCGGATGACACCGTCCAGGGTCAAAAGAGCCGACGGTGTAGCCATCTGAAGAAGTTCGTCCGAGGCGTCCATTTGCCGCTCACTACCCATCGTCGAGCGATATGACCTCGTCGTCCTTCAACAACACTATCTGCCGCAGAGCAGGTCGCGTCCACCAGCAGTGGCATGCAACAGGGCGCAAAGCAGGACACCAGCCGACAGCAGGCTCCCTGTAGGGAGATTGCCGCTGTGGTGGAATCATTCCGTGCGCTGCAGTGGTGGAGCGATGCGATCATCAACCTCAACGGGATCGCCCGGGCAGCGTGGGATGTAACGCGCGTGCGTATCGCGATGCAGACGGCACTTGAATCCAGCGTTCCAGCCGGGTGCATATTCCAAGCCGTCGTTTTTCGGATTTCTCGACACGTCTTGTGCCGCTTGTGCGCCGTGCGGAGGCGCGTCGGCCGCACCACCGGTCATGCAATCCTCAGGCCGCGGCATCGTAAGGCCCTGGCCGATCGGGTCGCAAAGATCTGCAACGAACTCCGGTATCGGCCGCTGTCATAGGACGCAGCCGGCCGATCTGGACAGCGTCGGCCGCGGCGTGCATCGATGGGCGTGTGGCGCTCACGGACGAACACTGATGATCGTCTTCCCGGTGATCCGCTCGGTCGGATTGAAGGCCGCAACGGCGTCATCGAGGGTCGAGACGTTGCCGATGTTCGTCCGCAGCCGTCCGTCCCGCACCCGCTGGACGACCTCACCCAGTTGGGCACGATCGGGCACGACAACGAAATCGATCACCAGGCCCTCCGCTGGACGCACCTCAGGCGGGCCGGCGATGGACACCAACGTTCCTCCGGCGCGGATCACGCCCGCGGACCGATTCCCGATGTCTCCGCCGATGCCATCGAACACCAGATCGACCCTGCCGACCTCTTCCAGGGCGTCGTTCTCGAGGTCGACGAACTCCCGCGCGCCGAAGCCAAGCGCCGTCTGTCGATCGGCGGTACGTCCGGTGCCGATGACGTAGGCGCCGGCCTCTCGTGCGAGCTGCACAACCATCGACCCGACTGCGCCGGCGGCGCCATGCACCAGGACGCTCTGCCCCGCCTGAAGGCGGCCGTGCTCGAACAGTCCCTGCCATGCGGTCAGGCCCGGCATCGGCAGACTCGCGCCCACCGTGAAGTCGACGTCGGCCGGCAGCGGCGCGAGGTTACGCGCCTCGATCGCCACATACTCCGCCAAGGTGCCGCCCCGATGCCCGTCCGCGAGGCCGAACACCCGCTGGCCCACCGACAGCCCCCTCGTGCCATAGCCGAGAGCGGTGACCACTCCGGCCAGCTCTTGCCCGGGAATCGACGGCGTCCGGTCGCGGCCGAAGCGATCGGTCCAGGTCGAAGGCCACGTCAGCTCACCCGGAGTGAATCCCGACGCATGAACCTGAACGACGACATCGTTCAGCGCTGCCTGCGGCTCGGGCCACTCCACCAGCGTCATCCCGGCCGTTCCCGCAGCCTGATCCGTCACCACAATCGCCTTCATCCCGCGCCTTTCTGTATCCAGTCCACGCCTGCACGGCCTTCTCGGTCCGACAGTAATAGCGGCACCAGACCTCGGCGTCTTACCACGCTGATCGATAGGGGTGGGGCCCGAGGGCGTCGAGGAACAAGCGCAACAGCGAAATGAGGTAAGACGGCGCGAAGGATCGACGCTCATCACATAGGTGCAGACGCAATCCGGTAGACGTTCTCCCTCATCGGAAGTCGCGTGGTGTCCCACGAGGCGTGGGAGAGGCCATCCCCCACACCGCGTTGAAAGGAACCCTCATGCATGACAGCTGGGCTTGCTGGCATGACCGCACCGATCACCGGCTCAGGCCACGGCATTGGCACAGCGATCGCGACCGGAGTGGCCCAGGTCGGAGTCGATGGTGGTGCGTAGGAGGACGGTCTTCTCGGGGCACAGGCACTGGCCTCCAAGCGCTTGGGTGGGCGGGTAAGTGGTTTCACGCACTTGCTGGCAGTCGCTGATCAGCCCAGATGACTTTGCCGTCCGGGAGGTGCCGGGTTCCCCATCGGCGGGACAGTTGAGTGACGAGGAAGAGGCCGCGGCCGTGTTCGTCGGTGGAGCGCGGGTGTCGCACAAGCGGGTGGCTGTGGCTGGCGTCGGAGACTTCGCAGGTCAGCATCTCGTGCCGGATGAGGCGTAGGCCGATCGTGCGATCGCTGCTCCAGTCGCCGTTGCCGTGGATGATGGCGTTGGTGAATAGTTCGCTGACGATCAGCTCTGTGGACTCGGCTAGGTGTTCCAGCCCCCACTGGGTCAGCTGCCGGGCAGAGAGAGTTCGGGCACTGCTGACGACGGCGGGATCGCTGGGGAACTGCCAAGAGGCAACCTGGTCCGCGCTCAGCGAGCGGGTTCGGGCGAAGAGCAGAGTGACATCGTCGCTCGGCGGCTTGGCCCGCAGTGTGTCCACCGTCGAAGAGCACAGATCGTCCAATGGGAGATCGGGCCGTGCCAGAACCGTGCGCAAACGGTTCATGCCGACGCTGATGTCCTGGTCGCGTGCCTCGATCAGACCGTCGGTGTAGAGGGCGAGCACGCTTCCTTCGGCGAGTTCCAAAGTTACGGACTCGAAGGGGACCAGTCCGAGGCCGAGCGGTGCTCCGGCGGGCAGGTCGGGGAAGGTGACGTGGCCGTCCGGGTCGATGACCGCGGGTGGGGGGTGGCCGGCCCGTGCCATGGTGCAGGTACGGGTGACCGGGTCGTAGACGGCATACAGGCACGTGGCGGCCATCGTGGTGGTGGCCGGGTGCCGGGGGTCTTCCGCCTCGGTAAGGCGGATGACCTGCTCGTCGAGGCGGGACAGTACTTCGTCGGGAGGCATGTCCATGTCCGCGAGGGTGTTCATGGCGGTGCGGAGTTGGCCCATCTTCGCCGCCGCGTTGATGCCGTGTCCCACTACGTCGCCGACGACCAGGGCGACGCGGGCGCCGGAAAGGGGAATCACGTCGAACCAGTCACCCCCGACGCCGTGGTGGCTGTCGGCCGGCAGGTAGCGCCAGGCCACATCCGCGGCAAAGCCGCCCGTGGGGCGGTGGGGGTGCAGCAGGCGCTGCAGGGCGAGAACCGCGGAGCGTTCGCGCACGTATTGGCGGGCGTTGTCCAGGGCCAGCGCTGCCCAGCTGGCGAGCTCCTCGGCCAAGAGCAGGTCGTCCTCCTCGAACGGCCTGGGGTCCTCCGTCCGCACGAAGACCGCCATGCCCAGCACTGCGCCCCGGGCGTGGATCGGGACGACCATCAACGAGTGCATGGCGTGCTCGCGGATCTTCTCCGCCCGCGCCGGGTCGAGGTGATCGAGCCATGTGCCCGTGGATGTGTCCAGCATCGGCTCGAAGTGGGATTTCCCGGAGCGCAGGACACCGGTGAAGGGCGAAGCGGGCGGGACGAAGACCGGCTCTCCGCGAGCGAACAGGGACTCCGGCGTTCCCGGGTGGATCGAGGCCAGGCCCGCACGGCGGAAGACGGGGATGCGCTCGTCCTGCGGGCCGAGATGGGCCAAGGGCTCCTCGCCGTGCTGCACGGACTCCGCCAAGTCGACGGTGGCGTAGTCCGCGAGGTACGGCACGGTGAGGGCGGCCAGTTCCTGCGCGGTCTGCATGACGTCCAAAGTGGTGCCGATGCGCCTGCTGGCCTCGCCGAGGATTGCCAGACGCTCTCGCGCCCGCCGGCTGTCGGTGACGTCCACGCTCACGACGCACACGCCCAGCGCGCGCCCCTGCGCGTCGTCGAGACGGACGTAGGACGCTGTCAATATGCGGCTGCTTCGCACATTCGCCGGCACGAAGGCCTGGTACTCCACGTTGATCGCCGGGTCGCCGCTCTCCAGCACCTGGCGCATCACTGCCTCCAGCGTTTCGGTCTCCGTCCCGGGCGCTGCCTCCGTCAGCCTGTGGCCCAGCCGCTTGGGGAGAGGGATGCCGTCCTTGGAGCCCTGGGTGTCGTTCACCCGGATGCAGCGCAGGTGCGTGTCCCGTACGACGACACCGACCGGCAGGCAGCTCGGCAGCGGCAGCGTAGCGAGCAGCGGCTCCGCCACTGTGGCCTCGGCCTGCCACGCGAGAAGCAAGGCCTTGTCGGTCGCGCAGACGACCCACCAGTCCCGGCCGTCCTGCCCGGACAGCGATGACACGCTCATGCGCACATCGATGCTGCGGCCGTCGCGGTGGCGCAGCTGCGCGAGGTCGGACCAGCAGCCCCGGAGGGTGCTCTCTTGTGCGGCTCGTGAAGCTTTTGCTCGGTCGTCAGCGGCCACCAACAGGACACCGGCGGACCGCCCCACCACCTCCGCGGCCGAGTAGCCCACGAGCCGCTGAGCGGCCTGCGACCATCCGACCACCGTCCCCTGCGCGTCGAGGAGAGCTATCGCTGGGCAGACTGTCTCGATGGCCGTCTGAGCCTCGGAGACTGCTGTCTCTGCGGAAATCATGCCTATTGCTCTTCCCTTCTACGTCCCCCCGGCGATGCGGTCCCCCGACTACTCGGCTGTAGGTGGATGGATAAGTTGAGGGCAGGAGCGATCCAGCTCCCAAGCACGGCAGGCCACAGGCGACTCACACTGCCCCCGATGGTGGCTGCGGCCGTGGCCTCGGCCCGTCAGACGTGCTCCCACGGGACCCCTGTCGGGGCCCGGGTGCAGCGGGCGGCCCTCGGGGCCTGACTGCACCACCGCCACAGGGAGACCATCACGGTGCCGTGTCCAGGCGGATCATGGCCTGAGGCCTCCGGGGCGAGCTTCGCCCAGTCCGGACGGCGCGTGTGCTCAGGGAGGCGCTGCGGGCTTCCGTGTGCTGCGTTCGCAGTCATGCGTGCAACGCTACGCACCCAGTGGCACCGGAAATATGGTCCATTTCTATGACATATTCACAGACCAATTCTGCGGACACAGCAAGATCCCGATCTACGAAGCCGGGACACTAACCCGCTCCCCACCGTGGCGCTCTGAGCATGCGACGTGGCGCTCCGGCTTCGCGGTGTAAACGGTCTACTCGACCAGCTCTACATCCAGCCGACCAGCGAGTTCGGGGAGCTCATCGGCAGGGGCGGCCACACCTTGGTGTGGGGCGGATCGATAGCGGGCTGATGAAGGTCGTCACCGACGGAGTAAAGGCGTCGGGAGTACGGCTCACGGGAATCTCAGTCGAGATCTCGCTGAACGGAATTCACGGTTGCTCACCGTGTCCTGCGCGGCAGTGGTGACGCCCGGCGGCGTGGGGGCGTTGGACGAAGCGACCGAGGTCCTGGAGCTCAGGAAGCATAGCGTCTCTAATCAGCTAAGCGATCCCATGCGGACCGTGAGGTCTGACACGGGTTCTGCCCACCTGGGCGGGGAAGCATGAGCGTGGAGATGGA
>NZ_JBITGJ010000197.1:0-8076 GCF_044456925.1 Streptomyces sp. NPDC050743
TGGCCCATCGCGCGGCATCCGGCGCGACCGCCTTGGCGGCCTCATCCACGAGTACGCGCAGGTCGCATAGGGTGACGGGATTGTCGGCACGCACAAGGTCGAGGCCCTCGATTCCGTATCGTCAAGCGTTGTGTCCGAGGGCCGACACATCCGCTTGGGAGCAGTCCACAAGCCGAGGGATGCGGCGTCGTTCCGCGAGGGCGGGGCCGGGCTTCGGTCGGGCGGCGCGTTGTTCCGCGGCCCGCCGCAGCGGCCGGCTTTCCTCGACCACGCAGCGGAACACCGTCGCGGACCTGATCGACAAGCTCGACGCCTGGCGAGGCATCGCCTCCCGCCACGAGATGCAGCCCGACCGCTCCCCCGCCGCCATCACCCCGGCCGGCAGACTCATCCGGCTCGATGCCCGATCGCGAGGACAGGGCGGGCGATGATCAGCCATCAATCCCTGCGCGCAGCAGTTTCTGGTCCCGTCGGGTCGGATCAGTGGAGCCGTACGGCCTCCGTGTCCGTGCCGTGCGGTCCCTGGCGAGCGGCTTGCTGCGGCGCTTCGCTGGAGGTGTCGGAGGAGGTCACCATGAGCGGTACGATCCCGGCTGCCCGCCCGCGCGGGCGCCGTTCACGTATTTACGTCGCGGCACTGAGCCTGCCGCTCCTCCTCGTCGGGGCTTGTGGGACCGGCAACGGCACCGCGGCACCGGAGGGCAGCAGCCGACCGGCCGAGTCCGCGACCGGAACCGGACCCTCGCAGGGTACGGCGGGAGGTCCGTCCACCGGCGCCGGAGGCGGCACCAGCCCCACGAATGGTCCCCCGCCCTCGACGAGCGCCCCGTCCGCGCCGCAGGCGCGGAGCATCCGCACCGCCGTCTACTTGCTGCACGGGGAGCACATCTCCGCCGCCCCGCGCGCCGTCGCCGCCCCTTCGACCGCCTCCGGAGCCGTCCGAGCCCTGCTGGCGGGACCGAACCGCTTCGAGCGGGACCACGGCTGCGGCACGGCGATCCCGTCCGGGACGGCGCTGCACTCCGTGGTGATCCGCGACCACCTCGCCACCGTCGACCTGTCCGGCCGGTACGACGACGGCGGCGGCGCCCTGTCCATGCGGGCGCGGCTCGCCCAGGTCGTGTTCACCGTGACCCGGTTCTGCACCGTGCAGAAGGTGCGCTTCGAGCTCGACGGCAAGCCGGTGAAGTACTTCGGTGGGGAGGGCATCGTGCTCGACCATCCGTTGGGCCGCGCCGACTTCGAGGACCTCGCCCCGGCCGTCCTGATCGAATCCCCGCTCATCGGCGACACCGTCCGCACCCCGCTGCACGTGTGGGGCACCGCCGGCACGTTCGAGGCCGTGTTCCGGCTGAAGGTCACCGACACCATCGGCCGTACCGCCGCCGATGTACGGGTGCGGGCAACGTCCGGGACCGGGACCCGCGGCACGTTCGACGTGACGTTCCCCTACAAGGCCGCACGCACCGGCCCTGGCCTGCTGACGGCGTACTTCAACTCGCCGAAGGACGGCAAGCCCGTGACCGTCGACACGATCCCGCTCGCCGTGCACCGGTGAGAGAGCCGCTCGGCCCGCGGCGAACTGCTCGTCCTCGGCGTCGACGACACCTTCGAACAGGGCCGCCTGAACATGACCCGCCCATCCGATACGACGCGCTTCAGGGCGACGCGAACCGTCCGGCAGAGCGCAGGGCGGTGGAATGTTGCGCGCCGGCTGGTCCGCGGTGTCCTGGACTCCGCGATCTTTCCCGACCGCCACGCCTCCAGGAACCGGTCCGCCATCAAACGCCGGTCAGGGAGCAGATCGACTCGGCGATCGCGGGCGCGACGGGCCCGAAGGAGATAGGCGAGTTCGCGCGGGCCGGGGTCCCGGATCCGGTGCTGATGGCGAACTTGCCGCCGCTGTCGCGGTACCGCGGGCCTCTCGAGGAGGGCAGCCGGTCGGCGGCCGAGCCGCCGACCGGACGAGACCGGTTGAGGTGACGTCAGTGCTGCGGCTGGGTGGCGCCGTCGTCCGACGGCGTCACTGCCGCGACCGCGTCCACGCGCGCGTCCTCACGGATCACCTCGCGGGGACGGGCGATGAGCAGGTAGAGCAGCCCGGCGGCGAAGACGATGGCGACGGACAAGGGGACCAGCCAGCGGTCGAAGAAGCCCGTACCGTTGGCGGGCGTCTTCAGGCTGAGCACGATGACGGCCGCGATGCCGTAGAGCAGGCCGACCACGTTGACCGCCCAACCCCAGCGGCCGAGACGGAAGGCGCCGGACGGCTTCCAGCCGCGGAACCGTCCGATCAGGGAAGCCACGACCACGCTCTGGAAGCCCACGTAGATGCCGACGACGGCGAAGGTGATGATCCGGGCGACGCTGGCGGACGGCAGCAGGGTGACGCCGACCGGGATGAGGGTGGCCACCGCGATCGCACCCGGGGGCATGTGGAACTTCGGGTGCAGCGTGGACAGGGCGCGGGAGCCGGCGATGACACCGTCGCGGGCGAACGCGTAGACCAGACGCGTCGTGGCCGCCTGGATGGCGAGCGTGCAGGAGACGAAGCCGAGCACGATCAGCGCCAGGGCGACCTTGGAGCCGACGGTGCCGAGCGACGCGGCGAGCACGGTGCCGATCGGGTCGGCGTCCTTGCCGCTGAGCACCGCGCCGAGGTCAGGGACGGCCAGCAGCAGGCCCATAGTGAGGATGATGGTGGCCACGCCGCCGACGGCCAGGGTCATGCTCATCGCGCGGGGGATCTTGCGGGAGGGGTTCTTCACCTCTTCGGCGATGTCGCCGCACGCCTCGAAGCCGAAGAAGATCCACACACTGAACAGGGCGGCGGCCAGGAAGGCTCCGACGTAGCCACCGGACCCGCCTGCGCCGTACGTGTGGTTGATCACTGAGAGGCTGTGGTGGCGGTGGAACAGCAGCAGGTACAGCCCCAGGCCGACGGTTCCGACGACCTCGGCCACCACGCCCGCTGTCGCGGCGAAGGCCAGTCGCTTCACTCCCGCCAGATTCACCGCGCCGGACAGGAGGATGACCACGACCGCCGTGAGCACGGTGGTGGTGTGGTTCACCGGGTAGCCGAGCAGGGGCCCCGCGTATCCGGCGATGGGGAAGGCGACCGAGGCCACGGTGATCAGCAGCGCCCAGGTGTACATCCACCCCGACAGCCAGGCGTAGCGGGGGCCGACCAGCCGCTTGGCCCACTGGTAGATGCCGCCCGCGAGCGGGTACTGCGAGGCGGTCTCGGCGAAGGTGAGCATGACCAGGACCTGGCCGACCAGGACGATCGGGATCGACCACACGAACGCGGGACCGCCGGTGGCCAAGCCGTAGGCGAACAGGGAGTAGACCCCGACGAGCGGCGAGAGGTAGGTGAAGCCGACCGAGAAGTTCTGCCAGAGCCCGAGGGCGCGGGTGAGCTGCTGCTGGTAGCCCAAGGCTGCCAACTGGGCGGTGTCCGCCGCGTCCTGGTCCGTCTCGCTCACGGTTGTCGTTTGTCCGGTGGTTGGCATCTGAGGACTCCAGAGGTGGGCGTTGTCTGAGGAATGGGGGCGGGCGGGGCCGGGACGACCACGCACTTCTTGGAGGGCGCCAGGACGTCGTCGTCACTCAGCGACGCAGGTCATGACGTGCTTGATCCGGGTGCAGTCCCTCGAAGCCGTAGCTGGAGAGGTCCTTGCCGAACCGGACTTCTTGAAGCCGCCGTGCGGCATCTCGGCGACCAGCGGGATGTGGGTGTTGATCCGCACCGCGCCGGAGTCGTCCTCGTCGTCCGGCAGGCCGGTCCCGGTCTCCGAGGCGGCCCTGGCCGGCTGGGTCACGGACTCGTCGTGGATCGATTCGTGCACGAGCACGCGGGTGACGGCGGTGCAGTCTCGACCGGCATTGCAGTAGCCGGCGACGCAGATGCCCTCGACGGCGGCTGGGACATCGGCGTCCTCGAAGACGACGACCGGGGCCTTGCCGCCCAGCTCCAGGTGGACGAGCTTGACGTCCTTGGACGCGGAGACGGCGACCTCGGCGCCGGCGCGGACGGAGCCGGTGATGGAGGCCGTAGCCGGGATCTCGTGCTCGACCGTCATCCGGCCGGTCTCGCGGTCACCGCAGAGGACGTTGACGACGCCCGTCGGCAGGCTGAGCTCTTCGAAGACGGCGCCGATGATCTCGGCGAGCAGCACGGTGGAGGCCGGAGTGGTGTCGCCGACGCAGTCATGGGCCGCATCGGTGAACGCGCCGTCGATGTAGTTGCGCAGCAGGGTCAACCGAAGCTCCCGGAACGGGCCCTGACAAGGGGACAGTGGGCAGAGCAGCCCTGAAACAGGTGCCGAGGGGCTCGCAGTGGAGCGCAACCGCCTCGGTGAACCGATAACCTATAGTTCTATATTCCATGAGGCAAGGGGGCGGTCACTACGGTTTACACAGCGGAAACGGATTCCCGGAAGGACGGCACGTGATGCGACGGCTTCTCTCCCGTGGCGCTCGTCTTGCCCTGTTCGCACCGCTCGAGACCCAGGGCCGGGCCGAGATCGTCCTTCGCCGGCTGACCGATGCGATCGCGCTCGGCCTCCTCGACGACGGGGAGCAACTGCCGGCCGAGAGTGAACTCGCGACGCAGTTCGGCGTCTCTCCCGTCACCGTGCGCGAGGCGCTCACGATCATGCGCCAGCAGAAGTTGATCATGACGCGCCGTGGCCGCGGCGGAGGCAGCTTCGTGTGCGCCGTCCCGGACGCGCCCGCCGCGATCCTCCGGCAGTATCTGGAAGCGCTGACGCTTGCTCAGCTCCGGGACCTCACGGATCGCTACGCGGCGATCGCCGGAGCCGCTGCCCGCCTCGCCGCCCTCCGGGCGGCCGAAGAGGACATCCAGGGACTCGAAGAGGTGGTCGAGGAACTGGCCGAAGCCCCGGACGCGGCTGCCCGACGCCGGGCCGACGGCCTGTTCCGCATCGAGGTCGCGGCCGCAGCGCAGTCGTCGTGGCTCACCCGGGAAGAGCTCAAGCTTCAGACCAAGGTCGGAGCACTCCTGTGGCTCGCGGATGACGGGGAAGCGGGCCAACGCGTCGCCAGGGATCACCGTGCGATCACTGCCGCCATCGCGGACGGAGACGCCGGGACCGCCCGCTCGCTCGCCGAGCAGCACATCACCCAGGCGATGGACCGGCTCAGGCAGCTGCGCCTGGAGCTGGCCCGTACCATCCCCACCAGGCCCGAGCATGAAGCCCGGCCCTGACCGCGAGACGAGAGCCCAGATGAGCACCCCGATGAGCGAGGGGCCCGACGAGTTGATCATGGCGGTGACCGATCTGGTCCGCGACATCGTCGCGAACGTTTTCGGTGCGCTCGACGATCTCCGGGCCGCCACGGAAGCTCTGATCCGAAGCCGCCAGGCGGCGGGCACCCCCTTGTACCGGGAGGACCTCGCGGGGCTCCTGCCCGCGATCGAAGCGGTGATCCAAAGGACCGGCGGCTTGGCCGCAGGGGCAGGGTTCGTCCCTGTCCCCGGGACGCTCGCGGACGAGCAGCAGTGGCTCGAGTGGTGGCTTCGGGGCGAGCAGACGAGGCCGCTTCGCCGACTTGTCGTCGACCTCGACCCCAGCAGTGACCACTACCTCGACTTCACCAGGCTGGCGTGGTACGACACCCCCCTGCGCACCGGCCGCCGGCACATCACCGGGCCGTACGTCGACTACCTCTGTACGGGCGAGTATTCGCTGACCTTCACCATGCCGGTCACCCTGCCCTCCGGCGACAGCCCCGGTGTGTACGGCGTGGTGGGGGCGGACGTCTACGTGTCCGATCTCGAGCCGCGGCTGCTCCCCCATCTCGCCCGCCTCGCGTTTCCGGCCTCGCTCGTCAACGCCCAGCGCCGAGTGGTGATGTCGACCTCCCCCATGCACACCACCGGTTCACTCATCCGCCAGGTCGGTCCGGCCTCCCCCGGAGCGCCCTCACACCGTCTCGCCACGAACGTGAGCGGCCCCCTGTACCAATGCGGGGACTCGCCCTTGTTCCTCATGGCCCCGTCGCCATAGGGGGAATGACCCAGACGGGTACGTCCCCGGCAGACCGTGTACGGCCTGTTCAGGCGCCGGCAGCGGCAAGGAGTATGGGCTCGGCTGCTGGAGTTGTTGCAGGCCCGGACTGAGGCGGCCGGACTGATCACGTGGGAGGTGAACACCGGCTCCCATCTGCCGGGCCCACCAGCACGCGGCTGTTGCCCGCCGGAACGGCGCCGGGCAGAGGGAACCGCCCGGCGGGATCACCACCGAGCCGGACGATCACGGCCTGGGCAGCTCGCGGGGCGGGAACACCACGAAGATCCATCTGGCCTGAGCAGGGCGAGATGCTGTTATCGCTGCCGGTCACCGCCGGGCAGCGGGGTGACGGCCCGCAGTTCGAGCCGGTCCTGAACGCAATCCGGGTGCTCATACTGATCTGCTACCGCCGTCTTTCCAGGTAGACGGCCCACCGGCCCACGCATATCCCGTTGCAGTGATCCGTTCGGCGGGACGATCATGACTGCCATGGAACGGCCGAGGCAGATCATCGAGTGTGGAGACTTCGCCCTGCGACGCTGCCGGGGACAGAGCGACTTCGAGCCGGTGTTCAGGTTGATCGAGGAGTCTTTGGACCACCTGCGCCCGTGGATGCCGTGGGTCGCCCGTCACAGCGAGGAGGAGACCCGCGACTTCCTCGTGAAGTCTGACGCGAAGTGGGACAGCGGTGACGCGTTCAACTACGCCATCACCAGGGATGCCACGCTCGTCGGCATGTGTTCCACTTACCGCGGGACCGAACCCCAGGGATGGTACATGGGATACTGACTGCACCCTGCCGCCACCGGCCAGGGCATCGCCACGAGAGCGACAGCAGCCATGGCGGCCGAAGCATTCACCCTGCCGAACGTGGCATATCTGGAAATCGCGCACGACCTGGCCAACGTCTCCAGCGGCGCCATACCGCGCCGGCTGGGCTTTACCGAAGTCCGCCGTGAGCAGGTGACGCCGCCCGCTGCCCCTCCGACTCCGGCATCGACGTGGTCTGGAGGCTGAACCGCCCCACGCACGTCGACCACGGCGTGGCCGCTGACGGTTCCATCGATGAGCGGGACCAGAACGAGAGACCTCTAAAAGAGCGTTTTGTCCCGGCTAGGTTGTTTGGTTCGAGGTTCAGGTGCCGCGCCAGTTCGGGGTGGATTCGCGGGTGAGTCGTCGGCTTATGAGGTCGATCATCGCGACGTGGATTATGGCTTCGGAGCGGTGGGAGTGCGTCTCGTAGTCGCGTGCGAGACGGCGGTGGTGCATCAGCCAGCCGATGGTGCGCTCAATCGCCCAAGCACACTGCGCTTATGGATAGTCAAAGCAGTACGGGGACGCCGATAATCGGTCGTGAGGGTCTGCAGCGGTTGGTCGCTGTGGCCCATCGGTTGCGGGGCCGGATCAGCGACGAGGGGAACGAGTCGGCATGCCCGACGACAGTGACGTCGGCCCCAGACAACAGTGCGGGTGGTTCCGGACGAGCAGGTGTGGGCTGCGCTGCCGGAAGCGAACCGGCAGGTGGCGGTCGGGCAGTTCGTGCGGCTGGCGAGCCGCGCGTTGACGGTCTCCGCGACGGTGAGTGAACGGGACGCGCGATGACCTCGGTGATGCCGTGGGAGCGTCCCGGCAGCAAGATCGACGATCGTCACCTGCAGCGTCTTGCGGTGGTCTATGTCCGGCAGTCGACGCGGCAGCAGTTGGTCGATCACCAGGAGTCGACCCGGTTGCAGTATGCCCTGGTCGACAGGGCGGTCGCGCTGGGCTGGCAGGCCGACCGTGTCCTGGTGATCGACGAGGACCTGGGCAGATCGGGCTCGAGCGCGGGGGCACGCACCGGCTTCCAGCGCCTGGTCACCGAGATCGGCTTGGATCACGTCGGTCTCGTGTTGGGGATGGAGATGTCCCGGCTGGCCCGTTCCGGCCGGGACTGGTACCAGCTGATCGGTGCGCCACGAAGTACTACGGATTCGTGTGGAGATGGAAGGGCTCCACCGCCTGGCCGTCGCAGCGGTCGGGTGAAGCTGGAGGCAGTCTGATC
>NZ_JBITGJ010000198.1:0-8071 GCF_044456925.1 Streptomyces sp. NPDC050743
TGGAACGCGGCCCGGAACATCCTGCACCTGTATCGGATCGGCCACGTCATCACGGAGATCCCGGCCGCCGGAAGGCGCGGTCGCAGGGCGGGTAACACCGTCAAGCCTGTCGCCGAAAGGTAGACGGGAATCCCCTTCCCGAGCTTGCGAAGGGAGGGGAGAACTTCAAGAACCTCAACCCGCTGCGGCCAGGTGAGGCGTTCAGTCCGTTGGTCAGTCCTCCGGCCGAAGTCGCTGACGAGCGGCCTCAAGCCGCTGGTCGTAGTCAGGAGCCGTCAACGGCACAGCCCCGGACTCGGTTGGACGTGCTGCGCACACATGGGTGACTCAGGCCAGGTGCTCTCCCATCTGGCCGGGCAGATCGAGCCGCCCGCGAGGAATCCTCGTGCGGACGGTTCGAGGGGCGGGGCCGCTGGTTGCCGCCCCGCCCCTGCTCGGTCAGTCAGGGCTGATCCGATGGGTACCTACTTCAGGCCGAAGGCCCGGGTGATGTTCTGTGTGACGCTGTTGCCCTCGGTGTCGGCGGCGCTGGTGCGCAGCGTCACGAACTGCGCATGGGCGGGGGCGTCCAGCTGGGTGTTCCAGCCCTGGGCGGTACGGGTCAGGGTGGTGTGGTGCCAGGTGACGCCGTCGTCGTAGGAGACGTCCAGGCCGACCGTTTTGATGGTGTCGGAGCTTGGTGCCCCCTGCAGGTGCGAGGGAGTGACGGTGATGTCGGCGTGGCGATGTGCCTTACCAGAGGCGTCCATGCCCTCGACCGTGTAGTCGAGCTGGATCAGCGGTAGCGTTTCGAAGACGCCGGCGGCCCCCTGCTGGGAGTCGAAGCCCCACTCGGTCCGAGTGGTGGTCGAGTAGTCGTTGGCCCAGGTGCCCCGGGCGTTCTCCGACACCAGGCGGTACCGCAACTTCTCGGGAGACAGCCTGAGGGGGAACCGGTAGCTGCCCAGGGTGTCGGTGTCGGAGGCCCTGAGTAGGGTGTCGCCCTGATACATCTTCACCTTGTTCTCGACATCGACATTGCCGAACGTCGTGCCGACATGTCCGGGAACCGAGTCGCCCCAGCCCGGGACCTCCACATACACCGCGTTGCCCAGGCGCACCGGTCGGTAGTAATCGTTCATCCGAGGACGCTGGATCGGCCCGAAGTACTCCATGTGGGAGGTCGTGCCGGCCGGGTACCGCGTCAGGGAGTCACTGGAGATCTGAAGCTGCTGGTTGACCAAGGCGCTCTGGGCCCAGTCCGTGTCGCTGGACACCCAGTCGGTGCGCTCGGCCTGGGTGGGAGTGGGCAACATGTTGTATCCGTAGTCGCCGAGCCAGACGGCGGAACGGAACTCCATGCCCTTGGCGGGCCGGTTGTTGCGGAAGGACATATCGACGCGCGCAAGGTCACGGCGCTGCGGCCGGTAGGTCAGGTCCGCCGGGATGCCGGTCTCGTCGCGGGAGATGTCATAGAGGTAGTCCGTGGTCGGGTGGGAGGTCACCCGGAGCGCCGTCCGGCCTTGCTTGATCTGGGCGATCAGTTCGTCGCCCTCGTCCGTGGTCAGCGTGGCCACGGTCAGGGGGGCCGGATTGTCGGTGGCGGACCAGGGGTTGTCGTTCCACGGGTCCAGGCGTCCGTAGCCGTCGTTGACGACGAGCAGCGCACTCGCACCGGCCTTGGCTGCCGTCTCGGCCTGCTCGGCCTGATCGACGTCATCGCTGCGCCGGACCACGACGACCTTGCCCCTGGCGTCGAGCCCCACGTAGTCGGCGGCGCCGCCCTCTGCGGCATAGACGGCCTCGCACTGGCGCGTGCCGTCCTTGAGGGGGATGTGTCCGCGCTGGACGATCATGTCGTCAAAGGTGTGCGTGCGAGACGCGACCGTCAGGGCCGGCTCCGTCTGCCGCCAGTTGTACCCGGAGTCGAAGGTGCCCGTGGTGACCGGCTTGCTGGGCAGGGCCCAGACGCTGTCGTAGGGGGCATTGTCATAGGTGGGGTTGGGCCACCGCGTCATGGTCAAGGAGCTTCCGTTGTCGAATCCCCGGTAGAGGCCGATGCGGGTTTCGGCGGGCGTGGTCTCCTGCGGAGTCACGACGGAGACCTGCTTGGCCTTGGAAGCATCCAGGTTCACCGTGGTGTCCCGGTCGACGACGACCTCGGGAGCGGTGAGAATGGCCTTACCCAGGGAGTGCGGCCCGTGCGTGCCCTGGACATCGCTCTCCAGGCTCACGAAGTACGTGCCGGCAGGCAGGTTGATCGTGCCGGTGCCTGAATCGTCCAGTTGCAGCGGCAGGAAGACCTTGTCGCTGAACACGTACACCTCGCCGCCCATCGGGCGGCCGCTGCGGTCCTTGCCGTTGAGCGTGAGGGTGTGGCGCGGGGCCTGCTTATAGGCGCCGATGACGGTGTGGGCCAGCAGCGTGCCGGACGTGTCGGTGGCGAGGATCTGCCCCGAGGTCGTGGTGTCTTCCTTCACCAGGTCGAAGCTGGTGGTGAGGATGACCTTGCTGCTGCCGTGTGCGGGGACGGTGACCTGAGGTGCCGACAGCGAGAACGCGCCGGTGGCCGCACCGGGGACCTGGAGCGCCAGGTCGAGGGTGACCGGAGCGTCCCCGGTGTTGGTGTAGGTCACTTCCCTCTCGGACTTGTCGCCGGCCGGCGCCGTGCCGTCGCGGTAGCCACCGAAGACGCTGCCGGTGGCGAACACCGTGCCCTTGACGGCGGCGGCGACGTCAAGACGGCCGCTTCCGCCCTCGTACGGGGTGTACTTGGGGGTCGCCTCGGTGGTGCTGACCAGGGCGTCCTTGAGCTGTTGCCCGGACCAGTCCGGGTGGGCCTTGGCGAGCAGTGCGGCGGCGCCGGCGACATGCGGGGTGGCCATCGAGGTCCCGCTCAGCGTCTGGTAGTAGCCCTCGCCCTCTTCGGCGTACTGCGAGCGTGCAGCCAGCACGTTGACGCCCGGTGCGGTCAGCTCCGGCTTCAGGCCGGCGTCGCCCTGCCGCGGGCCGGTGCTGGAGAAGTCGGCGAGGGTGTCGGAGGTGTCTACTGCTCCGACGGACAGCGCGGCGTCGGCGACGCTCGGAGACGAGACGGTGTGCCGGCCGTCGTTGCCGGCCGCGATGGTGAACAGCGCACCGGTCTCGGCGCTGAGCTCGTCGACGGCCTGGCTCAGCGGGTCGTGGCCGTCGCTGGGTCCGGCACCGAGGCTCATGCTGATGACCTTGGCGTGCTGGTCGCGGGCGGCCCACTCCATGCCGGCCAGCACCCAGGACTCCTGGCCGCTGCCGTCGTTGCCGAGAACCTTGCCGACGTCCAGGTGCGCACCGGGGGCGACGCCCTTCTCCTTGCCGTCGGAGGCGGCGCCGGTACCGGCGATGGTCGAGGCGACGTGCGTGCCGTGACCGTTGTGGTCCTCGATGTCCTGGTCGGGTACGAAGCTCTCGCTCGCATTCACCTGACCGACCAGGTCGGGGTGCTGGGTGTCGATACCCGTGTCCAGCACGGCCACGTCCACGCCCTGGCCGGTGTCACCGTCCGCCCACACCTGGGGAGCGCCGATCTGCGCGGTCGTGTCGGCCAGGTCGGCTTTGACCTTCCCGTCGAGCCAGATCTTCGCGATCCCGCTGCCCAGTTGGGGCTTGGCGTCGGCATTGCGTCCGGTTGCCGTCGCGGTCCCGCCGGTGAGGGCGGACCAGAACTTGGCGGCCTTCGTTCGCTGCTCCGACAGCGCTGCGCCCTGAATGCTGCTCAGCGCCAGGGTCTTGCTGGCGCCGGCGGGCACCGCCTGCGTACGTGCACGAACGGCGGCGTCGGTGTAGGTGACGATCAGGGGCAAGCTGCTGCTCTGCGCGTCCCCGTAACCGTCCGCCAGCATCTGGGTGACGTTGAAGAGTTCACGGTCCAGCTTCCCGGCGGCGATGTAGGGAAAGGCGGCGTCCGGGTAGACGTAGGTGTCCTTGCCGACCTTGTAGGTCACGAAGCCGGTGAGCCGACCGTCCGCGCCCTGCACGGTGCGGGTGACCTTTCCGGCGGCGTCGGTGTTCACCGTCACCTTGTCACCGGTGATCAAGGTGACCGTACGCGAGGTCGGCAGATGTGCCGCGGTGCCGGTCAAGGACGGTTCCGGAGCCCTGGTCCCCGGAGCGGCAGAGGCTGAGCCCGGCAACTGGGCCGCGAAAACGGCCAGCATCGCCCCGGCCGAGGCCAGTGCTGCCCGTCTACGGGCTGATATGTATGGCATCGCACTTCCTTGTTAAATACGGCAGTTGCCTGAAATGACTCGTTGTCAAATCTGCTTGCTGCGTCAAATAGCCCGCCGAGGCGGCACTAAGGGGCGGTTGTCCGTGAGGTAAGAGGCCCGTCTTGCGGTACATCTCTTCGGTGCAAGCCTTGGCCGGACAGCGCGCCGGAGCCTGAACGCCCGCGCCGGCCCACGCCGGTACTGCCGACTGCTAGGGCAGGATCTCGGGCTGTGACACACCGGACGGGTGCCGCCCAGCGCGTGGACCGACGCGCAGCCGGTAGGGGTTGCGGCCGGCCGAGGGGGCCGGGCGCCTCCCTGCGCCGCCGCCATGGCTCACCTTGATCATTCCGTCACCGCGCGCCGACATCTGATCCACCAAGAGATCACGGGGGCGTCGGCAGTTTTCTGCGCCGGGCCGGCGTCCTAGATGAGGTAGATCCCCTTGCCGGTGCCGACGAACAAGTCGTGGTCGCTGAGCATGAGTCGAGTCGCTCCGCTCGGCGAGCCGGGGACCTTCTGCCAGTGCAGCCCGTGGTCCGAACTGGTGAAGAGCCCTGCATCACCGGACCGCGAAGACATACTGTCCTCAAGGCGACACGATGGCGTCGGACATCTCGATGGGGCTGTCCACCCCCGTATGGAGCCTCCGGGCGCCGTCGTCGCTGCCCAGCAGGACCGAGTCACTGCCCCCCGTCCTCCCCGCCGCACAGGCGACGTCCGAGTCGTGGGGAACGGCCTCCAGTCCCATTCCCACACCGTCGGGAATTCCCAACCTGGCCTGCGCAGCCACATCAGACCGTGGTCGTCGCTGCGGTCGATCCGCATGCCGCGCTCGGACAACACATACACACGGGACGGCACGGCCGAGGTGAAGGTGAGATGGTCCGCCGCCGGCATTGGGTCCCATGAGCTGCCACTGAGCCGCGGTGGCGGAGTTCAGGGTGCTGGTATCGGCAGTGGCGGATATGGCCGCGACTCCGGCGTGGGCCGTGCTCAAACTCAGCGCGAGCAGGGTCCGCTTCATGGTTGTGAGGCGCATGAACCGATGGTCGGCCGGACAACAGCCGGTGACAACTCTTCGCAGCTGTCCCAACTGCGCCATGTCACATATAGGTCACCCGCCGGATGGCGTGACGCCGCATCTGTCGCAGACAGCCGCGGCTCGAGACCGCAAGCATTGATGACAAGTCATTTCCGACACATGCCGTATCTGCGAGAAGTGGCCATGCCAGGGTGCACCTCCCCTCCTGCTGTTGAGACCGTGATCGGATGGATGGTCGGATCGTGACGGAGACCCGGAAGCCGGTTCCAGAGGTGGCCGAGGACCTGGTACCCACCCAGGACGCCGCACAGTCGGGTGTCGCGGGCACGGCGCAACGGGTCGCCGTCGTAGGACCGGCCGGTGGCAGAGCCGTCTCCTTCCCGTGGTCGGCTGCGGCAGAGTGAACGGGCCGAGCTGGAGCGGTTGGGAGCGAGGCGCGGGAGGTGCGTCGGCAGCACCTGGCGGAGGAGATCGGGGAGATCTTCCGCCGGTCGGGGGCACCTACGGCTCGCCGAAGGTGTTCATCGAGCTGGTGCGCCGGGACCGGCGGGTGTCGGTGCACACCGTCGCGAAGCTGATGGCCGAGCTCGGGCCGGTCGGCCGCAAACGGCGCCGCAGCCGGTCGCCGACCCGGCCGGGCGAGCGGCCGGCTGCTTCGGACTTCGTGCGCCGGGGCTTCACCGCCGAGGAACCGGACTTCGCCTGGGTGGACGATATGACCAATATCGACACCGGTGAGGGCAAGCTGTACCTGGCGACAGTGATGTTGCGGGACACGACCCAGCCGCCGCCCCGCGGTGGCCCTGCGCGTACGTAGATGACGCGTAGTGCGTCAAGGCTGCCGGCTTCCTGAAAGACGGCGACCTCGCCTGGGCGGACAGGTGGCGCAGACGCATGCGAGATCCTCAGGGGCGCTGGGCGGGGGTGGCATGGTGTCGCCGTGAAGGCTCAGTTCCGGCTGAGCACGCGAGCGATCCCGGCCAGACCGCAGTCGTCGGGACCCATCCCGCCGCGGCTCTTCAGGCTGCCGGAGCACCCGGGGCCCAGGGCACCCAACTCCGAGGAGGCGTCGATCAACCGATGCGGGAGGCTGAGTTGCCCATTGCAATTCAGGTTAGGCTGTGCGGAAACCGGCTGTTACCGCGACGTAGAGGGAGGCAAGGTGGCCGAAGCCGCGCACGACGAGCCGTCCTGCTCCATCGAACGCAGTCTCCTGGTGCTGGGCGAGCGCTGGACGCTGCTGATCATCCGGGAAATCTACCTGGGAAAGCACCGTTTCGCGGAGATCCAGGCCTCCCTGGGCATCGCGCCGAACCTGCTGAGCACGCGCCTGAAGACGCTGGTCGGCGAGGGCGTCCTGCGCAAGCAGACGTATCAGGTGACGGGAAGCCGGCCCCGCGACAGCTACCACCTGACCCCGGCCGGCGAGGAACTCCAGGTGATCCTCGCCGCGCTCCAGCAGTGGGGTGACCGTCACCGGCCACGCCCCTTGGGCCCGAGCGCCCTGCGGCGCCAGCGCTCCACGGGCCGGCCGGTCCACGTCGGCTTCATCTCCGACGACGACGCCCACGAGGTCGCCGCGGCGGACGTCGAACTGGTCTAGAGGCCGGCAGTGGGGGAGCCGACAGTCGGAGAGCGGGCGGTCGAAGAACCGACAGCCCAGGAACTGGCAGTCGGATAACCAGCAGTCCGGAGTCGGCCGTCGGCGAATCAGCAGCCCAAGAACCAGCAGCCGGACACACCCCCCTCACGCCCCGGATCCCAGCGCCAGCTCCGCCCAGATCAGCTTGCCGTCCGGTGTGCAGCGGGTTCCCCAGCGGCGGGACAGCTGCGATACGAGAAGGAGGCCGCGGCCGTTCTCGTCGGTGGTGCGGGGGTTGCGCAGGCGTGGGTGGCAGTTGCTGGCGTCGGAGACCTCGCAGGTCAACATCTCGTCGTGCCGAATGAGGCGCAGGCCGATCGTGCCGGAGGTCTGGCACATGGCGTTGGTGACCAGTTCGCTGACGATCAGTCGGGTGGAGTCGACCAGGTGCTCCAGTCCCCATTGCTTCAACTGTCCGGCGGCCAGGGAACGGGCGCGGCCGACGGCGGCCGGGTCCTCCGGGAGTTGCCAGGCGGCGACCCGGTCCGGGCCCAGTGAGCGGGTCTGGGCGAGGAGCAGGGTGACGTCGTCGTCCGGTGTCCGGGTGGACAGCGTGTCGATCGCGGCCGAGGCGAGCTCGTCCAGCGGGAGGCCGGGGTGTGCCAGGGCGGTGCCCAGGCGCTGCATGCCGACGTCGATGTCGTGGTCGCGGTCCTCGATCAGTCCGTCGGTGTAGAGGGCGAGCACGCTTGTCTCGGGCAGTTCCAGTGTGGCGGACCCGAAGTCGACCAGTCCGAGGCCGAGCGGGGCCCCGGAGGGCAGCTCTGGGTAGTTGAAGGCTCCCCTCCCTGAAGGGAGGGGATGCCTCACCCTCCAGGGCTGTGTGGGGATTTACGGCTCAGGCCGCCACCGGAGCCGGCGGCCCCGGTGGTCTTACGCCCTCGGCACCGTCCGGGTTCCACCTGCCCGGACCCGCATCACGCGGGCGGAGTTCTTGTCCCTGCAGGACACGGCTCCACACGCGGTGCAGGCATACGTTCTCATCGACAGAGGTAGTGCGTGCTTGGTTCTCGCTCCGCACTGCGCGCAGTCCATCGTGGTGTGCGCCGGGTGCACGAGACGGACGTCCCGCGCGTGCTTGCGGCCCATCTCGACCAGGGCACGCTTCGTCGCGGCGATGGCGGCATCGGCCGCCTTGCGGGCCATGGTGGTCTTCGCCAG
>NZ_JBITGJ010000199.1:0-7804 GCF_044456925.1 Streptomyces sp. NPDC050743
TCGTCCTCGTTCCCGATCCCGCCACCAGATCACACGATCAAGCTCGCCGTACGGACCGCCATCGAACACCCCGGGGTTGGAAAACAGCTAGTCACAGAACGAGTAGTAACGACGGGTGATCGCCTGGCTGCCGTCCGCCACCGGTGGTGATGTTCAGGGCGGGTGGGTGACTGTGCCCCGGGTGGCGTAACCGGTGAATTCTCCTGACCGTGGATCCCGCAGCATGTATGGACCACCGTACGAGACAGACCACTTCCTCGCCTGTCAGGCAACGGCCGTCCCACTCGTACCGAAGCGGTGCTTACAAACGCGCTGAATCGCTGCCCCGCAATTATGTTGACCTCATGCGGCGCCGCTTTCCCGTCACATCCTCGGAGGGCGTGACGTAAGGGGCCCGCGAGCGGACATCGAGAGGAGCGCAACCATGCCCTTCGCCACCTCCGAGGACGGCACGCAGATCTTCTACAAGGACTGGGGCTCGGGCCAGCCCGTGCTCTTCTCCCACGGCTGGCCGCTCACCGCCGACGCCTGGGACCCCCAGATGAAGCTCATGGTGGACAACGGATTCCGCGCCATCGCTCACGACCGGCGCGGTGGCGGCCGCTCCGGTCAGCCCTGGGACGGCAACAACCTCGACACGTACGCCGACGACCTGGCCGCGGTCATCGAAACCGAAGACCTGCACGACGTCATTCTGGTCGGGCACTCCACCGGCGGCGGCGAAGTCACCCGCTACATCGGCCGGCACGGCACGGCACGGGTCGCCAAGCTGGTCCTGCTCGGCGCGATCCCGCCGCTGATGCTGAAGACGGAAGCCAACCCTGAGGGCCTGCCGATCGAGGTGTTCGACGAGATCCGCCAGGGTGTGCTCACCGACCGCTCGCAGTACTACAAGGACCTCAGTGCCCCGTTCTACGGTGCCAACCGTGAGGGCTCGACCGTCTCCCAGGGAACGCGTGACGAGTTCTGGCTCTGGAGCATGACAGTCGGCATCAAGGGCGCCTACGACTGCATCAAGGCGTTCTCCGAGACGGACACGACCGAGGACCTGAAGAAGGTCGATGTGCCGACACTGATCGTGCATGGCGACGACGACCAGATCGTGCCCATCGTCTCCGCGGGCGCCAAATCATCCAAGATCGTCAAGGGCGCGCAGTACAAGGTCTACGAGGGCGCGCCTCATGGCCTTGCGATGGTGCCCAAGTACGCCGAGATCTTCAACAAAGACCTGCTTGAGTTCGCGCGGAGTTAGGGGCGGCTCGCACCTCGGTGAATGGCAGCACTGCCGCTGGAACTGCTGGGAATCGGCGCTGTGAATTGGCCGCCCGGGAGGGCCGGCTCATCGCCTGACAGACCGCGCGTTGGCCGCATGCGCAAAGGGCATTCGCCGGCCGGCCGCCGCACACCTGCGTTAGGCAGCGGCGGCGGTCGGCGGCGCTCCCGAACCATGTCCCGGACAACTACGTCCGGAGCGGCTGAATCTGGCTCGGCGGCCAGGTTGATCGGTTCGCCGTGTCAGCCGACCGGGCTTGCGCCTTGCTGGAAGACGTTGATGAGATTTCCGTCGTTGTCACGGATCGCGGTCGAGATACTGCCGTCGCCGAGGTCCATCTGCTCCCAGACGGTCGTCACCCCAAGCTCACGGAAGGTGCGGGTCACGCTGTCGAGGTCCTCGACACGGAAGACCAGGGCCTTGTTGCCGATCGGGCGGATGTGCGCGGGGGGCTCTGCCGTCAGTTCAGGGATCCGCACACCGTTTGCGGGCTGAAGGAGCTCCAGCCGAAAACCGGGCCCCTCCAAGAAGGCAACGTCCGCTCCGATGGCGTCGAAGCGGGACTTCGCCAGCAGGGTGAGGCCGAACACCCGGTTCCACCACTGGATCGACGCGTCGAGGTCACTGACGGAAATCGTCACGTTGTGGAGGCTGTAGGTGAAGAGCGGCTGGGGAGGGGTGGTCATGGTGATCACTTTTCGTTGGGCGTGTGCAGTCGTTTGCGGAGGGGCACGCGAGACCTCGCGCAGTCCCGCCCGGCGTTTCCCTGCCGGGCAGCGGAACAGTCTGTATCTGTCTACCGCCGACCCGAAGTCCCCTTGCAGTAGCGAATCCGCGGGTCGCAGTTCAAAGGTAGAGCTTATGGACCGTTCAGTCAAGAACGGTAGGTCTCCTTCGAATGCGTTGCGAAGTCAGCCGATCAATGCACTATTTGAGTGCTCGCCGCGTCGTCGGCATGCGAAAGAGAGCCGCGAACAAGGTCCTGTGCGGGAATCTGGAGGGCTCGCCCGCAGCGCTCGTGTGAAACGGTCCGGCGCCGTCGGCTGCCAGAGCGTCGTCCGGCCCGCGGTGAGGCGCAGTCGATGGCGGAGCCGCACGGCCGAAGAGGGCCCGCTGAAGGGCATGACGAAAGGGGCGGGCCGGCAACTGTGCCGGGGCGGGCGGCCGGGCCACTCGTGGGAACGTTCGAAGGGCAGGTGTGCTGGACGCTCGCGCGCCGATCCCAGGCGGGCCCACCCCGATCGCTGTTTGTCGGCATATCACCTGTCGACGATGCCGACCCGCAGGATGGTCAGTGCCGGGACAGCTGCTTGAGGGCGGCCTGGCCTATCTGCAGCAGAGCTGAGCCGTCCATGTCGGTCTTGGCGAGAAACTCGATGCCCTGCATGACGGCGAGGAGCAGTCGCCCGAGCTCCTGGGCGTCCGCGCTCGGTTCGACCGTCCCGTCGTCCTGGGCTTCCTTTACGCAGGCGATCAGAAGATCTTCGACCGCTTGATAGGTGGTCCGGGCCCGGGAGACCACATCCGGATCGTTGCTGTGCAGCTCGGACGTGCTGTTGACCAGAAGACAGCCGCGGCGCTGCGGGTCCTCCGTGAATCCCTTGGCCACCCCCTCAACGAGCAGGGTCAGGCGTTCGAAGGGCGTCCCGGGCCCGGTGAGGACCGCCCGGACGCCGTTCAGCTGTTCCTCGCGGTAGCCGTCCAGTACGTGCAAGAACAGCTGCCGCTTGTCGCCGAAGGCGCCGTACAGACTTCCCTTGCCCAGTCCGGTGGCGTCCGTCAGGTTCTGCAGTGATGTAGCCGCGTACCCCTGATTCCAGAACTGCTCGCGCGCAGACTCCAGTACCTGGTTGTCATCGAAATTCCGCGGTCGTCCCATGGCAACAGCATACGTTCTTCTTGACCTATCGGTCCAGATCGTCGGGCACGCAGCACAGGCCCGGCTGCTCGCGGTGACACGGGAGGACCTGGGCGTTCCCCTCGTCGCCGCCGTGCAGGGCCGCCGTGCAGGGTGAGGCCGGGCGACAGGGAGCGTGCAATGCATGGCTCTCCGCCAGGGGTTTTCCCGGCGCCCTCGCGGACAGGCCTGCGCGGCCGCCCTGTCGCGCCTCGACAGCGTGCCGGCGGTCACGTTTTTGTCCGTACGGTCCATAACAAGGTTCTTTACCGTATAGTCCATAACTGGGCTCGGGGCCGTCCGGTTCGGGCTGTAAAACCGCAGTGACACTTGGTGCACGACTTCTGGCGTTCGCACCGGACAGGAGTAAACGATCATGGGACAGCTTGACGGGAAGACGGCAGTCATCACCGGAGGCAACAGCGGAATCGGACTGGCCACCGCCAAGCGATTCGCACGTGAAGGCGCCCACGTGTTCATCACCGGCCGCCGGCAGGAGGCCCTCGACGCCGCGCTGGCCGAGATCGGCGGCGAAGCCACCGCCGTCAGGGGCGACGTCGCGGATCTCGCGGACATCGACCGCCTCTACGCGGCTGTCGCCGAGCGAGGCCGGCCCATCGACGTACTGTTCGCCAACGCGGGCGGCGGTCAGTACGCTGCTCTTGAGCAGGTCACCGAGGAGCACTTCGACGCCACCTTCAACATCAACGTACGGGGAATGCTCTTCACTGTTCAGAAGGCCATTCCGCTGCTCAACGACGGCGCCTCGGTGATCCTGACCGGATCGACTGCCGCAACCTCAGGCGGCGCCGCCTTTGGCGTGTACGCCGCGTCCAAGGCCGCGGTCCGTTCCTTCTCGCGCACCTGGGCCAACGAACTAAGCGGCCGCGCGATCCGGGTGAACACCCTGGTCCCCGGCCCGATCGTCACCCCGGGCATCACCGGCCTGGCTGCCGACGCCGACCAAGCCGCACAGATGAGGGACGCCTTCGCCAGCCAGATTCCGCTGGGTCGCATGGGGCACCCAGACGAGGCCGCTGCTGCCGCACTGTTCCTCGCCAGCAATGAGAGCAGCTTCGTCACCGGATCCGAGCTTTTCGTGGATGGCGGACTCAACCAGATCTGATCGCAGCAAGACGATGCGCTGTGCCTGTCCCGGCGAAGACGACAGTCGCCCTGTCCGCGTCGCGATCACACCGGTAGTCACACCGAACCTAACGGGCGGGCGCAGCCCCGCCAGTGTGTACGCAAACGATGGCATCCGGAACCTGAGGTTGATCCAAGGCCGGGTAGTTAGCGTTTTCGCAGGTTACGCAAGGGAGTTGAGAAAGTCCTGATATGGAGCAACGGAGCTCGTTGGTACAGGCAGTCGTCCAAGACAGCTTGTTCCCGAAGGAGCTCCGTTGCCCGAGCATTGTGTCCTGCCACCGCCGCTGGCGACCATCACCCGTACGGTCATAGTGGCCGCGGGTCGGTTCGCGCCGGGCCATCTGGGAGAGCTGACGCCGATCATGCCGTTCGAGCTGGTCGATGCGGTCTTGTCGGAGACACGGACCGTGCAGCGCCGGCTGCGGGATCTTCCCTCGCGGGTCGGGGTCTACTTCCTGCTGGCGATGTGTCTCTTCCCCGAGGTCGGCTATCGGCTCGTGTGGGCCAAACTGACGGCCGGCCTGTCGGGGATTCCGGTTGTCCGCCCGAGCACGAAGGCGCTCCGTGACCTGCGCCGAAGGCTCGGCAGCACGCCGGTGCGGGCGTTGTTCGAGGTGCCGGCCGGGCCGTTGGCCCGGCCGACCACGTCGGGGGTGCGGTTCGGTCCGTACCGGACGGTGTCATTCGACGGCTGCAGCTCGATCAAGGTGCCGGACAGCGAGCGCAACCGGGAGTGGCTGGGGCGGTGCCCACATGGCGGGTATCCCCAGGCCGAGCTGATGACGCTGGTCGAGACCGGCACCCGGGCCGTGATCGCAGCGGTCTTCGGCCCCACCCGGGAGGGCGAGACCTCCTACGCCACCAGGCTGATGCACCATCTGAGCCCCGAGATGCTGGTGCTGTGGGACCGGGGCTTCGACAGCAACGACTTCCTCACCGCCGTGCACGCCACCGGCGCACAGCTCCTGGGCCGCATCTGCCAGCGCCGCCGCCCACCGGTCCTGACGCCGCTCGCCGACTCCTCCTACCTCTCGGTCATCGGCGGCATCCCGGTGCGGATCATCGAAGCCCAGGTGAGCATCACCTGCACCGACGGCAGCACGTTCGAGGGCTCCTACCGCCCGGCCACCACGCTCCTGGACGCCCGCCGCTACCCCGCCGACCGCCTCGCGCACCTCTATCACGAGCGCTGGGAGCACGAGAGCGCCTACTACGCGCTGCGCCACACCATCCTGCACGGACGCGTCCTGCGCTCGCACGATCCGGCGGGCGTCGAGCAGGAGATGTGGGCCCTGCTCACCCTCTATCAGCTCCTGCGCCGCACCATGGTCCAGGCTGCGGAGTCCCAGCCGGGCACCGATCCCGACCGCTGCGGTTTCACCATCGCCCTCCAAACAGCCCGTGACCTACTGGTAGGTGCGGACGGCATCTTCGAGCAGGGCATCGGAGAGATCGGCCGGCGGCTCCTGTCGGCGCTGTCGCCCGCACGGCGGGCCCGCGTCAGCACCCGCACGGTGAAGTCTCCCATCTCCGTTACGCGGAAAGGAAATTCGAATTTCCACAGTATCCCCTAACTGTGCTGACCTGAAACCCGCTGGTCGGTGGTCCGTAACCGTGGTTGCCACCGACGCGTCGTTCCGGGAGCCGGCCACGAAGGGACGATGCGTGTTCCCACAGCGCTTCCCGCGCAGTGGGCCGCTGACTGCCGGCGCTGGTTGAGGCGTGCTTATCGGATGGGGCGAGAGGGCTGTTTTACCGGCGGCGACCCCCCTCAGTGCATCAGGTCGACTAGTTCGTCCGTCGACAGCAAAGCATGGGCGATGAAGCGGTAGTTGATCATGGCCGCCTGATAACCGTCGCCCCAGACCGGGTGTCGGGGTCCAGCTGTTGCATCCCTGACCACGGCGACTTCAAATCCCTCCTCGATGAGGTGGCGCATATGGGACTCAACGCACATGTTCGCCAACATCCCACCAAGAATAATTCCTTGAATTTTTCGCTTGCGCAATTGTAGTACCAGGTCGTTGGTTTCCGGCCCGAATACTTTGTGCGGGCTTGCGACCACCGTTCTGCCGTCCTCGATGTAGGGTTTGAAGCGGTCCAGCCAGTCTGCCCCGGAGTTCCGGAATCCCGTCAGATCGAGCTGTCCCGCCCGTGCGAAGGTATGTGTCTCCAGTTCGTTTGTCTCCAGCGGACCGTTCATTCGCCAACCGTTGTCGGTCGGGTAGAAGTAATGGGGCGAGATGAAGACCTCGTATCCGGCCGCCTTCGCTACCTCGAAGATTCTCTCCATATTCTCGACGGTCCTGTTTTCTGTGACGCTCGCCCCCACCGCGTCCCAGTTCGCTCCGTCCTCGCTCAGCACGTCGTTTTGTGGATCGATGAACACAACCGCCGTGTCGGTCTTATTGAATTCCACTTGCCCGCTCCTCATGCGATTAACAGGCCACTGGTCTGATGGGCATTGGTGCAGCGGGTGCCCTTCTGGAGCACATTCCGGTCCGGTGACTAGTGGTTTTTCCACGTGCACCTTGGAGCGCGTGCCCCGAGGAGGCGCTGTCCCGGCTATTCGGCTCTCCGTCCACTTTGCCCCATCGCGGGACCTTCTGCCTCGGTGAGTCACCTCGGTCGCTGCAGCCATCCGGAGGCGTGAACGGCCGTGGCGAGGGGGATACGAGATCTGGTGCTCCAGTCAGACTCCTGGTCCTGAGCTGTTTCTTCTTTGGTAGTGGCAGCGGCGGCGGGCTTTGGCTTGGTGGCGCCTGCGCCGGGGGGACCATTTTTGGGCGTGGAGATGTCCGTCGTGGTGGGGACGGGGATGCGGCAGGAGGGTGTTCAGCAGGCGCCTGGTCTCTGCCACGGTTACCGGAGCGGGGTCTGCTGTCCCCCTTGCATCGCGGGGCGCCCGGGCGGCGAGCGCGGTCAGGATGGCGTGGGGGAGCTCTCTGTCGCCGCAAGCCTGTCGCTGCCAAGCATCACCCGGTGCTTCGCCGATGGGCTGGTCGCTCCGCCGAATTGCGGTCAGCGACGTGCTCTGCTGGAACTCGGGCACGGCGATCACGTAGCCGACGCCGAGTTGTTCGAGCAGGCGGCCCACAGCGCATCCCTAGATGATCTATTCCAAGGGGTCAGTGATCGAACGCGGTCAGCGAGCGTAGGACGTCTTGTCCGGTGTGGTCGTTGTGCCATATCGCCGTGGTCAGGGCGAGGATGCGTTGCATTACGCGAGCGATGACGCCGTTGGGTGTGCGTCCGCGGTGGCGTTCGAGGTCGAGCTGGCCCTTGAAGGTCTCGTTGATTGACTCGATGATCTGCCGCAAAGGCTTGAAGAGGTGTGCGCCCGGCCGTTCCGGGGCTGGCTGCGGGTCGGGGTATTGGAGGGCGGGGTCAATGAGCCTTTCCCGGTAACCGACGGTCGCTGAGGGTGATCGCCTCCGGGAGTCTCGTGGTGTACTCCCAACTCCGGGCAGACGTAAGGCCCCTGG
>NZ_JBITGJ010000200.1:0-7702 GCF_044456925.1 Streptomyces sp. NPDC050743
CCGTTGCGGGGACGACTCGCACGGCGGGTTCGGGAGGCGGTCCGGGGAAACGGGCTGGTCGCAAGGCCAGCGCCGCGCCCCGGGCCGACCTTACATTTGGCCGCGATGACCGACACCCGCAGGTCGTCCCCGATGCCTACAGGTTGTACGCCGGCAAGCCTTTTGAAGCGGACAATGCGCCCCTGGGCCGGAACCCGCCCGGGCCGGACACTTACCTCGCATGACGACTGCTCCTGCCAGCTCAGCCACCACGATCGCCCCCGAGTACGGTGACCGGGTCATCGCCGTCGAGACGGCGGGCTCGGAACCCATACCCGACGCCGAACGGCACGGCAGCCCGCTGCAGCTGCTGTGGACGTGGGCCTCCCCGAACATCGAGTTCGCGACCGTCTACATCGGCGTGATCTCGGTCCTCTTCTTCGGCCTGGACTTCTGGCAGGCGACCGCGGCCATCCTCCTCGGCACCGCGCTCGGCGCGCTCACCCAGGGTGTGCTGTCCCTGGACGGGCCGCGCTTCGGCGTCCCGCAGATGGTGATCGGCCGCTTCTCCTTCGGTTTCCTGGGCAACATCCTGCCGTCCGGGGTCAACGGCCTGGTGGCAGGCGTCGGCTGGTTCGCGGTGAACAGCGTGAGCGCGGCCTTCGCCCTCAACACCCTCACCGGCCTGCGCCCCCTGCCCTCGCTGCTGCTGGTGGTGGCGGCGGAGATTCTGATCGGCTTCATCGGCCATAACTTCGTGCATGTATTCGAGAAATACGCGTTTCCCGCGCTCGCCGTCGTCTTCCTGTTGGCCGGCGTGTGGACGTTCAAGGACGCGCACCTCGGCGGGGGCGGCTCAGGTGGAGGTGTTGGCGGCTTCCTCCTTGCGGTCAGCACCGCCTGGGGCTACGCGGCGGGCTGGAACCCGTACGCGGCGGACTACTCGCGCTACCTGCCGCGGACGGCGAACCGCTTCAGGACGGTCCTGTTCCCGGCGCTCGGCCTGTTCCTGTCGGTCGCGGTGGTCGCAGTGATCGGCGCGGCGTCGGCGACGATCGTCGCCCCGAAGGACGCCACCCCGACGGCGGCCTTCACCGGCCATCTGCCGGGCTGGCTCGGCGACCTGGTGCTGCTGGCCATCATCCTCGGCGCGATCTCGGCCAACGCCCTGAACATCTACTCGGGCGCGATCTCGATCACCGCGCTCGGCCTGAAGCTCCCCGCCTGGCTGGGCCGGAGCACGCTGGTCGTGGTGTCGGGCGTGGCGGGTACGGCGGCGGCGTGGGCGTCGCTGTCGGACGCGGGGTCCGCGTACGAGGCGTTCCTGCTGATCATCGCGTACTGGGTGGCACCGTGGCTCGGGGTCATCCTGGTGGAGCGGTGGCTCCAGTCCCGTACGGCCACCGGCGAGGAGCTGGCGCGGCGGCTGGGCGACCGCTCCTACACCAACTGGCCCGGACTGGCGGCCCTGTTGATCGGCGTGGCGGTGTCGGTCCCGCTCTTCTCCAACCAGGAGAAGTACGTCGGCTGGGTCCCGGAGCACTACCCGTCCTTCGGCGACATCACGCCCCTGGTCGGCTTCGTGGTGAGCGCCGGGCTGTACGCGGCGCTGCGGCGGTTCAGTCCTGCCGCAGCACCAGTTCCAGCAGCCCCGGAAACCGCGCGCTGAACTCCGCCCGGCGCAGCCGGTTGACCCGCCTCGGCCCCTCGTCGCGCTGCTCGACCAGACCCGCCTGACGCAGGACCGCGAAGTGATGGCTGAGGGCCGCCTTGCCGACCGGTACGTCGAAGCTGCCGCAGGTGCGGGACCAGTCGGCGGAGGCCGCCAGATCCCTGACGAGCGTGAGGCGTACGGGATCGGCGAGGGCCGTGAGAGCGGTCTGGACGGGGACGTCGTCCGGGTGGGTGTGCTCGGGCGTGGCCCGATGACTGGTGCGCGCCGACACGCTCGCCTCCCTCGCCGCCTGCGCCGTGTGCTGCGCTTGCCTAGTGTTCGATGAAAACCATACACTCCCGAGTGTTCGCTTCTCACTGAACACTCGCTGAGGAGTGTGCCATGCGCGCGGTCGAGTTCCAGGAGTACGGCGGTCCCGAGGTCCTGAAGGTGGTGGAGGCAGACGTGCCCGAGCCGGCCCCCGGCGAGGTGAGCGTCGACGTGGCGTACGTGGGCGTGAACTTCGCCGACCTCAAGGCCCGGTCGGAGGGCTATCGCGTGCCAAGTCTCCCCTTTTCGTCCGGGACTTGAGATCTCAGGCCGCGTGCGAGCGGTCGGCACCGGTGTCACCGGCCTCGCCGTCGGGCAAAAGGTGGCCGCGCTGACGCAGGACGGCGCGTACGCGGACGTCGTGGTCGCCGACGCGGGGACCGTCTTCCCGCTGCCGGCCGGGGTCGCTCTGCGCGCCGGCGCCACGCTGCCGTCGGTGCTGCCGACCGCCTACGCGCTCGTCCACACGGTCGGCCGGCTGCAGCCCGGCGAGACGGTCCTCGTGCAGGGCGCGGCGGGCGGAGTCGGCACCGCGGTGGGCCAGTTGGCCAAGGCGGCGGGCGCGCGGGCGGTGTACGGCGTGGTGTCGAGCGCCGCGAAGGCCTCGTACGCGCAGGAGTACGGCTACGACGAGGTGTTCGTCGGCGAGTTCGAGCAGGCGGTGCGGGCGGCGACCGACGGCCGGGGCGTCGACCTCGCCCTGGACCCGGTCGGCGGCGAGACGCTCCGCGCGAGCCTGGCGTCGCTGGCCCGCTCCGCCCGCCTGGTCTCGTACGGCAACGCGAGCGGGGAGCCGGCCTGGACGGTGGGCCAGCCGGAGCTGTACCCCCGCGGGCTGTCGGTCGCCGGCTTCTCGATCCTCACCCTGGCCCAGACGGCTCCGGAGGAACTGCGCACCCTGACGGAACAGGCCTTCGCGACCGCAGTGGACAAAACCGTGACCCTGCCGGTGACGGCGGAGTTCGGCCTGGAGGAGGCGGCCAAGGCTCATCGGCTGATGGGGGCGCGGACGAGCACGGGGAAGCTGCTGCTGCGGGTCGCCCGCTGACGTGCCGACGATCCGCAAGAACCGCTACGGCTGCTGAGGCCGGTACCCGGTCGGATCCCCTCTCCGACCGGGGGTCGCCTTCGATTCCGGCTTCTGTCAGCCCACGGTGATTGAGTCCAGCTTCTCCCGCAGATACACATGCGAGTCGACCGGCCCGTACGCCACCCGCCCCACCGGAGCGGGAACCGACTCGACGACGGTCCCCGGGGTGCACTCGCCGAAGTAGACGAGTGACATCAACTCCTCGGCGGGTGCGTCGGCCGGGGGCGGCAGGACGCGGTGGCGGCCCGAACGCCAGCGCTCGCCCGTCCAACGGGCCATCAGATCCCCGATGTTGATGGTGAACGCCTCCGGGTCGTACGGCGCGTCCTCCCAGCCGCCGTCGTCCGTGTAGACCTGCAACCCGCCCTTGCCGGCCTGCCGGTCGAGGATCGTGACCGTGCCGAAGTCGGTGTGCGGGCCGATGCGGAACTGGCCCGGCTCCGGCTCGCCCATGACCTCCGTCCCCGGATACCAGTTGATGTTGAAGCCATAGGTGGGATGGTCCATGTGGCGCGTGAAGAAGTCAGGTTCCAGGCCCAGGGCCTCGCCGAGCAGCGCCAGCAGATGGTTCTCCAGCTCCCCCATCCACGCCAGGTACTCCTCGCACAGCACCCGCAGCTCCGGCACCTCCCCGGGCCAGACGTTCGGCGCATACCACTGCGCGTTGATCTCCGGGTCCTTGAACGGCTCGTGCGTCGCGAAGGTCAGCGACTCCTTGAGGTCGGGCGGGGTCTCGGTCCCCTCGGAGTAGCCGTTGGCCTCGGCGCCGGGGCCGAGCCAGCCGCGCCCGCCGACCTTGGCGGCGTACTTCTCCTTGAGCTCGGCGGGCAGCGTGAAGAACGTCCGCGCGGCCTGACGGATCCGGGCGCGCAGGGACGGGTCCACGCCGTGGCCGGTGACCAGTAGGAATCCGGCGGTCTGGAGGGCCTCGTCGACGGTAGCGGCTGTGCGGGCGCGGGCGTCCGGGTCGCCGTCCAGCCACGGCCGCAGATCGATGGTGGGGATACGGGGCTCAGTCACTTCCGATGTCCTCATTCCACAGAGCCGGGTTCTTCTCGATGAAGTCGCGCATCAGTGCCGTGCACTCGGGGTCGTCCAGGAGGACCACCTCCACACCGTGTTCCGCGAGCCAGTCGTGGCCGCCGTGGAACGTGGTCGCCTCGCCGACGACCACCCGCAAGATGCCGAACTGGCGGACCAGGCCGCTGCAGTACCAGCACGGCGAGAGGGTGGTCACCATCGTCGTACCCCGGTAGGAGCGCTGGCGGCCCGCTGCGCGGAAGGCGGACGTCTCCGCATGCATCGACGGGTCGTCGTCCTGGACGCGGCGGTTGTGGCCGCGGCCGAGGAGGGTGCCGTTAGCGCCATAGAGCGCGGCGCCGATGGGGATGCCTCCCTCGGCGAGGCCTGCGCGGGCCTCCGCGACGGCGGTGGCGAGCCACTCGTGTGCCTGTGCCTGATCCATCCCTTCACTCTGCGTCGGCCGAAACACCGGGGCAACGTGCGGAAAGTACTCTCCGGGCAACCCGCAGCCGGACGAACTGTCGCCCTGGAGGATCTCGTGCCCGCACTCACCCTCCGCGAGATCCTGGCCCTCGAGCCGGTGCGGGCCGCCGAGCCCGAGCTGCTCACGGGCGAGGGCTTCCTCGACCGCCCGGTGCGCTGGGTGCACTCCAGTGAGGTGTACGAGGGCGCGAACTTCCTGGACGGCGGCGAACTGCTCCTGACGAACGGGTTCGGGCTGACGGACGCCGGCGAGGAGATCCGGCGGCGGTATGTGCGCGAGCTGGCCGCGCGGGGCGCGACGGGGCTCGCGGTGGAGGTGGGGCGGTCGCTGCCGCACATGCCGGACGAGGTGAAGGACGAGGCGCGGCGACTCGGGCTGCCGCTGCTCGCACTGCACCGGGTCGTGCCCTTCGTACGGATCACCGAGGCCGCGAACCGGGCGATCGTGGCCCGCGGGTTGTCCGGGCGGTCCGTCGTACGGCCCTGGGGCGGCGACCACACGGCCGCCCTGCTCGCCGACCTGGCCGACGGGCAGGCCCTCAACCAGCCCGAGGTGGAGGCGCGGGCGGCCCTCGCCGGTTTCCAGCCGGGGCCGGGGGCGCGGCTGGTCGGGGTGTCGGTGCACGGGGCGCGGGACGCGGGGATCGTGGAGCGGGCGGTACGGGCGCTGGGCGGGGGCGGGGTGCTGCGGGCGGTGTTTCCGGGGGACGTGCTGGCGTTGCTCGCGTTGGCCGGCGCAGACGGGCGGGCCGCCGTACGACCGGGTATCGCACGCGACCCGGTGCGCGCCGTGCAGGACGCGTTCCGTGCCGCCGCCGAGGCCGGGCTGACCGTGGCGGTCGGGCATGCCGTGGCGGCGGGCGGCGGCTGGCAGCGGTGGAGCGAGACGCTGCGGGCGGCGCGTACGACGCTGGAGCTGGCCCTGACCGTGCCGTCCGCCGAACCGTCCGCCGACGGGGGACCGCTGGTGACGTCGTCCCGCGCACTCACCCTCGAACGAGAGCTGACCCGCGGCGGCATGGACGCCAACCGCGACCGCCTCTCCCGCCTGGTCCAGCACAGGCTGGGCCCGCTCCTTGCCTGGGAAGCGGCGCACCCCAGCGATCTGACCCGCACCCTGGAGGTCCATCTGCGCCACGGCTGCTCGCCCACGCGCACCGCGGCCCTCCTGCACATCGGCCGCCAGTCCCTCTACCAGCGCCTGGACCGCATCGAGTCCCTCCTCGGCGTGGAGATAGCCGACCCGGACCTGCTCGGCGACCTGCTCACGGCCCTGTGCGCGCACCGCATCGTGCGGGGCGCACCGGCCACGGCTCAGGGGCTGCGGACAGTGGCGTGAGGAGGCCGTGCCCCGCCCCGGGCAGCGCCGCGCCCTGTGACCGCCCTCCGCGCGGCCGTCCCCGTCAGCAGCGGGCGTGCATGGGAATCCCCGTACGACAAGGCCGTGCCGATCGTGGAGCTGGCTTTCCGACAAGCCCGGTTCGCCGCACTCCTGACCGAGCACGGCATCCCGACACCACGTACCGTCCTGTCGGACGAGATAGACCAGGCCCCCGACGGCCCGCTCGTCGTCAAGCCCCGGTATGGGCAGGGCGCCAAGGACGTGCACTTTTGCCGGACCCGCGAGCAGGCGCGTGTCCTGTGCGAGCTGATGCCCCACCCCCTGGTGCAGCAGCGGGTGAAGGGGAGGGAGTTCACAGCCGACTGCCTCGTCGACCGCTCCGGCCGCGCCTCGGTGGTGCTCAGACACCGGCTCGTGGTCAAGGGCGGGCTCGCCATGGTGAGCGTCCGGGGCGGTCAGCGGGACGCGGGGAAGCCCAGGTCCGGACCGGCCGCCACCTCGGCCGGGTCCGGCCAGCGGCTCGTGGTGACCTTGCCGCGCGTGTGAGGTCTCACTGTTGTTGCGGTGATTACATGCCGTTGACCTGCCGTGCAGCAGATGGATTGCGACGGGCTCTGGACCCTTTGCGGGCTGTTTGGACTGCGGTCCTGCAGGTTAGGTGAGACTGCCGCAGATGTGGTGAGAACGCCTACCGCAGCGGTGCTGGGGGCGCATCGCGCGGCGAGCCCTGGCCGCCGTCCTCGCCGGCGAACGCCTGCCGGACTCCTGGATGGAGGAGATCACCGCCCCCGGAGCGGACGACGCGGACGAGCAGCGCACCTACACCAAGCTCATCACCGCCGTCAGCGATTACCGGCGCCGTCATCACCGCGCAGGCCCCGACGTCCTGGGACCGCGCCCCCAAGGCCTCGACGGTGAGGAGTGGGACCACCTCACCGACGCCATCGACCTCTACACGCACGCCCGCGTGCAACGCCGCCTGGAGCAGATGCGGGCTCGTACCGCCGCCGAACGCGCAGCCATCCTGCCGCCCACCTCGCCCCTGCGGCGGCCGCCGCCAGATACGCACCGCCCTGGCCACCGGCCTCCCTCCCGGTGACACTCCACCCGTGCCAGGCGGATTCCGCAGGGGACAAACGCTGGCCGAAGCTGCTATGGCTGCGGCTGGTGAGGATCCCTGTCCTGCTGCACTTCGCTCTGCCGGCGCTCGTCGTCCGCACCGTTGCACGTGAGCTGGGCGAGTGCCGATTCCACCTCGCCGGTGATACGGCGCAGGGCGATCAAGGCGCTGGGCATGAGGGCATTGACATCCTCCTTAGTCCAGCTGGCCAGCACCTTGCCGTCCTGCTGGATCTCCGCCGCCAAAGTCGTGACGGTCCCCATCAAGAAGCCGCCCAGCACGATCCGGCGTCCCGACTCGTCCGGGCCTGGAGCCCCGTGCGAGGTCGGCGCGCGGAGGATGCGCTGGTGTGGCCGGGCTTCGACCAGGCGCCCTGCGCGCTGGCGGTCTTCGACACGGACCTGCGGGTCGTCCGGGCGAACGCGGGCATGGAGCGCGCCCTCGGACTCACCAGCGACCAGATGCGCGGGCTGCGCGCACCGGAGTGCTTCCCGCATCCGGAGGTGGAGAAGAACGAGTTGCTCATGCGTCGTGTGCTGGAGACCGCCGAGCAGCACCACCGCGAGAGCTTCCTGCGCGTACCGGGTGAGAAGCTGTTGTCTTTCCGGACGCGAGGACTGCGTTTTCGCTGGTGGGGCATGGGGCCGGCGGTCTGGTGGGAGTGACGGCTTGTCATGTCGT
>NZ_JBITGJ010000201.1:0-7685 GCF_044456925.1 Streptomyces sp. NPDC050743
GTGGACATAGCCGCTGACGAGGCTGACCTTGCCGCTGAAGGTAGCGGCGTTGCTGGCCGTGGCCACCGAGCCGATCTGAAAGTGTAGTTACGGACTGTATCCGTGCGCGCGGCCATCTGACTCCCCGGCAGATGGCCGCGGATGGGGAGTTCCAACTGGCCACTGACACGTGGTGAAACCGTCTTCGATCCACTGGCGTCTAGGGCGTGTGCTGAAAGTGGGTCAAGGTAGTGGTTGAGTAATCACGGCGGGATGAGGCGATCTCGCCTCGATCTGGCTTACCTGCACCCCATCCGACGGGCCAGGCTCCCGATCTGGCACAAAGTGCCTGATCACACAGGGGGTGTGGGTGTTATCGTCCCTCGCATGGCTGAACTGATCGCTCCCACGGGACGGCTGCATTCCTCGTGGCTCACGGCGCGTAACGAGTGGCAGCCTGGTGCTCACCAGGACGGGGCTGGCCTGCGTCTGGTTGGTGACGATGACCTCGACAGCCCGGAAGTGTTCGCCTCATGGGTCGAGCGACTGCGACAGCAATCGGACCGGTCGCTGCCTGTCGGGGAAGGACGTGTCCACGCTACCCACTGGTGGATCGTCGACGGCGAAACATACCTCGGGGCCATCGACCTTCGGCACTATCTGAACGCCTTTCTGTTGGAAGGCGGCGGACACATCGGTTACAGCGTTCGGCCTTCTGCCAGGAGACGCGGACTGGCCTCGTGGGCGCTGGGAGAGGTTCTACTCAAGGCGCCGGCGCTCGGTCTGGACCGGGTCCTTCTCACCTGTGACGATGGCAACGTCGGCTCGGCGCGCACCATCGAAAGCAACGGCGGCGTCCTCGAAGATGTGCGCAGCACCGAAGCCGGGGTCAAGCGCCGCTACTGGATCGCTCTCGACGGCGCTGGTCACAGCCATTCATTGATGGCTGCGACGAGGACGGTCGCCTCGTAGCGGACCGCGAGCTTGTCGTACCTCGTGGCCACGGCGCGGTGTCTTTTCAGGCGATTGATGCCGCACTCGACCGCGTGTCTCGCCTTGTAGTCCTCGGGGTCGAACTTCGGCGGACGGCCGTCGAGCGAGCCGCGCTTCTTGCGGTTGCGGGCCTGGTCAGCCTTGTCCGGGATGGTGCAGCGGATGTCGCGCCGCCGCAGGTAGGCGCGGTTCTTCCGGGAGGCGTACGCCTTGTCCGCGCGCACCCGCCTCGGCCGGGTGCGCGGCCTGCCCGACCCCAGGCGGGGCACCCTGATGCGGCCCAGGACGGCCTCGAACTGCGGGGAGTCCCCACGCTGTCCGGCGGTGATCACGATGGACATGGGTTTCTGCCCCTGCTCGATGCCCAGGTGCAACGTGGTGGTCAGCCCGCCGCGCGAGCGTCCGAGCCCGTGGTCGTCCGGCTCGACGGCGACGCCTTCGGGCGGCTCCTTTTGAAGGTCCCCCCTTTACGCGCCCCGGCGGCGTGTTGGTGGGCCCGCACGATCGTCGAGTCGACGTTGATGTCCCAGGTGATCAGGTCCTTCGCATCCGCCCGGGTCTGGAGGGCGGTGAAGATCTGGTGCCACGTTCCGTCCCGCTGTCAGCGGCGAAACAGGTCGTACACCCGACCCCACGGCCCGTACTCGGCGGGCACGTCCCGCCAGGGGACGCCGGTGCGGACCCGGAATCGTATGCCGTCGATCAGTTGCTGCCGGGTCCATATCGGCGGTCGGCCGGGCCTCTTGCCCCTCGGTAACAGCAGCTCCAGCACCGCCCATTGTTCGTCCGTCAGGTCTCCACGCGCCACGAACCAAGATCGTCTCATGGCCAAGATCCACTTTCGCCACACGCCCTAGCGGCATCAGGCACTGGCAGGTAGTGGTATGAGCCCAGGACAGCTTCGTGGCACTTCCCCCCGAACCGCGGCCGCGTTCCCTCCGCTCAGTCCTCGGCGGCCAGTGGGAGGCTCTCGATGACCACGTACGCGGTCATGGTGACCGACCCGTCAGGGAAGTGCTCCTCAGCGCAGCGTGCGGCCCCGAGGACGACGTTCCCAAAGTCCGGGGCCTTCTCCGGGTGGTTCAGGTCGGTGATGGTCTGCGTGTGATTGTCAGTTGCTGATCGTCACCGTGATGTCAGTGGAGGACTCGGCTTGACCAGGGACAAGTCGCTGACCTCCTCCGCCGGTTACTTGTGACACGAGTGGCGAAAGCCGATGTCAACGTCGTGCAGATTGGCAGCTTGTGCGAAGGGCTCCAGTGCGTGTGATGCGCTGGAGCCTCTCGTGGACAGCACGAGTCAGGTCAGTAGGCGACCAATCCTTGGCTGTCCCAGGCGAATTCCACTATGAATGCGGTGCCGTCCTTGACGTCGGTGGCTGCCAGACCCCAGGTACCGACCGTGATGTTGCGGTAGGCATTGCAGTAGGAGCCGCCGGTCGTGGGGTAGAAGCAGGTGCGCACGGGCACATAGTTGAACCCGCCGCCGGCTGCGGTGGTCGGCTTGACGTTGATGTCGTTGCAGTAGGACGTGGCGTGGGCGAGTCCGGATGTGGGCCACACGTACTCGTTCCCGTTGTCGACGGGAATGTAGCTCCTGGCAGTACCCAGGCAGGTTGTTGCGCTGGCTGGCGTGCTGGTTATGACAGTGAGCCCACCGGCCGCCAGAGCAGCGGCTGCCAGGGTTGCGAGGATCCGACGTGCTGACATGCGCGTTCCCCTCTCGATTCGTCTCCGGCGCTCCCGTTCCCCGCCGGCACTTCGAAGAACAGGCGGCATTATGTCGTGGACACGATCGATTGGAAAGGAGTCCAGATTCAGCCGCTGTCGATGGGTCGGCTCTCGGAAGTCGGCGCGACCTCCGGCGCTGCGCTTGCCGCAGGTGCAAGGCGCTGACCATGGGTTTCTCGTCCTTCCAGCTCGACTTTCGACGTTTTCGTTGATCGTCGTGTGGGGCGCTCGGGCGGGTGATGCTGAGGGTCTGCGTGTGATTGTCAGTTGCTGATCGTCACTGTGATGTCAGTGGAGGACTCGGCTTGACCGGGGACAAGTTGCTGACTTCCTCCGCCGGTTACTTGTGACACGAGTGGCGAAAGCGGCCAGGCAGGGTAAGCAAGACACCAAGGCGTACCACGCCTCAGGACCGTGCCGAGGCTGAAAGTCCGGGTCAGACGCGTCTGACCCGGGCTTGCTGTTGGCGTGGTCAGCTGTAGCGCGGGAGCCAGACCGGTGCGCTGCTGCCGCGGGGGAGCAGGATGTCCCGGAAGTGGCCTGGGGTCTTGGACATGACCACCTGGTCGGTGACGCCCTGGTAGCGGCCGCAGGGGGTGTCGGCGCTGAAGGTGTCCGGGTCCAGGTAGGCGTGGGGGGACTCCGGGTCGGGGTTGAGCGAGACCTCATGGGCGTAGTCGCGGTCGAAGACTCCGAGGCTGAGGATCCACGTGGCGATGCGGGTGAGGTTAAGGGTGACGCGGTAGCTGCCGCCCTCGGTGGCGCGGCGCATGAGCGCGGCGATGACCCCGGTGCTGCCCAGCCAGGCCAGGACATAGTCGTTGACGACGCTGATGTACGGCAGTGCCGGCGTGCTGGTGGCCTTGGCGGCGATGCCGTCCTCGCCCTCCATGAGCATGATTCCGGTGAGCGCACCAGCCGTCTGGTCAAAGCCGACGCGTGTGGCCCAGGGGCCCGCCCCGCCGACGAGGGCGAAGTTGAGGTGGATGATGCCGGGACGGATCTCCGCCGCCTCCTCGGCGCTCATGCCGACTTTTTCCAGATAGCCGGGGCGGCGGTTGGCGTAGAAGATGTCGGCATCGCGCAGCAGCCCGCGGATCTGCGCCCGCCCTTCCGGACCGTAGGGGTCGATGGTGACGGAGCGGACGCCGACGTTCGCGCTGTTGTACGTGATGTCGTGTTCCAGTTCGTTGGGCCGCCAGATGTTCAGCACATCCGCGCCGTGTTGGGCCAAGTCCCGGCCGACGCCTGCGCCGGCGATGATGTGGCTCATGCCCAGAGCGCGTACTCCTGACAGCGGCTGGTCCACCGAGGAGGTCAGAGGTTCAGGCTCGCTGTCGCCGATCTTCACGATCTTCACCAGGGGCTCTCGGGCGATGTACTCGCATGCCGGCTCGCGGAGGAACTCCGCTGTGGTGCGGAGCATGGGCATCACCACACCGATCTCATCACCGGCCTTCTCCAGCTCCTCGGCGTTCCATTTGGCAACGGCATCGGCGACGGCTTGCTGCTCGGGCCAGGCGCGGAGCAGCTTGTAGACGCTGTTCTTGATCTTTGGGTAGGGGTTCAGCGGCATCACCCAGTGGCCGTCGCGCGCTTGATAGAAGTTGAAGCCCAGGGGGTTCGTCGGATCTGACGGGGTGCCACCGGGGTAGCCGTTGAGCAGCTCCCACTTCTTGTCGTAGAAGGGGCACAGCCGATGCGGGGCCTTGCGCAGGTCCATCGTGATGTCCTGGCCCTCTCCGCCGCGGTGTCGCCAGAGGGCAGCCAGGGCAACCGACTTCGCCGTCATGCCCAGTGAGGGCACTGCGCCGAGGCGCATGATGCTCGGGACGACCGGGTCGCGGCCGAGGAAAGTGATCTTTCCGCCGGTGTCCTCGGGGCGCAGGCCCACTGAGGCGAGTACTGCGCGCAGGGCTTCGTGGATGTCGAAGCCGCCGTCGTCGGTGAGCGGGTTGTCGATGTTGTGCTGAATGCGGTCGGTGAGTTCTTCAACGCTCATGGGGGACCAGCTTTACGGATTCTCAGGTGTTCGACGGTGGCCGGGGCGAGCCGGCGTCTCGGTTTCCCTGTCGGCTCAGCCGTCGCCGAGGGCACGCATGACGGCAATCTGCGCGCGGTCGCGTTCGGTGGCGAGTTCGTCGATCGTGCCGCCGAATTCCTTGGCCTGCTCGTTCAGCAGCTGCTTGGTGGATTCGTCGAATGCGACGTCCTCCTTGACCATCGCGGCCCAACGGCGCTCCATGCCGACCCCGAGGTGGTCCATGAAGTGGGCGAGGCCGCCCTCGCCACCGCCGAGGTGGAAGCTGCGGAAGGGGCCGGTGCCGGCCCAGCGCTGGCCGATGGACGACGTGACGATGTCGTCGAGTTCCTGCATGGTGACCACGCCTTCGCTCACCAGGTGCACGCACTCGCGGAACATCGCCGCCTGCAACCGGTTCGCCACGAAACCGGGTACCTCTTTGCGTAGCACCTGGGGACGCTTGCCCAGGCCGAGGTAGAAGGCTCGAGCCCGCTCGATCGTCTCCGTCGACGTCTGGTCGCCCGGTACCACTTCGACCAGCGGCACCAGATGCGGCGGGTTGAAGGGGTGCCCGATGACGAGTCGCTCCGGGGCTTTGAGGACCGTGGCGATCTCGGTGGCGGGGATGCCGGAGGTGGAACTGGTGAACAGGGCGTCGGCAGGCGCGTTGGCCTCGATGACGCGCCACATCTCGTGTTTGACCTCCAGCCGCTCCGGGCCGTTCTCCTGCACCACGCCAGCCGTACGGACGGCGGCGGCGAGATCCGGTTCGAAGGACAGGTCCGCAGTGAGCTCGGAGGTGTCCAGCCCCAGCGCCTGCAGCGCCGGTGACGCCTCCGCGATGGTCCTACGTACGGCCTCGTCGACGCCGGGCTGCGGGTCGCTGACCGTGACGGACAGGCCGCGGGCCAGGAACAGTGCCGCCCATGACGCGCCGATGACACCTCCCCCGACCACGGCGGCGCTCCGGAATCCGGCAACGCCGGGGTTCTCGGGCATGGCAATCCCTTCGGTGGCCGACGCTGCGAGGTCAGGCCAGGTAGTCGTGAATGACCTCGCCCGCGCCGAGCCTGAGGTCGGTGAGGATATGAGAGGCGGAGACGATCTCCAGGACCGGCAGGTCTGCCAGCGGGGCCAGCGCATGGGCGAAGAGCTGCAGCCGAGCCGGGCCACTCCAGGAGCCCTTGACGGTGATGTCGGTGATCTGCGAGCGGATGAGTTCGCAAATGCGCGGCGTACCGTCGTAGTTCGGCAGTTTCTTGAGCATGAACGTCGGCTGCGTGACTCCCTGCCGGGCCTCGTCAGCGTCGAGCGGTGCGTGCTTGTAGCCCATCGTCGCCCGCGCGACCGGAAGGGAGCCGAAGTCAAGGCTGCCGACGAGGGTGTCGCTGTCCACGAACAGCCGAGGCTTGCCGACCTTCTTCGGGTAGGCGCTGATCTCACGTCCACTGGCGATGGCCGGGAAGTTGTCGACGTACATCGAGAGGTTGTACTCCCCGGCCACACCGTCGAACTCGACGACGGCGAGCTGCCCCGACTCGGTGTAGTCGCCGAGACCAGTCGTGTTGGGCATCCGCATGACCTCGTAGCAGACCAGCGGCTCCACCACCCGCAGCGGCTCAGGTACCACCCTTTCCAGGGCGGCCGGATCCGTCCGGTAGGTGATCCTCAGATACTCGCGGTCCGTGAACCAGTACGGGCCTCTTGGGAAGGCTGGGGCATCCAGCGGCGTGCTCGTTGCACGAACCACGTCCTCGGCGCGCATAGTTCACCCTTTCGCACCAATTCACCCTGTATAAACCATAGGTGGATATTTCAATCCGTACATCTCGCGGGGATCCGGCGCGGTCCGGCCGCAGCGCACGCTCTCCGCCCGCTGCTGACTCTGCGTGCACGCCAGGTGGCCGTCCGCAGTGGTCCGGGTCAGGGAATGAGCAGGCCAGAAAGGTTGTTGCAACATGCAACCAGAGGCGGCATCACACAGCCACCCCGCCACGCTGCGTCCTCCGACGCCGGGACGGGACCGGTGCCCGGTGGCGCTCACCGGGCACCGCGAGGCTCAAGGCCCGCCTGCACCATGACTCGACGACGGAAGACGATGACTGCGACAGCCACCCTGACCGCCACACGCGAGAAGCCCGCCCACCTTCCGGTCCGGGCACTCGTGGGCTTGTTCCTCACCGGCTTCGCCGCCATGCTGACCGAAGCGCTCCCTGCGGGCCTGCTGCCCGAGATGGGCAGGACACTCGGCGTGAGCGTGGCGGGCGCGGGACAGACCGTGACCATCTACGCGGCGGGCGCCGCTGTCGCGGCGATACCGCTGTCCCGGGCCACCGCCCGCTGGCCGCGCAAGCGTGTCATCCAGCTGACCCTGGTCACCCTCGCCCTAACCAACACACTCACCGCCGTGTCCGGCGCCTACACGCTCACCCTCGTCGTCCGCTTCGTGGCCGGTCTGGCAACCGGCCTCATCTGGAGCCTGCTGGGCGGATACGCCGCCCGGCTGGCCCCGGGCGACAAGCAAGGCAGGGCGATCGCGATCGCCATGGCCGGCGTACCGGTCTCCCTGGCCGTCGGAACCCCGCTCGGTACGCTGCTCGGCCAAGCCGGCGGATGGCAGTTCGCCTTCTGCGCCCTCGCAGGTCTGGCCGCTCTCACCATGCTGTGGGTCCGCGCCACTCTCCCCGCCATGGAAGGGCAGGCGTCCGGCGAACGGCCGAAGGTCTCCACGGTCCTGCGCATCCCCGGACTACGCACCATCCTGTTCGTCGTCGCGACGTTCATCGTCGCCCACAACATCCTCTACACCTACATCGCCGACCTGTTGAAGCACGCGGGCCTGGACGGCCAGCGCGAATGGGTGCTGTTCACCGGGTTCCTCCGAGGATGCCCCGGCCTTCAGGCCGGGGAGGAATCGGACTCCTGCGGAGCAGGGCAGGGACAGCCGGATCGCCGTCAGG
>NZ_JBITGJ010000202.1:0-7665 GCF_044456925.1 Streptomyces sp. NPDC050743
CCGAGCCGCCGGCTCCGGTGGCGGCCTGAGCCGTAAATCCCCGCTCAGCCCTGGAGGGCGACGCATCCCCTCCCTTCAGGGAGGGGAGCCTTCAAGAGATCAGCGATGGACCGCCGGCAAGGGCCTGACGCCGCTCGCATGCGCGCCAACCGTGCAACCCAAAACCTGAGATCGCCGGTGTACAGCCTCCTGAGGTGCCCCCAGTTATCCGGATTTACCGACAGGGATCATGTTCAGCTCGGTGAATTCACCCGGTATTACGTTGTCGTGAGCCATGCCTTCGGAATCCACCGCAGCTCCCGAAACCGACGGGTTTCGGCTGACAATGCGGAGCGTCAGCGCGCGAGTGGCGGCGAGATCGTGCCTATCCTTTGGTTGACTGGTGAAAATTGCGTATTAGGGTGAATGCGTTCCTGCCGATCGCCGGCAAACGGCAGGAAGTCCCAGGGAGTTCCGCCCCGTCCGTTCCCAAGTCGCCCGTGTGCGGCCGAGTTGATCCCTGGCGTCGTAGCGTGACGGCGCCACAGCCGAATGGCGGACCCTTTCTGGGTGCTGGGTGGGCATCCGACGCAGCGGAACCCGCTCCCCATTGCTCTGACACTGAATTTCCCTCATGGTGATGACGATTCAATCTGAAGCGGGAGGCACCCGGTGATATTCTCCCGTGCGTCGCGAGGACGCCGTGACGCAGCGGATGCCACGGCGCAGTCACCGGAATCAGCACCGCCTCCTTCCACGCCTTCGCCCCCGGCGCCGAGTCCGCTGCCGGACCTCGTGCCGCTGACCGCGGAGGAAATCGCCCTGATGCGTGCGAGCGTGGCCGTGGTCGGCCCGAACGCAGCGGACATGACGGTGTATTTCTACGCCATTCTGTTCGCACGCTACCCCGAGGTGCGCGGGCTCTTCCCGGACAACCTGGACGTCCAGCGCGACCGGTTGCTGCGTGGGCTGCTGCGGATCGTCGACCTCGTCGACGACCCGGAGAACCTGATCCGGTTCTGCGGTCGGCTCGGTCGCGACCACCGCAAGTTCGGAGCGCTGAACGGCCACTACCCCGCGGTGGGCGAGTGCCTGCTCGCATCCCTGGCCCGCTACGCCGGCCCGGCGTGGAGCGCGGAGCTGGCCGCCGCATGGACGCACGGATACGGCGTCGTCGCGCAGGTGATGATGCACGCCGCGGGGGAAGACGCCCGGACGGCGCCCGCGGTGTGGGAGGCGGAGATCATCCACCACCTGCACCGCGGCCACGGCATCGCGGAAATCACCGTGCGGCCCGACGCGCCCTACCCGTACACGGGAGGCCAGTACGCGAGCGTGGAGACGCCCTGGCACCCCAAGGCATGGCGCTACTACTCGCCCGCGCACGCGCCGCGCCCGGACAACACCGTGACCTTCCACGTGCGTGCAGTCGCCCAAGGCCAGGTCAGCCAGGGCCTCGTCTACAGCGCCAAGCCCGGGGACGTGGTGCGGCTCGGACCCACTCAGGGCGACATGACACTCGACCCGCGCAGCGACCGGGATCTGGTGTGCGTGGCCGGCGGGACCGGCATGGCCCCCATCAAGGCCCTGGTCGAGGACGCGGCCCGCACCGGGACGGAGCGCTACGTCGACGTCTTCGTCGGCGCGCGGACCGCCGAGGAGCTCTACGGCCTGGACGACATGCTCAGGATGTCCCAGCGGCACCACTGGCTCTCCGTGCGGGCCGCGGTGTCCCACGAGCACATCGCGGGGCTGGAGGGCACCCTGCCGCGGGTGCTGAACGAGTTCGGTCCGTGGTACCGGCACGAGGCGTTCCTCTCCGGGCCGGTGGACATGGTCACGCAGGCCAGCGCGACCCTGGCGCGGCAGGGTGTCCCGCAGGAGCGGATCCATTTCGACCCGTTCGACGTGCCCGCACTCGAGGCCGCGTTGCTGCCGCGGCAGTTGCGGGAACCGCTTGCGGACTGAGCGTCCGGCCCGATCCGGCCAACCCGACCCCGGCCGTGCGGCCACTCGCCTGCCGCGCCCGCCCGCCGGACTCGGCTTCGACCCGTCCGCTCCCGGCCGAGCGGCCGCCGGACCACCGCCGGCGCGCCGGGCCCGTGTGAGCACCAAACCCCGATCAGGAGAAAATCCGGTGCAACTCCCTCCTTCGTCCGACCCGGCTCGGCGCCGCCCGTCGGCGCACGAGGCCGTCCTGACGGCCGCCGAGGTGTTCATCCGCCAGTACGCCGCCGAGAACCCGGGCGACGGCGATCCGCGCTGGCGGCTCGCGGAGGTCACCGCGGAGGTGGAGCGCTTCGGCACCTACGAACACACCCCGGCGGAGCTGGCGTTCGGCGCGCGGGTGGCCTGGCGCAACGCGGCGCGCTGCATAGGCCGGCTCTACTGGAACAACCTGATCGTGCGGGACCTGCGGCACGTCACGCATCCCGACGACATCGCCAGTGAGTGCTTCGAGCATCTGCGGATCGCGACCAACGGGGGCCGTATCCGGCCGGTCATCAGCGTCTTCGCCCCCGATCGCCCCGGCCGTCCCGCCGCCACGCTGCTGGGCGAGCAGTTGGTGCGCTACGCGGACGACCCGCGCAGCACCCACCGGGTGGCGCAGGCCAGGGACTTGGGCTGGAAGGGCGGCGAAACGCCCTTCGAGGTACTGCCGTTGCTGGTGCAGCCCGGCTCCGGCCTGGCCCCGGAGTTCTACGAGGTGCCCGAGGACGCCGTGCTGGAGGTGCCGTTGACGCATCCGCGCCATCCCGGATTCGCCGACCTCGGTCTGCGCTGGTACTCGGTGCCGGCCGTCAGCGACATGTCGCTGGAGATCGGCGGGGTGACGTACCCTGCGGCGCCCTTCAACGGCTGGTACATGGGCACCGAGATCGGCTCGCGCAACCTCGCCGACACCGACCGCTACAACCTGCTGCCCGCCGTCGCCGAGCTGTTCGGCCTCGACACCCGCAACGAGCGCACCCTGTGGCGAGACCGCGCCTTGGTCGAGCTCAACCTGGCGGTCCTGCATTCCTACGAACAGGCGGGCGTGACCATGGCCGACCACCACACGGAGTCGCGGCGGTTCCTCGCGCACGTGGACCGAGAGAGGCGGCACGGACGCCCGGTGCCGACCGACTGGAGCTGGATCGTCCCGCCCCTGTCCGGAGGGGCGACCGCGGTATTCCACCGCTACTACGACCCCGAAGATCCCGACCTGCGGCCGGCCTTCGTACACCGGACCGCAGAGGTGCCGGAGGGATGCCCCTACGGCGCGGCCTGAGAGGGCACTTGATCTGGGCAGACGGCGCCGTGTGCGAGCGGTGGAACTTGACGTCGTGGCGGGCCCACCGGCGAGCGAAGTCACCGCTCCTCGTCGTCAGCTCTCCGGTCAGGTCGGTCAGCGCCTTGTCGTGGGGCGCCCGGCCCGTCTCGGTGCGCAGGAAGGCCACCGCGTCGTCGGCGCCCTTGTCCCAGTCGACCCGGAAATCCCTGCTCGCGGGGTCGAGGCACATGAAACGAGCGCTGTTGACCGGCCCGCGCTGGACGAAGAGCGGCGAGTCGAAGACCGGTGCGTACAGCGCGCGCCCCAGCGCGTTGGCGGCCAGGATGTCGAACCGGGCGTTGCGTACGTAGGCCGGTACGTCGGTCATGGAGTCGAGCAGCCGTAGGATCGTGGGCCGTACGCGGGACGCGGTCACCGCAGGCCGCCAGCCCGAAGGGGTCGCCGCGCGGGCCAGGTCGTAGAGGTGGGTGCGTTCGGCCTCGTCGAGTTGCAGTGCGTGTGCGAGGGCTTCGAGCACCGAGTCGGACATCACCGTCTGTGCGCCGCTCGCCGCCGTCGACCCGCTCGTCGCCGCTTCCAGGCCCAGCCTGCAACCGCTCGCCGCCCTCTTGGCCGAGCCGGCTGCGAACCGCCGGTGCCGGTCGGCCGTGGTCACTCCTGCCGGTGGCGGGCCCGGAGGAACCTGTCCAGGCCCTCGGACAGGTCCACGATCGGGTCGGGGTAGTCGAGCGCGGCGCGGTCCGCTCCGGGCAGCTTCCACGGCTCGTGCACCGCAGGCGCGGCGATGTTCCTCAGTTCGGGCACCCAGCGGTGGACGTAGGTGCCGTCGGGGTCGTACCGCTTGGCCTGGATGACGGGGTTGAGGACCCGGTTCGGCCGGGTGTCGGTCCCGGTACCGGCCACCCACTGCCAGTTGAGCTGGTTGTTGGCGATGTCGCCGTCGACCAGCCAGTGCAGGAAGTGGGCGGCGCCGATGCGCCAGTCGACGTAGAGCGTCTTGGTCAGGAAGCTCGCGGTCAGCAGGCGGGCCCGGTTGTGCATCCAGCCCTCGTGGCGCAGTTGCCGCATCGCGGCGTCGATCACCGGGTAGCCGGTACGGCCTTCCCGCCACGCCTCGATGTCGGCCTTCGCCGTGCGCTCGGTGCGCCAACGGTCGCCTTTAGGGCGGTAGTCGGCGCGGGCGGCGCTCGGGCGGGCGGCGAGCACCTGGCGGTGGAAGTCGCGCCAGGCGAGCTGCCGTACCAGCGCCTCGGCGCCCGGTCCGCCGCGGCGGCGGGCCCGGTGCACCAGCTCTACCGGGGAAACGGTACCGAAATGCAGGTGCGCGGAGAGCCGGGAGGTGGCGTCCGCGGCCAGGTCGTCCCGGGTGTCGTCGTAGGCGTCCAGGCCGTGCCGCCAGTAGGCAGTCACCCGTTTGCGGCCCTCGGTCTCTCCGCCGGGCGGCAGGGCGGGCGAGACCCCGGTGACCTCGCCGCGGGCGGGCACCGGCTCGCCCTTCACCTGGTCGGGCACGTGCAGGCGGCTCGGGGCGGCCACAGCCGTGCGCAGGCGGGCTTGTGCCCACTGCCGGTAGTACGGCGTGAAGACGGCGAAGTGGTCCGACGAGGAGGGGGTCACCTCGCCGGGCGGCACGGCCACGGTGACCGCGTCGTGGACGAACAGGCGGCGCCCGCCGGACTCCAGGGCCTGCCGGAGCCGGTCCTCCCGGCGGGTGGCGAAGGCGCTGTGCCCCGCCGCCATGTGCACCGCGTCGGCGTCCGCCTCCCGCACCGTACGGCACACCTCCTCCACCAGGTCGCCGGAGCGCACCACGAGGCGTCCGCCGCGCTCGCGCAGGGAGGCGTCCAGGTCGGCCAGGCAGTCGGCGAGGAAGGCGCTGCGGTTCGGCGTGGCGAACCCGGCAGCTTCGACGGCCAGGTCGCGCACGAAGAGCGGGACGACCGCGTCGGCGGACTTCAGCGCCGCGCGCAGCGGCGGGTGGTCGTGCAGGCGCAGGTCGGAGGTGAACAGGACGACCGAGACGCGCATGGCTTCAACTTCTCTCCGCTGTCCTCCGGCGGCGCGGCGCTCCCGGAAGCGGTGCGGCCGGTCGTGAGGGGCTCAGCTGTGTGGGGGGTGGTCGTGCTGGGCGCGGGCGGCGGCGCGGACGATGTTACGCGCCATGCCTCCGAAGACGACCGCGTGGAAGGGAGAGACACTCCACCAGTACAGGTGCCCCAGCAGTCCGCGGGGGTGGAACAGCGCCCGCTGCCGGTATCGGACAGGTCCGCCGCCGTTGCCGTCCACGCGCATCTCCAGCCAGGCCAGACCCGGCAGCCGCATCTCGGCGCGCAGCCGCAGCAGCCGGCCGCGCTCGATCTCCTCCACCCGCCAGAAGTCCAGCGAGTCGCCCACCCGCAGCCGCCGGGCGTCCCGCCGGCCCCGGCGCAGGCCGACGCCGCCGACGAGGCGGTCGAGCCAGCCGCGCACGACCCAGGCCAGTGGAAAGGAATACCAGCCGTTCTCACCGCCGATGCCCTCAATGACCTGCCACAGCGCCGCCGGCGCCACATCCGTCTCGCGTTCGCGGATGTCCGCGTACAGGCTGCCGCCTGCCCAGTCCGGGTCGGTCGGCAGCGGGTCGCTGGGGGCGCCCGGCACCGAAGCCGAGGACCAGCGCGTGGCGACCTGGGCCTCCCGGACACGCTGCAACGCCAAGGCGACTGCCTGATCGAAGCCGAGCGGATGGCCGGGCGGACTGGGCAGGTACCGCTCGATGTCCCGCTCCCGGCAGACCACTTCGTGGCGCAGGGACTCCGTGAGCGGGCGGGCGATCGCGGCCGGCACCGGGGTCACCAGGCCGACCCACTGACTTGACAGACCAGGTGTCAGCACGGGCACGGGCACGATGAGCCGTCGGGGCAGCCCGGCGACGGCGGCGTACCGCTGCATCATCTCCCGGTAGGTGAGCACCTCCGGGCCGCCGATGTCGAAGGCGCGGCTGACGTCGGCGGGCAGACGGGAGCAGCCCACCAGGACGCGCAGGACGTCCCGCACAGCGATGGGCTGGATACGGGTGTGCACCCAGCGCGGGGTGACCATCACCGGCAGCCGCTCGGTGAGGTAGCGCAGCATCTCGAAACTGGCCGAGCCGGAACCGATGATGACGGCGGCGCGCAGGACGGCGGTCCGCACACCCGAGTCGAGCAGGATGCGGCCCACCTCGGCACGGGAACGCAGGTGGGGGGAGAGACGCGACTCGGCAACCCCTTCGGGGGTCAGCCCGCCGAGGTACACGAGGCGGCGGACGCCGGCCCGGCGGGCCTGCTCGGCAAAGACGCGGGCCGCTTCCCGGTCGGTCTGTTCGAAGTCGCGGCCCGTGCCGAGCGCGTGCACCAGGTAGTAGGCCACGTCCACGCCGTCCATCGCCCGTGCCACCGACGCGGCGTCAAGGACGTCGCCCTGGACGACCTCCGCCCGGGGAGCCCACGGATGGTCCCGCAGCTTGCCCGGCGTGCGCGCCAGGCAGCGTACCCGGTACCCGGCGTCCAACAGCTCGGGCACGAGCCGACCGCCGATATAGCCGCTCGCGCCGGTGACCAGACAGGTCGGCGCCTCGTGAGCCGTCGCCCCGTCCCCGGTCGTCGTCCTGATCGCCTCGTCCGCCACAGGTACCGTCCCTGTACTCGCTCGTGCGCCGGTGCACCGCAGCGCGCTCTCCTGAACTTCCACAGTGCTGGCCGCCCGGCCGGATGCGCCTCGTGCGCACGGTGATCGGGTGACGTCCGCGGCCACCAGCGCCACCCGGGGAAAGGACCGCCCGGCCCGACCGGACCGGCCCCTGCAGCACGCGAGGCCACCGAGACCACTCCGGGTGCCGTCTCCTCGCGAGACGACGGCCACGCCGGTCTCCCGGCACTCGGCCAGCACAGCCCGCAGCCGCGCCGGATCGGTGACAGTGCGTTCCGTGTATGCGGGCAGCCCCTGCGCGATGATCTGTTCGAGCAATTCCGGTTCGGCATGGGCGAGCAGCACCTTGCCGACGCCGGAGCTATGCAGCGGCAACCTCCCGCCGAGCCGGGAGATGACGTCCACAGCGTTGCCTGTGGACAGACGTTCGACGAGGACGGCCTCCGTTCCCACCAGGACCGAGAGCTGCACATGCTGGCGCACGGCGGCGTGCAAGTCGTCCATGAACGGGAGCGCAGTCGTGCGCAGCGGCGCACTCAGCGGTGTGAGTGTGCCCAGCCGTCGCAGCCGTAGACCCACGTTGAAGGCTCCCCTCCCTGAAGGACTTTGTTGGCGGATTCGGTGATTGCCCGTGGTGATCTTGTTTGGTCGGGCAGTCTGATGGAGGTTCGGTTCCATCGTGCGGGGAGGCAAGGAGGGGCTGCGATGTCGCTGCGCCCTGTGCCTGCTCCGTCCGTTCCGGA
>NZ_JBITGJ010000203.1:0-7630 GCF_044456925.1 Streptomyces sp. NPDC050743
TCGGCCACCCTCGCGGTCGCCGGCGAGATCCCGCTCAAACGGCTCAGGCACGCGATCGCCCCCTTCCCCACCATCAGCGAGATCTGGCTCTTCCTCCTCGCCGCCTACCAGCACGATCAGGAGACGCCGTAGGCCACCGCCACCTGACACCCCCGCCTCCAGTCCGGGTGATGCACGCCCGTCTCGTCCATCTTCAAAGCGAGCCAGCACCCCCCACCGCCGTGTCTCACGAGACACGGCGAAGTCTGGAGAACGACGGCTGGCGATGTCAGATTCACACAGCGACCCGACGGGTGTGGAGCCGGCACGGCACTGAATTGTCCCGCCCGTTCTCTGACGTCGCAGACGCTGCCGTCGGCCTGCCGGACGCCGTCCTCGACGGTGAGCTCGTCGCGGTCTTCATCGACGGCTCTGGCGTGGCCTTCGAGCGGTTGCAGAGCCGGGCCGGCCGCCGTGGCCCCCGCCGTGGCGCCGACTTCACCGTCCAGGTTGCAACTCTTCGACGTCCTCGCCGTCGGCGACACCGACTGGCGGCCCCGCCCCTATGCCCAGCGGCGCACCGAGTTGCTGCGCCTACTCAAGGGCGGCCCGGCCACCCTGCGCGCGGTGCCAGCCACCGAGGACGTCCGGCAGGCCCTGAAGTGGGTGGAGCGCTCAGGGGCGTGGAAGGCCTTGTGGGTAAGCGCACGGATGCACCGTACGCTGCCAGCCTTGCCTCGGGCTGGGTGACGTGGCGCCAGCGGCACACCACCGAGGCCGTGGTCATCGGGGTGACCGGGAGGACGCCGGCGGCGCAGGCCCTCGTGCTGGGCCGACCGAAGGGCGGCCGGATGCGGGCCATCGGTGTGAGTCTTCCCCTCGCTCAGGAGGTGCGCCTTGCCGTGGCGCCGCTGCTGCATGCGGCCGGGGAGGGAATGCGTGAGCTCCCGGGCGCAGTCAGCGGACTGCCTGGCGCCGATCCTGTGCGCTTGCTGCCGGTCATTCCTGAGGTGGCGGTGGAGATCGAGGTTGATCAGGCGAGGCTGGAGTTCGGTCGTTACCGGCACCGGCCGCGTGTCCGACGGGGCGCGGCGACCTGAGGTCCGAGATGCTCGACGAGGGGCACTGATCGCAAAGTGGCCGTATCCCTGTGGTCGGGTAGCCGGGTCACGGCAATGTGATCCGGCTACCCGACCACAATCCTGAGACTGAGCGTTTCAGCTGGCCCATGAGCCCTGTTGTTGGCCCGTCCGAGCACTGTTGCTGGCCCGCGGCCCTGCGGTTAGGCGGGCCTTGCGGATGATTGCGAAGCCGCAGGTCAACGACTTCTCCCGGAACGCCCCTCCCTGACTTTGGAACGTACGGGGCATCGTGGCAGGCCAATGCGGTTGCTTTCGGTATGCGACACCGGCCGGCCCGCTTCGAAGACCTCAGTCCGGGAGTCCGGGCGGCATCAGCGGGGGCACGCGATGGGCTGCTCGGACCAGATCGTCTTGTGATTCTGGCCATGGCGGCAGCCCCAGCGCTCGGCGAATTGGGCGACGAGAAACAGGCCGCGCCCTCCCTCATCGGTGGTGCAGGCACGGCGCAGGCGGGGCTGGGCGCTGTTGGAGTCGGTGACCTCGCAGACAAGGACGTTGTGGCGGATCAGCCGCAGCTCCGCCGGTGGGTGACCGTAGCGGATCGCGTTGGTGACCAGCTCGCTGACGATGAGTTCGGTGGTGAAGAGTAGGTCGTCCAGCCCCCACAGGGTGAGTTGCCGGGTGGCCCATTCCCGGCCTGGGAGACGGCTGCCGGATCGGCCGGGATCTGCCAGTGAGCGGTGCCCTCGGCTGGTACGGCGCGGGTGCGTGCCAGCAGCAGGGTCGCCTCGTCGCGCGGTCCTTCGGCCACCAGTCCGGCGAGGAGCACCTTGCCGGTCTCCTCCAGAGCCCGGTCCGGCCAGCAGGACGCAGCGAGCGCATGGGTCAGCCGTTGGAGTCCGTCGTCGATGTCGTCGTCCGCCCCTCGATCGACCAGGCCATCGGTGTAGAGCGCAAGGACGCTGCCTGGCTCGAGGTCGATCGTGGTGGTCTCGTACGGCATGCCGCTGACGGCGAGTGGTGGCCCCGGGACAACGTCGACTGCTTCGGCGGTCCCGTCGGGCCGGACCAGGACGGGTGGCGGGTGTCCGGCACTGGCCATGGTGCAGCGTCGGGTGACCGGGTCGTAGGCCGCGTACAAACATGTGGCGCCGACGACGTCGTGGTCGTCGGGTGGGGCTTCGGCCACGAGGCGCTGGACCAGGTCCGCGATTCGGGTGAGCAGCTCGTCCGGTTCGAGTTCGAGGTCGGCGAGGGTCTGGATGGCGGTGCGCAGACGGCCCATGGTGGCGGTTGCGGGCATGCCGTGGCCGATCACGTCCCCGGTGACAAGGGCCAGCCGGAGGGAAGGCAGCGCGATGGCGTCGTACCAGTCGCCGCGGACTTCCGCTCCGCCGCCTGCGGGCAGGTAGACGCCAGCGGTCTCGGCTGCCGGAGTGTCGGTAGTGGCCGGAGGAAGAAGGCGCTGCTGCAGCGCCACTGCCGCCCGGTGCTCGCGCGTGTGTCGGCGGGCGTTGTCGATGGCGAGCGCGCCTCTGGAGGCGAGGAGTGCCATGAGCTCTGCTTCGTCCACGGTGAACGGGTCGGATCGTCCGCAGCGCCAAAGCGATATGGCGCCGAGCACGACACCGTGGGCGCGCAACGGTGCCACCATCACCGAATGACCGCCCTTCGGGACGAGATACTCGACCAGCTGCGGGTCGCCGACCATGGCGGTGAACTTGTCAAGGCCGAAGACGACTGTCTCGCCCTGTCGAATGCTGCGCAGGAGAGGGTGGTCGGGAAGGGGTGGGACGAGATCGCCCTGCTTGATGCCAGCGGGCCACGCCGTGGCGCTGGGCGCCAGGGCCACGTTGCGCATGTCGCCACCGCCCGGCTGCTGCGCGGGTTCCTCCCCGCCGATCACAGAGTGCGCGAGGTCGACCGCGGCGAGGTCCCCGAAGCCGGGTGCGAGGAGGTCCGCCAGGTCCCGCGCGCTCCGCACGACATCCAGGCATCCCCCTACGCGCTCAGCCACCTCGCGGGAGAGGTGCAGATGACGGCGAGCGCCCAGCTGGTCGAGGGTCTCGATGTACAGGGCCGCGACCCCCGTGGGGCGTCCTCGCGCGTCCTCCAGACGGAAGGCGCACAGGGACAGTGCCCGCCGCCGCGCTGGATCGTGCCGCCAGCTCACGTGCTGGGTCCTGCGGATGACCGGGGCGCCCGTCTCGAGCACCTGGCGCAGTACTGCCTCGAGGTTCTCGGCGTCCTCGGCGCAGAGCACGTCGCACAGCCGGGTACCGGGTTGTACTCGACGGCCGTCGGGAGTGCCTGCTGTGGCGTTCGTCTGCACGGTGGCCAGGTCCGTGACGTGCAGAGCGATCGTGACCCGGTCCTGTGAGGACAGTGCGCGCAGGAGCGCCGCACCCTGCTCGTGGTCGACGACGTGGTGTGCGGGCGCCGCCAGGACAAGGAACTCCGCGGGGCCTTCCACCGCAGAGGTCCGGAAGGTGACCTCGACGGTTTCGCCGGACCGATGTCACAGCCGTACCCGGCCGGACGCCGGCATCTTCGTCGCGTTGTGCGGTTCGGCGGGGAGGTCGGCCACCAGTTCCTGTACGGGGCGACCGCAGACCTCTTCGGCGGTGAACCCCGTCAGCTCCTTTGCCGCGCTGGTCCACCGGAGCACCGTGCCCCGGTCGTCCAGCATGGCGGCTGCCACGCACTCGAACGCCTGCGGCTCGCTGCAAGCGTTTACATCCATTTTTCGTTCCTTCTTCTCTGGCTCAGGCGAACGCGGCCGCGGGGGGTAGGGCTTGCTCGGCCCAGACGACCTTGCCGTCCGTCACCGAGCGGGAGCCCCATCTGCGGGACAGCTGGGCGACGAGGAAGAGACCGCGGCCGTTCTCGTCGAGGGTGCGCGGATGCCGCGGGCGTGGGTGGCTGGTGTTGGTGTCGGAGACTTCGCAGGTCAGCACCTGATGCTGGATGAGCCGTAGATGGATCGGGCCGTCGCCGTAGCGGATGGCGTTGGTGACCAGCTCACTGACGATCAGCTCCACCGTGGTCACGAGATGCTCCAGCCCCCAGTCGCCGAGCCGGCGAGCGGCCAGACGGCGGGCGGCCGGGACGGCGGCAGGCTCGTTCGGCAGGTCCCAGGAGGCGACCTGGGCCGGTTCGAACACGCGCGTGCGTGCGAGGAGCAAGGTGACATCGTCGGGCTGCGCCTGGGCCGGCAGAGCCTCGATCACTTGGGAGCACAGGTCCTCCAGGGACGAACCCGGCTGTGCGAGGGCGGCCCCCAGACGGCTCGTGCCGACGTCGAGATTGCCGTCACGGGACTCGACCAGTCCGTCGGAGTAGAACGCGAGCAGACTCCCCTCGGGCAGTTCCAGTTCCACGGACTCGAAGGGCACCAGGCCGAGACCGAGGCCGAGTGGGGCTCCGGCGGGCAGGTCGGCGATGGTGACCCGGCCCTGCGCGTCGATGATCAGGGGCGGGGGATGTCCTGCCCGCGCCATCGTGCACCGCCGCGTGACCGGGTCGTAGACGGCGTACAGACAGGTGGCACCCACCACCGTAGGGACGTGGTCGAAGACGTCGGCGTCTTCGTCGTTCAACCGGTGCACCGTGTCGTCGAGTCGTGCCAGCAGTTCGTCGGGGGGCAGATCGAGGTCCGCGAGCGTGCCTACCGCGGTGCGGAGCCTGCCCATGGTCGCCGCGGCGTTGATGCCGTGTCCCACCACATCGCCGACGACGAGGGCCACCCGGGCGCCGGACAACTCGATCACGTCGAACCAGTCACCCCCGACGCCGTGGTCCATGTCGGCCGGCACGTAGCGCGAGGCAACCTCGACGGCGGCACCGCCCCGCACACGGTGGGGAAGCAGGTCGCGTTGCAGGGTGAGGGCCGCGGTGCGCTCGCGCGCATATTGCAGGGCGTTGTCCAGGCAGAGCGCGGCCCGGGTGACGAGCTCCTCGGCGAGGAGCAGGTCGTCCTCCTGGAACGGCGTCTGTTCCTCGGAGCGGCCGAACAGCGCCAGCCCCAGCACGCAGCGCCGTGCACGGATGGGCACGACCATCAAGGAGTGGACGCCGCTGTCCCGTACCTTCTGCGCCCGCACCGGGTCGTGGTCGACCCACGGGCCGGCCTGGGTGTCGAGCACCGGCTCCAGGTGAGACCTGCCCGTGCGCAGGGCGACGGCGAACGATGAGCTCGGGTGGGCGTGGATCACCTCTTCCCGCACCCACGGCAACTCCAGGAGTCCCATGTCGATGGAGGCCACCCCGGCACGGCGCAGCAGCGGTGGGCGGCCGCTCGTCGTGCCGATCCGTGCCGAGGGCTCCACGCCAAAGGGAACCGACTCCACCATGTCGACGAGGGCGTGGTCGGCCAGCAGCGGCACGGCCAGTTCCGCCAGTTCCTGCCCGGTCTGCATGACGTCGAGGGTGCTGCCGATGCGCGTACTCGCCTCGCTGAGGATGGCCAGGCGTTCGCGCGCCCGCCGGTTCCCGGTGACATCCACGGTCATGGAGCACACCCCCATTGCCGTGCCGTCCGCGTCCTGGAGGCAGAAGAACGAGACCGAGAACGCATGCTCACGGCGCCCGTCCGACAGCGGCCACGCCCGGTACTCGTGGACCATGGTGGTACCGCTCTGCAGCACCTGCCGCATCACCACCTCGAGCGCTTCGGCCTCCACGGCGGGCAGCGATTCCCTCAGACGCCGTCCGAACCGCCGGTCACGGGGAATGCCGTCGTGGCGCTCCATCGCGTCGTTCACCCAGGTACAGCGCAACTGCGGGTCATACACCACGATGCCGATCGGTGCATGGGCAAGGAGCGACTCCCGCACCGGTCCGTTGGCAGGCTCCGAGGACAGGGCGCCTATGTCGGTCACGGACACCAGCCACCGGGTGCCGGCGTCCTGTCCCCACAACAGCGACACCCGCAGCGACATCTTGAGCGTGTGGCCGTCGCGGTGGCGGACCGCGGCGGTGCCGGACCAGCCACTTTGGGCACGGCACTGCTCGGCGAACAGCGAAGCCCTTCGGGCCTCCTCGCAGGGCGGCAGCACGTGCACGGCGGATCGGCCCACCACTTCCGCAGCCGAGTACCCGACAAGTCGCTCAGCGGCCTGCGTCCACGCCGCCACCGTCCCGTCCGCATCGATCACCGCTATCGCCGCGTCCGGTATCTCGCCGGGGCTCACCGGCTTGGCGAGTGGCGTGTGGTCGGTATTCGTCATCGTGGTTGATCCCCTTCAGTTCGGAGGTGAGGGAGTGCCGGCATGTGGGCGCGGCCGCCCCGTCCGTAGCCGTGGTGGACGGTGATGGGCAGCAGGCGGAGAAGTCCCCCGTGCGGTACCGGAAGCCGGAGTTTGCGGTGTAGCGCGCGACCTGGCCGGTGCGCTGACACCTGCCGACCGGTCTTCGCCAGCTTGGGCAACTTTGCCCACTTCTGATGAAATAGTCAGATACGACCGCTTCGTCGTCAAGGCCACCGAAACTGATCGCTCAATCAAATGTGGCCGTGCAGCACGACGAGGGCAGGTGAGGTGGCCTCTAGCGTCGCCGGAATTACTGACCGCTGGGCGGCAAGGGGGCCCATGGCGCTCAGGGTGGACAATCCACACCGCCAATGCGATGATTAATTCATCAGAACTGTTGACCTTGTGTGCGGTGTGTGCCGATGTCAGCCTCACCCAAGAATCGATTCGAACGCCGTCGGGCCGAGACCCGGCAAGCACTCGTCCGCGCCGCGCGACAGCTCCTAGCCGAGTCGGGCGATACGAGCGCCAGCATCCGGACCATCGCGGAGCTCGCCGACGTGGGCTTCGGCTCGTTCTACAACCACTTCACGTCCAAGCCGGACCTGTTCGACGCGGCCGTGGCCGACGCCGTGGAGGAGTTCGCCCGAGCCGTCGACAAACATCTGTACGGCGTCGACGACCCCGCCGAGCGCCTCGCCGCCGGTATGCGGCTCAGCGCACGCATGGCCGGCTCGCACCCGGAGATCATGCGGATTCTCTGCCACAGCGAGCTCGGCCGCATATGCGCCGGCCGCGGACTGGCTCCGCGCGCGAGACACGACGTGGAGCAGGGCATGACTTCTGGCCGCTTCACCGTGGTCGACCCGATGATCACCTTGACCGTGCTGAACGGCAGCCTGCTGGCGCTCCTGCAGCTCTGGTTCCATCAGCCCGAGGCCGACAGGGACCATGCAGCCGGAAAGATGGCCGAGATGCTCCTGCACATGCTTGGCGTCTCCGCGGACGAGGCCCGTGACCTCGCCCGGCGGCCCCTTCCTGCTGCGGCGTGAAGATGATGTGCTGTCTGCCGACGAGGCGGCTTCACCGGGTTCCTCCGAGGATGCCCCGGCCTTCGGGCCGGGGAGGAATCGGACTCCTGCGGGGCAGGGCAGGGATGGCCGGATCGCCGTCAGGGCGATCCGGCGTCCACCCCGCACGGCGGTGACGTCGCCCACCATGATCGAGAACTCTCAACTGTCAGTGCTCTCGGGTAGGTTCGGATGCATGACGACAGAGGCGACCACGAAGGACGCCGGGCATGCCCGGTACACCTTCCGT
>NZ_JBITGJ010000204.1:0-7551 GCF_044456925.1 Streptomyces sp. NPDC050743
CAGGGACAAGAACTCCGCCCGCGTGATGCTGGTCCGGGCAGGTTGGAACCCGGACGGTGCCGAGGGCGTAGGACCACCGGGGCCGCCGGCTCCGGCGGCGGCCTGAGCCGTAAATCCCCGCACAGCCCTGGAGGGCGACGCATCCCCTCCCTCCAGGGAGGGGAGCCTTCAAGGACCAGGTAGCGGCACTGTTTCTGTTGTTGTTCGACTCGCTGTGGCGGAACGGCTTCGCCGAAGAGCACCACGTTCGGCTTGAGGAGTCGCCGCAGATCGAGTCCTTGCGGGTCAGTCTTCGGCTTGTTCCTCCGGTCCGGCCGCGTCACCGATGGCGACGCGCAGGTCATGCATGCCTTGCAGGATGTCGATGAGGGCTTCTTCCGCCCCGCTCAGAGCGTGTCGGGTTCCCTCCGCGTCGCCGCGCTCGGCGTGCAGCTGAGCGCTGAGGGTGTACACCGCTGTCATGACGGCAGCGAAGGCGGCCTCGCGGCCGGGTGGCAGTTCTTCCGCTTCGGGTTCGGAGACCTGCACCGCGGTGCGCTGCAGCCGGTTTGTCAGGACGTTGACCGCGAGCCCGGGATCCTCTCCTACCTGCTCCCCCCAGCCGAGCAACGTCTCAAGCACGTCCTCGATCTCCCCTTCCTCGGTGAGGCGGGTTGCAGCGGTGATCTCGAGCTCCGTCTTCGCCAGCAGACTGCCCAGCAGGTGCAGGCGGTCTTCTTCCTGCGGCCCCTCGGGTCGCTTCTTCGGATCCGCAACCGGCTCAGCCGCCAGAGCGGCCAGCGCTGCGTAGATCTGCTCCGTACTTACCGGGCGCTCGCTACTGATGCTCACACCTTCAGCTTCACCCAGCGAAGGCGTACCCGCCTGCCCAGTACGTGCGAGCCCGAGGCGAGTTCCACCACCCAGACCAGCGCCGGGCCGAGCAGACCGAAGGGCTCTTCGACGCCTGCCTGCTTGTTTCCGCGGCGGCGCGCCCCGGGTGGTTCACCTGGGCCCTACGAGTGCGGGATCACGCGCTCGCGGAGGAGGCGGAGGAGCTGGAGGCCGGCGCGGCCGAACATCCGGCGCTTGAGCATCTTGATCGAGTTGACGTGGCCTTCGACCGGGCTCGCGTCTCCTGGGCAGGGTGAGCCTGGTCGATGCCGGCCTCGCGGTCGCGGTCGACGTCCGGGGCGTATCGCTGGGCGGCGGCGGGCGGGGTGGGCCGACGGGGAGACGCGTGCGGAGGGGGTCGGAGGCTGCCCGCGGTGCCCTGTTGGTCCGAGTGTGCGGGTGGCTGTCGCCGAAGCGGTACGGCGGGATAGTCGGCGATTAGCAGCACGGATAGCGTAACCGCATGGCCCAGGAGGAACGGCTGCTTCACGCCTCGTCGTTCGGCGCGGCGGCGGCCGCATACGCCGAGCACCGTCCGGACTACGCGCATGCAGCGGTGCGCTGGGCGCTCGAGCCCGCGCCCGGCCCGCGCGTGCTCGACCTCGGCGCCGGAACCGGAAAGCTGACCGCCACGCTGGTCGCACTGGGTTTCGAAGTCATTGCGGTCGAGCCCGACCCGGCCATGCTGACCGAGCTGCGCCGCTCGCTGCCGGCTGTCCGTGCCCTGTCGGGTAGTGCCGAGGCGATACCGTTGCCCAACGCGTCCGTCGATGCCGTGCTGGCCGGCAACGCCATGCACTGGTTCGACATGGCCGTCGCGGGACCCGAGATCGCCAGGGTACTCGCACCCGGCGGTATCCTGGCCGGCCTGTGGAACGTCATGGACGACCAGGCCGAGTGGGTCGCCGGGCTCGCGCGGATCAGCGGGAGCGCGGCCGTCGGCCCGCGTGACACGCCCGGCAGCTGGCGCGCCGAGACGGCAGACATGCACCTTCCAAAGACCGGGGGGGCCGTCAGGTTCGGCTCGCCGGAGCAGGCCGAGTTCCCGCACGGGCAGCGTCGCACCGCCGACACCCTCGTCGCGACCATCGCGACGCGCGCGGGGGTGCTGGTCATGCCAGAGCAGGAACAAGAGGCCACGCTGGGCCGGATCCGTGCCTTCCTCGCGAGCAGACCGGAGACCGCCCACGGCGAGTTCACCCTCCCGATGCTGACCGGCGTGCTGCGCGTCCGGCGGCTGTGAAGCATCACGTACTCGTGTGCGATGCTTTCCACTTGAGGCGCACCCCAGCAGCAAGATCATGACCCACGGATGGACTACAGCTGACCCTGCCACGACGGGCGATCGCCGACCGACGCCTGCCGCACGCATTCACCGAGCCCGGGGTTCTGGTACACCCGCAGGCCCAGTGCCCGGTCTGCGGCGAGAACAGGATGCTGCCGTACGGCGACGGATCCTGGGGGCCGGGCGAGTACCGGTTGGTGGGCGTCTACTACAAGGTCCGCGACATCGTCGGCTACCCGCCCCAGGGAGGCCCGGGAGAGATCACCGGGCCCGCGCTGGCCGGGGCCGTGCGCGAGGAGCCGAACCCGAAGTACGGCGATTTCCGCATGCGACGCCCTGCGTAAGCACCGCCAGTCGTCCTGCCGTTCCTGTGCGAGGTGCCGGAGAAACGGCGGACGGACCCGTCGGCCCTCGGCCTGTAATGGAGGCCGACCGATCCAGGGCGGCGGCGCGCATGCCACCGGTCACGACCACGGCGCACGGCTACGCCGACGGGGTGCCCGGGAACGCCCGGGCACCCCGTCATCCGTCATGTCACTGCACGACGACCTGGTAGCTGCCCGTGACGCCGCCGGAGGTCACCGAGACGGTGACGGTGCCGGAGCGGTGGGCGGTCAGCGCTCCTGTGGACGGGTCCACCGAAGCGACCTTGGAGTTGCTCGACGTCCAGACGTGGGACGCCGGGTCCGCGATCGGGATGGTGAGCGGAGCGATGTTGTCGCCGCCGATCTGGTCTCCCGTCGCGGTCAGGGTGACGTGGTCGCCCTCGGCGATCGGCTCCTTGGGGCCCTTGACGGTGATCGACGCCAGGGCGGGTTCGACGGAGTACTGCAGGTCACCGTCGTCTCCGATCCGGAGCAGTCCGAAGTGGTAGATGCCGCCCTGGTCGGCAGGGGCGTAGGCCGGCATGCCGAGGTCCGCGAAGGTGAACTGGGGGATGCCGCCCTCGGCGGTGGTCACGCTCTGCCCCTCGGGATTGAGGATCTGCTCGGCGAATCCGCGGGCGTGACCGTACAACATGATCACATGCTGCTTCGGGTGCGTCTGCTGGTAGCGCTGCACGAGCCGCAGGTACATCCGCGCCTCCCAGCGGTCCGTGAACTGGCTGTTCGCGGCCGGGTGCGGGTCGTACGCGGGCATGTGCGTGATGACCAGCACGTCCTTGGCCGTGGTGTCCGTCAGCTGCTGGACGAGCCACGGGTACTGGGCGCCCGAAGGATCCTGGAACGGGTCCGAGGACTGCAGGCTGCCATGTGAGTTGTCGGTGACGATCATCCTGGCCGCACCCTGGGTGTAGGCGTAGTGGGTGTCGCCGAAGGTGTCGCTGTAGTTGCCGTTCTCGGCGTCGGTGCCCTGGGTGATCTCGTGGTTGCCGACGATGTCACGGGCGGGGATGCCGAGGGCGTCCATCTTGGACTTGGCGTACTTCAGGTCCGCCGGCTTGCCGTCGTCGGACATGTCGCCGAGGAACTGTGCGGCGTCCGGCCGCGCCTGCGGGGCGAGGGTGGGCAGCCGCTTGGCGATGGAGTCCATCACGTTGCTGCTGACCGAACCCGGGTCGCCGGCGAGCAGGTGCGCGTCGTCGCCGGCGAGGAGGGTGGTGCCCTTCTTGGCGAAGTCCGCGGAGTCCTCTTCGAAGGACAGCCAGTCAGGGTTCTTCGGGATCGCGTGGTATTCGGGCGCCGTGACCGGTCGTGGCGAGTACAGCGCCTGCAGGCCCCCGACGTTGAGCGAGCCGCTGTAGGAGGTGCTGGGGCTGATCGCCAGGAAGTCGATGAAGCTGATGGTCAGCGGGAACTGCATGCCCGCCGGCAGCTGAGCGACCGCCAGGTGCCAGTCCTTCCAGGTCACATACGTCGGGTAGAGGGTGGTCGAGGACCCGTTGACGCCGATGTACTTCTCCGCGAGCTCGATGCCGTTGCCGTCACCCTTGATCCAGACACCGATGGCGGTGGGCACCTGGCCGTTGTCGGTGTCGGTCTTGAGGGTGACCTTCGGCGAGAGCACCAGCTGCTTGACGCCGGCACCGGCCGGCATCGAGTAATCGAGCTTCAGCGATCCGGACTCGGTGGACCCCGGCGGGACGACACCGGGGTCGGCGCTCAGAGTGGCGGGTTTGCCGGTGGTGTTGTTGCTGAGTCGCCAGACGTCGAGGCTGCTCATCGGGTCGATGGTCTTGCTGACGCTGCCGACGGCGACCGAGGCGGTGGCGGTGGCGCCCGCGACCGTGGCGCTCACGTCGGCGAGACCGCCCTTGTCGGCGTGCGCGGTGAACAGGCCGTGCGAGTCGACGCTGCCCAAATCGTCCGGGCTGACCTTCCAGGTGGCCGCCTCGGCGGGGATCTGCACCGTGTCGCCGCCCTTGACGGTTCCCGACAGGGCGAGCTGCTGAGTGGCGCCGTTGTCCAGGTCGGCCTTGTCGGGCGTGACCGTGAGCGTGTCGAGCTTGCCGACGACCTCGAGCTTCTCGGAGGTGAGGGCCTTGCCGTTGGAGGCGATGATCCGGCCGGTGCCGGTCCGGTGCGGGGTGAGCTTGCCGTCCTCGTACGTGGCGAGGTCGGAGGGCTCCACCCGGACGTGGACCGTGCCGGCGGCCGGGTTGGCGAACCGGTCGACGGAGTACACCGGGAGCGGGATGGAGCCGCCGGCGACGGTGGTGACCGTCCGGCCGTCGTTCACCCTGACCGTGACGGCCGGTCCGGCCTCCTTGGCGGTGGAGTAGAAGAAGATGCCGTTGGCCACCGGGCGCTCGGTGTTGCCGGGCAGGTCGGACGGCGTGTTGACGACGTCGGCCCGGTCGGCGCCGGGGGCGCGGCTGACCATCCCCGTGGAGCCGCCGCCGTCGAAGAGCATCGCGGTGTAGGCGCCGTGGGCGACCATGTAGCCGGCGGCCTGTTCCGGCGTCACGCCGAAAGCCGTGGAGGCGCCGCCGTGGCCGTCGATGGCGACGACGATGGCGTGCTTGCCGTCCTTGGTGATGCCGACGGCGGTCTCCGGGTTGGCGCCGCTCGGCGGGGTGCCGGTCGGGTCCTGGTAGACCTTGCCGTCCTTCACCAGCGTGTCGACGCCGCTGATCAGCTGGGTGACATCGTTGTCGGGAGACAACTTCGTGGTGATGCCCACCGTGTCACCCGTGTGCAGGGTGTCGCCCAGCCACTGACCGCCGTCGCCGGCACCGAGGAGACCGAGCTGGCCGGTGCTCAGCCGCGGCAGGGTGGTGACGCCGGTCCGCACGTCGTCCACGACGAAGCCGCCGTCGGCGGAGTGGCCGATGACCAGAGTGGAGGGCTTGGCCAGGCCCGGTGTCTCGCCGAGGTCGGGGGTGACTTCGGTGATGCCGCCGGACGCCACGTCGTTCACGGTGTTCACCGACGTCAGCGAGCGCGTCGCGGAGCCGTCGCTGATCGTGCCGGAAAAGGTCTCCGGCCCCATCACCATGGTGCCGTCGGGCTTGACGCCCAACTGGGAGGCGAAGCCCGGCTTGGGGCTCTTCAGCATGTGTCCGTCGGAGATGATGCCGCCGAGCGGCCGCCCGCTGGCGTGGATCTCGAAGTAGTCCCCGTTGACACCGGCCACCGCGTGCGTGCGATGGGCCATCGACGACGGGGTTTCGTCCGCCGGGTTGGTCAGGGTGTCGCCGGCCTCGACCATTCCGACCCGCAGATTCGAGTCTGTCAGGTCGGCGTTGAGCACCTGGATGTGCTGGCGGCCGCCCACGGTGTCGTAGGTCTCGCTGTAGTGCTGCAGACCACGGGTGACGGTCTGGGCCGGCGTGCGGGTGTAGTCCACCACCAGGGGCCAGTTCTCCGGTGTGTCCGGGAGCCAGTCCGGGGTGGCCGCATGGCTGTCCGCGGCCGTGTCGGCGCCGGAACCGAAAGCGGGTCCCGCTGCTGTCACTGCGCCGGCGAACGTCAGCACCGCCGCGGCTGCCACTGCGGTACGCCGAATACCGGCTCCCACAGGTCTCTTCATGCGAAATGTCATTGATTGGTTCCTTAACGGGCATGCGCGCCGGTGGGCACCGGATCGCACACCAACCGCACACCGGCTGGGCGGATCACAGGTTTCCGTTCCGGGTGACGCAGATGACCATCAGAGCGCTTCACCTCAACAGCCGGTCGAACCCCGTTAACCCCCGGCTTCCTCGAACCGCCCCTCGGGCGCCGCTGCTTCAGGCGGTTGAAGCAGCGTTCGACCATGTGGCACCCCAGTTGTGGGGTCAAGCAGACGTTCCAGGGCAGAAACAAGCGCTTTGTAGAACTTCTGACGGATGGTCAGGCAGTGATGTTCCGGTTGCAGCGAGGGGTCAGGAACCGACGCCGACGCTCGGAAGGGCAGCTCTGTATGTCGACTCGGCCTGTGCAATGCCGGGCACGGCCTGTCTCCTTGGCCGTTCCTAGCGCCCCGCGCATCTGTCAGCGGCGGCCGACCAGGACTGAGGCCGGCACTCCGAGCGCCGTTACAGCTGCAGCCGAGATGGCACCGACGCCGTCCAGATCAATGCTGCGAGCGGACCAGGGGGAGACCCACGTTCTCGGGCGCTGGGGCAGGACAGTCTTGACGATGTTCTGACACGCGGTGGGTTGACCCCGCGTTCCGCACGGCGTTGGATCTTTCCTGCCTGCGCGCGTGTCCGGGCAGAGAGTTGGGGCGATGACTGGGGACGCCGGACCCGGGCTGATAAGGGTGGTGTACTTCGAGCAGACGTCCGCGCTGATGATGGGCGCAGGCGCGGTGCTGTCCGAAGGCTTGTTGCTGGTCTTGATCGGGACGACGACTCACCGGCTGGAGTCCTTGCTGGTGGGCACGGCTGTGGTCACTTTGGTGTGCCTGGCGCTGCTGCCTCTCGGGTTCCGTCTGCCAGACCGGCGTCGCCGCAAGTACGAGCAAGCCGCTCAGATCGACAGCGTCGACGAACCGCACGCCGGCCAGGATGCGGCGCGGCGGCTGACGCTGCGGCGCACGGCCGGGTTCGTCGGCGCGATAGCCTGCTGGATGATGCTCATCGGCGTTACGTTCCACGAGGTGATGCCGCCCGTCATGCTGATTCCGGCAGCCGTGGCCCAGTGGGCGCGGTCCCGGGCGACAGCGGACTGGGAGCGGGAGAGGGGTACAGCCCTATGGCAGGGCGTCCCCGGGGTCCTGGGTGCCCGAGGCCCGGTATTCCGTGTCCCGGCAGATCGCTGGATTTGAAGGCTCCCCTCCCTGAAGGACTCCGTGGGGAAATCCGTGAAACGGTGATGGTGAGTGTGCGGGCCTGCCATGATCGGCATGTTCGTCGATCGAGGGTGGGGTTGGATGTCGCTGGAGCCGCGGGCTGATCGCGGGGTGCCGGAGCTGACTGCGCGGGTGGTGCGGGCTTCGTTTCCGAAGGGGACGCTTGCGGTCCGTGT
>NZ_JBITGJ010000205.1:0-7419 GCF_044456925.1 Streptomyces sp. NPDC050743
CGTTCCTACCAGGGGCCTTACGTCTGCCCGGAGTTGGGAGTACACCACGAGACTCCCGGAGGCGATCACCCTCAGCGACCGTCGGTTACCGGGAACGGCTCATTGAAACTCCCGGCCAAAGTCACTACGCCAACCGCGTGCCTCACTGACCGCCGCATGATGAACCGGAGCGAGGCCGAACCATGCCGAACCCCTGGGCGCCCACCCGACACAGCAGCCGGATTACTCACCTGGCTGCCAACGCCTCGACAAGCCGAAACGGTCCGACGGCCCCGAACAACCGGACCGCCGGACCGCTATGAGAGATCAAGATCCGAAGGTGATGATGTACACCGGGCTGTTGGAGCTGCCCTCGTTGTGCACTACCGGACAGGACGTCTTCTGCTCGGTGTCCTTAGTCTTGACCTGAACTCCACAGAAGGGCGAATCGTCCCAGTTCATCGTGTTGATGTTGCTGAGTACGGGGATGTTGTCCCCCCCGCCGTTGTCCTGGGGGTCAGCGCTGGCCACCCCGATGCCGGCGAAGAGGATTCCGCAGGTGGCCGCGGCCACCGCTGCAATCTTCTGGACGGTCCTCATGTGTTCTCCTCCGCTGCTGTGCCCCGGATCGGGCACATACCTGGAGAACGATGTGCATAACGGATCAGAGCGTAACGTCATTCATCTTTTGATCACTCCTACGGCCGTATAAATCACGAAACTGCTGGACGAACTGAGCGGACAATAGGCCTCGTTGCCCGTCGCGCCTGGCGTGACGCTGTTCAAGCCCGGGGTTATCCCTGGGGCCGTCTGTGGGCCGTCTGTGGGCCGTCCGAGGGTGGCCGACGACAGATGATGACAGCCGAGGACAGCCCCTCCCCTGGTGAGCGATGGGGGGTTGGGTATCGGCGCAGGCGCCCATCAGCGAAGCAGTGTTGAGGAACATCAGAAGGCTGCAGGTTCGAATGCTGCCGAAATGCTTAGCGGACCCGGACGGCAGAAGATGACGGCAACAGAGCCGTACGCGCGGGGACCTTAGCAGTAGCAGGGGGACTGTCTTGAGCCCTTGGAGTAGCAACGCGGCAGCGCGCATGTAGCCAGGAATGAACTCCTAAAGCGGTGCTCACCCGCCAGCCCGCTCAGGGTGAGGGAGAGAAGCCAGCGGACTGGTCGAGGTGAAACGGTGAGTCCCCACTCGTGCGGGAGGGCAGCAGGCCCGCGCGGTCACGTGTGTTCTGGTCCCACGTCCAGCCCTACGGCGAGGTGGAACTCAACATGACCAGCAGACTCTCGCTCAGCACAAGCTGACCGGTGTCCGGTTGGGGATCCCTTACATACACGGCCTGTGATCCGGCAGGGGTATCACGATCGCCTCGGAACACAGCGCCGCGAGATCCTTGAGCGCCCGAAGCCCGCGCCGATCCGACGTCGAGCGCTCAGCGCTTGGTCTCGTACCTGGTCAGGATCACGCCGTCGGGAAACGTCCGGGTCTCCACTAGGGTCAGGTTCACCCAGTTGTCCAGGGCTGTGAAGAACGGCGTGCCGCCGCCCACCAGGACCGGATGGGTGACGATCGCGTACTCGTCGATCAGCCCGGCCCGCATGGCCGCCGCGGCGACTGTGGCACCGCCGATGTCCATGGGGCCGCCGCCGTCGTCGGCCTTGAGCCTGGTGATCTCGGTGACCGCGTCGCCGGTGACCAGACGGGTGTTCCAGTCGACCGTGCTGGTCGTAGAGGAGAACACCACCTTCGGCGTGTCCCGCCAGCGGCCGGCGTACTCGATCGCAGCCGGTGTGGCACCCGGCTGCTTGTCGGCGGTCGGCCAGTGGGAGCTCATCGTCTCCCACAGCTTGCGCCCGTACAACGCCAGGCCCGTCGCGTCCACCCGGTCGGACCACCACTGGAACAGCTCGTCGCTCGGCACGCTCCAGCCGAGGTCGTCGCCGGGCGCGGCGATGTAGCCGTCCAGGCTCATGTTCATGGCAAAGGTTAGTTTCCGCATGGCGTCAGCCTCCCGTGAGTCGGTATTCGGCGTACAGACCAGCACGGCGCGGAAAAATCATCGGTCAGGCCACACGGCCGCAGTAAATACCGGATTTACTGCGGTGGAGCCCCTACCGTGATCATCGCGACCTGCGGCGGGTTCCCCGGCCGGCGCAGGCGAGGTGTACGCATTTACTGCGGCAGTGCCGGAAGGGCGGGGCCAGCGTGGCGATCGAACCGGTGACCGAACTCGGAAGCGGGGCGCGCTCCGGCTGCCGCGCGCCCGGGTGGTGCCCCTGTCCGCCCCGCCCTCGTCGTACACCGCGGCGGTCGAGCGGTACCTCACCGGTGCGGGCATCGCGAAATCCTCCGCGCGGATCTACCGGATCTCGCTGACGACGTGGTCGGTCTGCGCGCAGTGCTGGCGGCGCTGTCGCGGGCCGAGGAATGGTGGACCGCCGACCAGCTCGACGGCGAGGTGTTCGGCTACCAGAGTTGGATGATCGCCGACGACCGGGCGGACGAGTTCGTGGACCAGCTTGTGAGACTTGCCGCCGACCAGGACACAGGGGTCCGTGATGAAGCCCTGCGGCTGTCACGGCCTGGGGAGCAGCCGTGAGTAAGCGTCGGTACGTAGCCAGAGGTGTGCCAGGCGGCTACCGGATCTGGGACAACCGAGGGCGCTAATCTCACTATCCGCTCTGGGCTCACCGCTCTCGCCGTCTGGGCCTCTTCCTGGCTCATGGACCGTGGCCGCGACGAATTCCCCGTCAATCAACGCGAAGAACTCCCTTTCGTTTTTCGTTGTGGCCGCGTCGTTCCATGGCTCTCGCACAGCTACCCACCAAGTGCGAGAATAATCCGAGTTGAATAGAATTCGGGCCTGGCATTGAATCGCCCTGGTGGACATGGTCTCCAGCGAGTAGCTCATCTCCCGGGAGTCAAGGAGGAGGCTAAGGAAAGCGTACTTCCGGTAACCCTCGGAGCTTATCCCAAGCCCCATAACACTGGCGATGTCAGGGTAGTCCATCGCTAGTCTTATGAGTTCAGCTTGAAGCACTCGCGATGCTTGGAGCTGGCTGGTCCGAAGCTGTCGGGATTCCAGGAGCAGAGTTATAACCACTCCAACCAGCGCAATGGATGAGATAAGTTCCGATATTATCGCAATCGTTGTATCCATAATACCGCCAGCCGGGCGATTATCGGCGTTAATTAAGCCGCCTCAGCCGCCGAAGCATTGCATCATGGTCGATCCGAACCCATGGTAGAACCATTGCTGGCTCCCGGCAGGGCAAGGACCTGGAGCGGCCCGACCTCGAGGCTGCTGGTCTGGCTGCAGTCTTTGACGGCGACACCGGTGCACCCTGCCGTACCAGGGAAGTCGGTCCCGGACGCCAGCGAGCCGCGTACCCAGCCCTTGGACCGCCGGAAGGAACTCCTAAAGCTGTGCTCACACAATGTCGCCCGCGGCAGTGACGGCAGCGCTGACGACAACGACGGCGGAAGGCGGTGGCACTCGGCGACCCGACACGGTGGCGGCACGAGACGATCTGACCCGCCCACCATGGTGTGCCCGCATCTTCTAAGCGCCGGGTCGCATCCCGGGTGAGTGTTTAACTGCGTGACAACGCCGACGCACAGCGGCGGACGAGCGCGGACGGCTGTGGACGCTCGCAGCAGGTGAGTGGCCCACCGACCCATGGTCGGCCACCCGCGCAAGTTCCTTCGGGACAAAGCGGTCCCTTAGACAAGACGGGATCAGTCGGAAACACCCAGATCCTCACGCATGATCCGTCGCATGGCAGTCAGTGCGGGTTCTGCCGCCTTCAGGTCGATGAGTGCCTGATCCGCACTCTCCCCTTCTCGAGCCAGACCCCGATCAATGCGCTTGGCAGTAGCGTCGATCGCGGCCAGGACGACGTTCAACTCGCGGGATGCCCTGAGTACCGCTTCAGGGACGATCATCTGAGCCTCGGCGTAGCGATCGCGGTAGTCTCGCCGCGCCTCCTCGACCTGGGCGCGGTCGTCGTCGCTGTAGACGCCGTCTCGCATGCGGTGGAGGGCGTCTTTCAGCATGGTGTGGAAGTGACGGGACGCGCGGTTCATAGCGCTGTACGCAGCGCGTCGCTCCTCAAAGACTCGTCTTCCCTCCTCAGCCCGCCTCTCTTCCGCCCGCTGGCGCTTCGTCGTCCAAGTCGTGATCACAGGCGCCAAGAGCGTGCCGAGCACTCCAACGACGGCAGTGACCATGGCGGCGGTCGTGGCACCCATGGGCGCGACCCTAGCGGCTGGCCGCGGAACCGTCAGCGGCTCTAGTCAACGGCCCGCTGACATCCATGCCTGACATCAACGACGCCAGACCGTGACGCACGCAAGCGTCTCCATGCGTTGGGGAAGACGGTGAGCATCACCGAGTCCACTGGCTTCGGACCGAACTCCTAAAGCGGTGGTCGTCGGCAAGGTCAGGCACGGACCAGGCGAGCGTCATAGCCACTGGGACGTGCGGGCAACCGATCATGGTTCGGAGCCGGCCCGTCTGTGGGCCGTCCGAACCTGGCCGACGACGCGATCACTGGCTCAGGGCCGTTGCGAGACCACGGTTACCTGCCGAGCCACGCGAGGGTTGCGACGGTCAGGGCGCTGACGCCGGTGTCCAGGGTTGGCTGGGTGACAGGGGCGAAGGTGGGACTGTGATTGACGGGGATGTCCTGGGCGATGGTGTCGTTCTTGACGGCCTGGGCGTACAAGGCGGGGTCGATGCCGCCGATGCCCCAGTACGTGAAGGGAACGCCGAACGCCTTGGGGATCTCGCTCATGTCCTCGCTGGGGGTCTGCAGATCGATGGTGTGTGCGTCGTCGCCGAAGTGGGCCGCGAATGCCTCGGCGACTCGCCGGGTCGGGGTCTCGTCGTTGACCGTGGGCGGGAAGGTGACGATCTCCTCGATCTCGGGTGCCTTCGGTGACTGGGACGCCTCGCACTCGGCTTTGACGATCCGTTCGATTGCACGGAGGACCTTGGTGCGCGAGGCGTCGTCGTAGGTACGGACGTTGAGTTGGATAACTGCGCTGTCGGGAATGATGTTGGGGTCCGTGCCGGCGTGGATGCTGCCCACGGTGACGACGGCAGGGTTGGTGGCGGCTAGTTCCCGGGAAACGATGGTCTGCAGGCGCACGACGATCATCGCGGCCATCACGACGGGATCCACTGCGGCTTGAGGCATGGACCCGTGTGCACCCCGACCGTGGACTGTGATGCGCAGGCTGTCCGCAGCCGACAGGAACGGCCCGGAGCGAATGCCGACATAGCCCGCCGGATAGGGCAGGACGTGTTGGGCCAATACCACGTCGGGCCGCGGCGATTTGGACGTCAGACCATCGTCGATCATGATGGCGGCTCCGTCACCTTTCTCCTCCGAGGGCTGGAAGAGCGCGACGAACGTGCCTCGCCAGGCATCCTTGGCCTGGGCCATCAGCCGTGCGCAGCCGATCAGGCAGGTCACGTGCACATCGTGCCCACAAGCATGCATCACAGGCTGCTCGGCGCCGCCGTCCCCGGAAACCGTGACCGCGGAGGCGTAGGGCAGGCCGGTCTGCTCGCGCACCGGGAGGGCGTCCATATCGGCGCGGGCCATGACGATCGGGCCCTCGCCATTGGCCAAGACCCCAATCACGCCGGTGCCGCCGATGCCGTCAGTGACCTCGTAGCCAAGGTCCCGCAAGGCATCGGACGCTTTCTTTGCCGTGCGGTGCTCCCGCAGGCCGAGTTCGGGATGTCTGTGCAGGTCCTTGTACAAGTCCTCGAGGTCGGAGCGAATGTCGTCCAGACGGGCCAGCACAGTGTGGACACGGTCGTTCATGACGAATCCTTGCGCGAGTCGGACCCTCCGCGACGGGCGGCGGGACGGGAGCGGCGTCGCATCAGCGAGGCCAGTTTCGAGTGCGGCTGCCAGTCCAGACCACTGGGAAGGTTCCAGCCGTAGTGCACGGCGGTGAGCCGGAAGACGAGGGCCGAGGCGATGCCCAGACCGATACCGACCTGGGGAATGCCGAGGTACCAGCAGAGCACAGTGATCGCGGCGACCGCCAAGGCGACGGTGGCGTACAGGCCGTTGCCGCCGAAAACGGCAGGCATCCGGCCGAGGACGACGTCGCGCAGGGCGCCACCGCCGACGGCGGTAAGGGTGCCCAGCAAGACGGCCGGGAGCCAGCCCAGGCCGACCGTCAGCGTCTTGTTGGCCCCCGCGACCGCCCAGAATCCGATCACCGCGGCATCAAGCACGGTGAACAGTCGATTCCAGGACTGTTCACTGACCCGGATGAGGAAGGCGATCAGGATGCCGGCGAAGGCGGTCAGTAGGTAGGCGTAGTCCGTCAGGGCGACCGGGGTGCCGTGCTGCAGCAGTACGTCCCGCATGATGCCCCCGCCCAGGCCGGAGACGATGCCGACTACCAAGAATCCGAACAGGTCCAAGCCAGCCGTACGGGCCACAGCGCCACCCAGTACGGCGCACGAGAAGACGCCAGCAAGGTCCAAGTAACGCGTCGCAATACCAATCCCTACAGAGACTGAAGAAGCCGACATAGCGGACCCAGTGGACATGGCGTGAGCCTACTCATGGCCGGACCTTCGTGACGTGCCGGGCGCGTCAGACGGACGTGCGCCAGACTGAGTCCTTCACGTCCCCGGCCCCTGCCCGTAGACGTGAGCAGTGAGCGAATGCGGCCACCGGTGTCGCGTGATACCAGGACGGCCATTGGCGAGCGATGGGCGCTGGCAGGGTCCTGCGGCCCGACATCCGCACCCGAGAGCGCGAAAGCGAGTGCCGGTCGAATCCGTGTCGAAGTCTGTTTTAAAGGGCGCACAGCTGACGAGAAATCGCAGGTAGGCGTAAGGAAGCGACTCCACCCGCAAAGCGCCTTCTAAGCGCTTGGCCGCAGGTTCGAGTCCTGCCGGGGGCGCCACCCGCCACCAGCAAAAACGCCCCAGAGGGGATCTCCCCTCCAGGGCGTTTCGTGTCTCTGAGGCAACGCTGACGGCAACGGCCCCGACACTCACTCGTCGGCCAGCAGGCTCCCCAGCCGGTCCAGCGCGGCTCGCTTCTCGGTCATGTCGGCGTGCGCGTAGATGTTCATGGTCACGTCCAGCGCGCTGTGTCCGACGATGTCGCGCACGATGTACGGCGGGATGCCGAGGCCGAGCAGCAGGGTCACGCAGGTGTGCCGGTGATCGTGGAAGCGGACGTCCAGGCCCAGCCGCTCGCGGATCGGGTAGAAGTGCCGGTTGAGGTTCCGCGGCTCGATCGGAGTACCCCGCCGGGTGGTGAAGACCAGGCCGGTTTCCTGCCACCGCTCCCCCGCGGTTTCACCGGGTTCCTCCGAGGATGCCCCGGCCGTCAGGCCGGGGAGGAATCGGACTCCTGCGGAGCAGGGCAGGGATAGCCGGATCGCCGTCAGGG
>NZ_JBITGJ010000206.1:0-7305 GCF_044456925.1 Streptomyces sp. NPDC050743
CAGGGACAAGAACTCCGCCCGCGTGATGCTGGTCCGGGCAGGTTGGAACCCGGACGGTGTCGAGGGCGTAAGACCACCTGAGCCGCCGGCTCCGGCGGCGGCCTGAGCCGTAAATCCCCACTCAGCCCTGGAGGGCGACGCATCCCCTCCCCCCAGGGAGGGGAGCCTTCAACTTCTCGGCCACCAACCGGGGCAGACCGCACCGCTCAGCCAGTCGGATCGTCGGGACCAGCCCGGCATACGCGATCAGGTCCGGGTCGTCGAGCGCGGCGAACAGCGTCGCCGGGCTGTGGGAGACTTTCACTTACGAGGTGCCTTGCTTCGTGGGACTGATGAGGGCGTAGGAACTCCCATTATCCCAGGTCAGCGGGCACCTCTTCTCATTTCGTCGTCCACAGACCGACTACCGCGCGGTGGATCGAGGCTCAGTAATCGCAGGGATCTGCTCGGGGTAAGCGGTGGCTCCCTCTTCCGGGTGGCGGCTGCTACCGAATCGTCATCCACGGATCTTCACCGTCACGCTGTACCGATCTTCATCGCCACCGCAGCGCCGGGCCTCGCCGCAACTGGTGCGGCGGGCTGTGACGTGCGCTGAGCCGGGCCGGACGGCACGCAGGGCGAGTTCGACAGTGCCGCAGCCAACGCCCGGGGCACAAGTGTGGGCCGGTGTGACCCGCGACGTGCCGACGGCGGCCAGGACATCCGGCGTTCCGCTGCTGAGGTCGAACCAGTATGTGCTGTGCAGCGTAACCACCACCGAGGTGCCCACCGTGGCCGAGACGGTGGTGTGGTTCGCGCGCTCATCCAGATGGAGAGGTATTGGCGTTGGCGTGGTTGGCGCGTCAGACTGTACGGAGTTGGCGCCGCAAGCCGAGATGGCGGCGAGAGTCAGGCATGTGCCGAAGCGGAGTGCCAAGTGGGTGCGCGGAAGCATCGTGAATGCGCCCCTCCCCTTTCCAGGCATCTTGTGTCGATGGGACGGCTCCGCCCCAGCCGTGGTTCCCTGCTGGGGCGGAACATGTCGTGCTGTGCCCAGAGGCCTGATGGGGTCAGGAGGCGTTGAGGGCGGTGTCGTCGACCACGAAGCTGGTCTGCAGGCTGGAGTCCTCGGTGCCGGTGAACTTCAGGGTCACCGTCTGACCGGCGTAGCTGGAAAGGTTGAAGGACTTGAGTGCATAGCCACTCGCCGCGTTCAGGTTGGAGTAGGTGGCCAGGGTGGTGGTTCCGACCTGGACGGTCAGCTTGTCGTAGGCGGTGGTCGTGGTGGTCTCGGCGGTGTCGATGTGCAGGTAGAAGGAGAAGGTGGCGCTGCATCCGGACGGGATGGTCACCGACTGGGACAGGGTGTCGGTGTGAGTGGTGCCGTAGCCGTCCAGCCAGGCCTTCCAGCTGCCGGAGTGGGCAGGCTCACCGCTGGAGTTGTCGATCACGCCGGTGCTGGCCGTCCAGGGCGCGGCGGTGCCGGTCTCGAAGCCGGGGTTGCCGAGCTTCTGGCCCGGGCTGGAGCAGCCGCCGCCGGTGGTGTTGATGGTCCAGGTGAACGAGGTGCTACCGGAGGCGTTCGTGCTGTCCTTGGCGGTGACTGTGACGGAGGAGGTGCCAGCGGTGGTTGGGGTGCCGGTGATCTTGCCGCTGGAGGAGATGCTGAGCCCCGCTGGCAGTCCGGTCGCCGTGTAGGTGAGGGTCTGGCTCGTGTCGGAGTCGGAGCCCGTCATCTGCAGGGACACGGCGGTGCCCACGGTGCCGCTCTGGTTGCCGGGGTTGTTCACGGTGACCGTGTTGCCCGTGGTGCCGCCGACGATGGCGTGCGAAATGGCGCACGCGTTGGTGTCGTTGGACCAGCTGGCCTGCTCGGCGAAGGTGCCGGTGCCCATCGTGACGTTGGCCGCTCCGCCCGTCTGGCCCGGAGCGATCCAGGCGCATTCGTCGGAGTTCTCCTGGCCGTTGTATGAGCTGCCGGTGTGGTTGGTCCAGCCGCCGGCCGGGTTCTGGTCCGACATCATCTCGTGCCACTCGTGGCCGAGTGTCATGGTCCAGCCGTCGAGGGTGCCGGGGGAGTTGACGAACCCGACCCCGCAGCCCGAGCCCGAGTCGATGTTGTAGGGCTGGTTGCTGAACGCGACGTCGCCGACGGTGGAGGAGACCGCACCGCCGGTCAGCGTGGTGTCACCATTCCAGTCGTGCCACGCGCAGTACTGTCCCTGGTAGTTGTCCGGGTTGGTGCCGTGGGGCGAAAGGATCACGTAGTACGCGTCGCGGTTCGACGCGGCCGTGGTGTTGCCGAAGTGACTGGCCGCCTTCACGGCCTCGGCCCCGAGCTGGTGCCCGGTGGCGGCACTGGGTGACGCCCCCGAGTTGTCGTACCAGGTGCCGGCCAGCACGCCGCCGCTCTGGTAGGGGACGAAGTTGGCGTTCGCCGGGCAACTGGTCGCGCCGGTCGTCAGGTTTGGACCGTCGCACCACTGGGTCAAGTCGGCCGACCAGCGCTCGTTACCGGTGCCGATGTCCTTGAACATCTCCTGGGCGACGGGCGCGGCGCCCGCCGAGTCGCCGGAGAAGGTCAGGTCCCCGCTGCCGTTGGTGCTCTGCGTGCCCCACTGGGTGCCGTAGAAGACCAGGTAGACCTTCGAGTGGCCGCTCTGGACGCCGATACCGTCGACGCCGCCGCCGTAGGACAGTGTCTGCGGCCCGGTCGCGACGCTCGCGGACTTCTGGGAGGCCGCCCATGCCTTCATCTTGGCATGCTGCTGGAGGGTCGGCAGTGCGCCGTGCCGGTACGGGTGCTGGTACGCGGGGCTGTAGGGGTTGGCGACCGAGCTGCCTGACCCCTGTGGCGCGGGCTGCGCGGCCACCGCCTGGGGCGCGGCGGCCAGCATGCCGCCGGCTATCAGGGCTGCGGCCGACATCAGGGCGGTGGCACCGCGGCGGGTGAACCGTCGGAGCGGGTTGGGTCTCGCGTGGTCCGTGGTCTGTGATGGCAAGGGACTGCCCTTCTTGGGAAGATGGGGCCCCACGGCGCATTGCTGGCAGGATCGTGACGATCTCACCCATTGCTGCCGCGGGGCTATGGGTGGCGCACGTTCCTCGCTGTAAGCTGCCACCCCGATCAGTGGTGGCCGTCGGCCATGCTAATGAGCGCCCATCCCAAGTGACTATTGGTCAAAGGCAAAACTTTGTCCTCGATAGGTGCTAGATGGAGCCCCAACCGTCGTTCGTGCAGGTGGAGTTGGCGTGGCCGGTCTCGGACGAGGAGGCCGCGGCAGATCGGCTATAGCGTGTGACGCCATGGATGCAGACGGATCGGCCAATGACCTCGTGGCACTGGGCTTGGCACGCTACGAGGCGCTGGTCTACCTCGCGTTGGTCAGACGTGAGTCGTACACAGCCGCTGAGGTGGCGCGTGAGGCCGGTGTGCCCCGCCAACGCGTCCACAACCGTGCGGCTGCCGCGCACCCGGTCACGCGGGCCGTGGCTGGATCGGTCGAAGAGGAGGCTCGCTCATGTCCGGTGCCCGACGCAGCTCGGTGGTAGCAGTGCTGATGGGCGGCATCCTGCTGCTGACAGGGTGCCATCAGGGGACGTCGGCGTCCAAAACCCCATCCGGTACTGCCGCTTCGTCCACTCCGGATGTCTCTGTCACGGCAGAGCCCACCGCCTCCCCCTCGGCGGCATCCTCCGGCTCCACCACCACGCCGGTGCCGTCGCACACCTCCGCCGCTACGACCAAGGCCTCCGCGGTCCCGACCCGAACCCACACCCATCCCGCGCCCGTATCGATCCCCGGCTGCCGCAACCTGACCGTCAGCGCCAAAGTCAAGGCCGCCGTGACGGAGGCCTACAAGCGCAGCTTCCCGCGCTTCTCCCACATCAGGCCGGTGCCGCACCACTTCTTCTACGGCCAGTGCGGCGCCGTTCACTACGCTGCCGCCCGGTTCCAAGCCACCCCAGGTGCCACCTACGCGGAACTCGTAGGCATGCAGGACGAGGGCAGCGCCACGAAGTACTTCCGCACCACCTCCGGGAGCGGCTGGATCTACATCGCCAGCGACGGTTTCCCCCAGAGCCTGCACGGCTGCGGCGACATCGCACAGATTCCGCGCGTCCTGGCAGCAGCCTGGGGGAACTGCCGCCTCGCGTACTGAGCCTTCACCGTCCGATCGGGGAGCGCCGGCGGACCTCTCTCGCGGAGCGCAGGGCGGCTGAGGCCCTCCTGGACGCATCGCGACGAAGTGCTGTCGGCCGAGGTCGCCGGAGCCAGGAGTTCGGCAACCGACGCACGCGGAAACGGCCTTCGTCCGGCGCACCGGTGCGCCGGACCCTCCAGCAGCACCGGACGTACGCCCCACCGACGCGCCGCTCCCGTCGGCGCTGGCCCCGCGTTGCGCGATCTTGGTGGTTAATTCCAACTGTCATGCAGCGAGGGAAAGTTGGAGTCTGGCGAGGTGGCTGTGGTTGGCGCGGTCGAGGGGGTGGCCGTTCCCCCAGGCGGCGACACGGATGAGGCTGAGGGCTGTGGCGCTGGCGGCGTGATCGAGGCGGATCTTGGCCAGGCCGCGGTAGCGGGCACGACGCAGGCCGGTGGTGTGGGTGGCCCGGCGGATGGTGTCCTCGATGCCGGCGCGCAGGGCGTAGTCGCGGTTGAAGCCGCCGGTCCGGACGCGGGCGCGGGCAGCTTGGATGGCCTCGGTGAGTCCGCGGGGTTGGAGGCTGAGAACCCTTCTCGAATCCGATGATTTCGAAGTGATCGCTTGATCGTCTTGTGCGTGGCCGACCGGGCGGCCCAGGGTGGGCGTCGTTCGTGTTGCCGTCCGGCTGGGAGATCGGTTCGTGTCGCATGTGACCCGGGACAAGGTCGTCGATGAGTGGCTGGCCGAGGCCGAGCTGGCGGTGCAGGCTGCTGAGCAGGTCGTGGAGGCGGCCCGGCGAGAACTTCAGGAAGCCGAGGGCCGGCTGTTGCGTCTGCGGGCGGCTACGGAGGTCACGGCGGAGGCCGACGCGGTGGTGCGGGAACGGGCCAGCGAGATGCCGGCGGACGCCACCATGGACCAAGCAGAGCAGGCCCCCGTCCCGAAGTGGCGTCCGGACGCTGACGTTGCACGGCTGCCCCGGGACTACCCGAAGATCGCGCAGATCGTCCCGGGAGGCCGGGCCGGAGGGGATCCGGGCGGTGGAGGTGCACCGGCGCCTGGGCTGGCCGGACACTGACGGATCGCGGCAGAACGTGCGCAACCGGCTGCAACGTCTGACGCAGAAGGGCTGGCTGCGGCTGGTGAGCCGCGGGGTGTATGCCTGGGCGGGGGCCGTGTAGCCCTCCGGCCGGTTGTTGGACTCAGGCCGTGGGCGCCGTCCCGGCGCGGGCGACGCGGCGGATCATGATGCGGACCATCGCCCACTTCACCATCGCCTCGTGGGCCGCGGGCAGGTACTCGTAATCCCTGGCCAGACGGCGGGAGTTGACCAGCCACGCCAGCGTGCGTTCCACGATCCACCCGCGCTTGAGCAGGACGAATTCCTTCGCCTCGTCGGGGCGGCGGACGATCTCGACGTCCAGGCCGAGCGTGGCTGCGGCCCAGTCCACCAGGGAGCCGGTGTAGCCGCCGTCGGCCCACACCTTCCTCACCGTGGCGAAGCCCCGGCGCAACCGGGTCAGCAGCGGCACGGCCACGTCCCGGTCCTGCAGGCCGGCCGTGGTCACGCAGACCACCAGCAGCAGGCCCAGGGTGTCCACCACCAAGTGCCGTTTGCGGCCAGTGACCTTCTTCCCGCCGTCGAAGCCCGGGCTCTCGGCGGCGACGTGCCAGGACGCCTTCACGCTCTGGGAATCCACGATCGCGGCCGTCGGCCGTGCCTTCTTCCCCGCCGCCTTGCGGGCCAGCTCCCGCAGCGCGTCGTGCAGCACGTCGAGAAAGCCGGACGCCTGCCAGCGGCGGAAGAACCGGTAGACCGCCTTCCACGGAGGGAAGCCCACCGGCATTTCGGTCCACTTGATCCCGTTGTTCACCAGGTACAGCACCGCGTCGATCATGATCTGGTGGCAGTAGCCCTCCGGTCGCCCGCCCCGGCCCCGCAGCCACGCCGGCACCGGAATCGGTTTCCGTACCACCCGCCATTGCCTGCCGTTCAGGTCCGAGGAGTACACGCGCTCCCGCCGCGTGCCGTCGGCCGCGTTCCCCGCTCGATGCACCATACAGTCACAGCCGTGACCAGCCGACTTGCCCGACTCCACGGACTCGGATGTACTGACGCGCACCAACGGGAACTCGGTGTCGGCGTGTTGAGGAAGCAGAGAGCCCTCACGCTAGAGCCAGGTCCCGTTGCCATGCCGCGATCTTTCCGATCCCCGCACCACCCGAACGTCAGTCCACATCATGACGCCGCTACCCGGATTCGCGAAGGGTTCTGAAGCAGTGGATCCGGGGACCCTGCAGCGGTGCGTGTGGCATGACGTAGTGTGCGGGCGCATGGCCTTGTGGAGCTTGACGAGATGGAGAAGGCCGCGGGCAGAGCGCCGGTACCCCGACCCGCTCACGATGCACCAGCTGTGGATGGTGTCGCTGAGCGCGCCGGTCAACTGGGACCGGGACGCCTCGCGGACCACGCTGTACCCGTTCACCCGGATCGACGACGACGCGGCCAGGCAGTGGCTGGCCGGCCAGTGGGAGATCACCTCGCGTGAGAAGCTGATCGGCCGGCTCGACGGGCTGGCGCGCACCGGCTACCGGGCGCGGGTCCACCGGCTCCTCGGCGTCGCGCCGTTGGCCTGGGACGCGGCCCTGTACGTCGACATCACCCGCCGCGGCTTCGGCAGCGGGATGATCAGCGAGGCCGAGGCCTGGACCGCGCTGAAGAACATCGTGCCGACGGTCGTGCGGACGTACGCCTCCTGGCACGAGTACGCCGACCACTACCTGCTCGGGCGCAAGGTCTGGCGGGACGGGCTGCAGGGCCGGTCGGAGGCGGCCCTTCCCGCCCCGCATGCCGTTGCCGAGGCACATCTGCGCGCGCTGCTCGACCCGGCGAACCGGGCCAGCCCCTGGAACCTGGCACCGTGGGACGCCATCAGCAACCCCGACCACGCGCGCCGACTCCAGCGCGGTCGCACGTGAGGGACCTGCCCCCTGCGACCGGGGCGGATACATGACAGCCCGCGGCCTCACCACCACCGCGACCCCCGGCTCTGCGACCCCCTCCATCATTGAGCATCTGATATCATCGAAACTAATAAACGATCTTAATCGAGTAACAGTTTACGAACTGGTACGGTAAGTGGGGTGACAATGACTGCGGACCTGACCGGCACCGTCG
>NZ_JBITGJ010000207.1:0-7251 GCF_044456925.1 Streptomyces sp. NPDC050743
TGGTCCTAGAAAAACCCCATCATCGCAGGTCACAAGGCACTTCTGCGTTCCCCGAGAAACCGTCCACAGACATCAAGCCGGTGGATCCGAGCTGAGTCGGTGATCCGATGGAAAACGTACGCACGTCATTGATCGCGCAAGGCGCCACAGGAGGCGACTGAATCCGTGACCATCGCATCGGATGAATGGGCGGACCTCCGACAGGAGCTGGCGGTCTGGCGGAATCGGTTTCTGCGGTTGCTCGACCGGTCGCCGGCACCCACGGCGATAAGCCGGACCGACGGCTCGCTGGTGATCACCAATCCCGCGTTCTCCGCCCTGTGGGGCTTGACCCCCGGGCAGGTACGTGATCGCAATCTGCTCGATCTGCTGGTGTCCACGGACGAGGAGTCATTGCTCAAGCTCTCGGAGGGGCTTCGGCACGGACGTCGCTTCCGTTATCCGATTCGTGTCGAGTGGAACGCCCAAGGCGTGACCAGAGCCGGGCAACTCACCGTGGCACCCGTCAGCGACGAAGTTCTCACTCGGACGCTGCTGATGGCGTTCCTGCACCCCGACCCGATGGCACACGGCACAGACCCAAACCCCGCGCAGGCCTTGTCACCGAAAGAAGCGCGCATCCTGGAGTTGGTTGCGTCCGGAGCCACCTCCGCACTGATCGCACGGTCGGTCGCTCTCACGGTGGACGGCGTGAATTACCATCTGGCCCGATTGTGCCGCATGCTCAAGGTGCCGAACAGGACCGCGCTGGTCGCCAAGGCGTATGTCCTCGGGCTTCTGCACCCCACCTCCTGGCCCCCCGACTCGCAGGAAGGCCGGTGAAGTCGGGCGAGAGGCCGCGGTCGCCGAGTGGGTGCGGATCTTCGGCGATCCGCTCACCTGGGACGACCTGCCCTGGCTGCGCTCGATCACCGACCTGCCGCTGATCCTCAAGGGCATGTGCCACCGCGACGACGCCCGCCGCGCCAAGGACGCCGACGTGGACGGCATCTACTGCTCCAACCACGGCGGCCGACAGGCCAACGGCGGACTGCCCGCCCTGGACGCCCTACCTGCCATCGTCGAGGCCGCCGACGGCCTGCCTGCTCTATTCGACTCCGGGGGGTCCATACGGGAGCCGACGTCATCAAGGCCATCGCCCTGGGCGCCACAGCCGTGGGCGTCGGCCGTCCCTACGCTTACGGCCTGGCCCTGGACGGTACCGACGGCATCGTCCACGTCCTGCACTCCCTGCTCGCCGAAGCCGACCTCGTCATGGCCGTCGACGGCTAGCCCACCCTCGCCGGCCTTGCGCCCGACACCCTGCGCCGCATCCGCCGACCCGAGACGGATCCGTACGTGCCCGGCTGGCCCCCCATTTCGCGTGGCACCGCAGCGGCGGATGATGCGGCACTCCGCTCTGACTGCCGTCAGCTTCACGACGCCATGACGACAACACGGATTCAAAGCCGGCAAATACCGTGCGACTTCGCCGTTTCGGTGGCGGCTTCCTGCCGGTTGGCAGAAGTCCGCCACCCTGCTCGTCTTGTGGCGGCTTTTCCAGGTTGAAAGATTCCCCGCAGCGTGGGCGCTGTTCGGGGGCAGCGCCTTGTCTTTGCTTTCCCCGAGTTCGTTCGCAAGAAGTGGAGCGCCCATGAAACGGCGAAGAAGAGCGATCGCTCGCAACCTCGCCACCATAGCCAGCGCGGCCGTACTGCTCGCCACACCCGTGCAGTACGCGGCGGCCACCGGAGCGCAGACCTCTGCGGTCGATTCCGGCGCGAAAGGGACGTCTTCGAGGGGCGCGTTGCCCGGCACACCCGGGTCCTCGGCGCTCGGTCCGTGGCGCTCGTTCCTGAAGCCCACGCCCGCACAGTCGGCGAAGAACGACCCGCGCCAGGTCCTTGTCGTACTTGGCTCAGCCACAGTGACCGGCAAGTCGCTGGGCAAGCACCGAAATCTGCAGGCCCGTACCCCGCAGACCTCGGACCCCGCGGTCAACACCGCGCTCCACCGGGCCCACGCGGTATCCATGAGACCCCTGGTGCCGGGTCTCACAGCGGCCCAGGCCCGGCAGTTGCACTCAGCCGCCAAGGCGAAGCTTGGCTCCGCGGCGATGGACCTGTCCAAGGTCCAGGTCGTCCAACTGGCCGGCGGCGACGCCTCGGCGGCTGCCCGGGCGCTGGCCGCCACACCCGGTGTCGTCTACGCCGAGCCCGACCGGACCGTCTCCCCCATGAACACCGGCGCCGTGCCACTTCCCTCCTCGGTGGGCGCCACCGCGGGCAAGGCCGGCTCGTCGGCCAGGGAGCAGGACAGCGGTGCGACCGGCTCCGACGGCGACGGTGTGCCCGGCAACGCGGCTCTCGGCACCTCACTGCAGAGCTTCCTCAACGCCGGTGGCGTCGACGCGACAGGCGCCTACAGCCTGCTGAAGCAGAAGTTCGACCAGCTGCCCGGCGCCGGTGAGACCATCACCAACGTCTCGGTGGGCGACCTCACCGATGAGTCGACGCCGCACCTGGGCGCGACCGGGCCGACGACCGTTGTCCAGAACGGCCAGCGGTACCTGGACATCCCCACGATGCCCTTGGTCCCCACCTACACCGCGGACGCGACCGGAGCCCTCGACCCGACCGGCTCGACCCAGGGGCAGGACACCGCGCTGGGTGAGGTGCTGCTGGACTTCTCCGTGATGGCGCCGCTTCCGCACGACCTGCAGCGCCCGGGCATGCAGGGCAGCGGGGACTCCGACCTGCTGGGCATCGCCCCGGGGGCCGCCTACCGGCTCGTCGTCCCGCAGCAGCCGACGTTCAGTCAGATAGCGGTGGCTCTGCTGGCCGCGGCCCGGCAGCAGCCGCGGCCCGATGTGATCACCGCCAGCCTTGGTTACGGCACCGACGCATTCGGATTCCCCGGCCGCTATCTGGAGGACGACCCGGTCACGCAGGCCGTGATCGCGTCGATCGTGCAGCAGTACGGCATCACCGTGGTGGTCTCGTCGAACGACGGCACCAGGATGTACACCAACGCGGCTGTCGGGCCCGACGGCGGCAGCACCGCGACCGACGTGACACGCAAAGCGGATGACGCCACCCGGATCGACGACGACCAGGTGTCGACCACGCCCACCAAGGTGCTGGATTCCGGCGCGATCGCCGCGGGCGGCACCACGAACGACGACACGCTGTCCGTGCCGCCGCAGAACGGCGGAGCCGCGTCGGCCAACGGGACCTGGGCGACCACCAGGCTCAACGGCTCCGAGGTCTTCTCCTCGGGATTCGGCACGCGCGTGGACGTCTCGGCGCCCAGTGACGGCATCCCCGCCTTCGAGCACCAGGGTCAGACCGCACAGTCGGTGAAGGAAGTCCTCAGCGGAGGCACGTCGGCGTCCGCGCCCGAAATCGCGGCCGCCGCCGCGGTCGTGCTGCAGACCTCCCGGCTGACCGGGCAGCACCCGTCGCCCGACGACGTCCGCTCGCTGCTGGAGCGCACCGGCCGGGCCGTGCCCACTCCGCCGCAGATCGACCAGCCGCTGCACGTGGGTCCGCAGCTCGACGTCACAGCCGCGGTGCAGGCGGTCCTGGCCAAGACACGGGGCAGCGATGCCGAGACGGGCACGCCCCGGATCGTCCGGCTCTCGGTGGCGCATCGCCAGACCATCGGCGGGCTCGGTGGCTCGTACCTGGAGGCCACCGACCCCGGACGAATCGACCTGGCCGGACCGGGCACGGGCGCCGGCGCCACCGGTGAGGGCCTGGTGGGGCCGGTGACCATCGGCGCCGACGTGACCGGCCTGCCCGACCAGGAAGGCGTCAGCTACGCGCTGCGCATCGGGAGTCACGAGTTCACGTCCGATGTGCCGGCGATCCGGTTGACGCCCACCCAGATGCTGACCGCGGCCGGACTGCCGGTCGTCTCCACGGCGGACCGTCACATCTCGCTCACCTTCGAGGTGCGCAACGGCCACCAGGTGCTCGCCTCGACCACCCACGAGCTGACCTTCGGACCCACCGACGGAGGCTACGCCGAGGCACTCGCCCCGGTGGTCCAGCCCGTGGTCAAGGCGGGGCACTCCGTGCAGGTCAGCTACGACCTCACCGGAGTGCGGAACGTCAGCTCGCCCCAGCTGGTCGTGTCGGGGGTCGGCCACTGGAACCCCGCGTCGGCGCCCATCTTCTCCGCCTCCTACAGCGCCCCGCTGACGGGACTTCGCGGTACGGTCACCGTCCCGGCCGACACCTTCTCCGCCGGCGGAGGCATCTACGGCATCGGTATCCTCCAGAACCCCACGGGCGGCTCCAGGCGCGGCCCGGTGTACGGCGAGTTCGCCTCGATCCGGGTCGACGGCGGTGACGTCTCGCAACGCCCGGAGGCGCCGACCCTGGCCGCAAAGGCATCCGGGGAGTTCGGTCATCTGCTGGAGATCAACCGGGCCGCCCCGAAGTTCTCGGTGCGGTACGACGTGTCGCGGGTCGAGGGCGCCACCGGCACACTGCTGGAGCTCTCGGCGCCCGGGCCGAACATGTACCACTCGTACAACACGTTCAGCAACCAGAACGGCACCACCCGCGACCACGACGGTGTGAACAGCCCGGCCACGCTCGACCGCACGCTGGAGGGCACGCAGGGCACGGTGGCCCTCGACGCCCTCGCACTCAAGTTGCCCTCATCGACCGACTACGACCTGCGGGTGTTCGCCGTCGACCGGCAAGGCAAGATTGTCGGGCAGGCGTCGCCGACGTCCCTCCTGGCATACGACGACGGAATGGCCCCCGAAGGCACCAACCTGACCGACTTCGCGATCGTCCCCGGCGGCACGTCCGTCGCGGCGGTCGAGAGCCCCACCGGTGAAGGCTCGGTGTACGACTACGACGCCGCCACCGGAACCTACGGGCGCAAGCTGACGAGCGACCCCGCGTACGGCTCCATCTACGAGGTGTTCGGCGTCGACTCCGCCCACCGCACACTGGTCCTGCACAAGCAGACCACCACCGGCGAGCAGTGGCTCGAGACCTACGACACGAGCACCGGCGACGCGATCGGCAGCAGCGTCCGGGTCGATGACCAGTACGTCGTGACGGGCGGACGGGTGGACCCCAAACGCCACCGCGCGGCGGTGCTCGCCTACCGTTCGAGTGACCGGGCGGGCTTCGTCCTGCCCGTGGACACGGCGACCGGCACAATGGGCGACCCCCTCCAGCTCGACCCCACTCCGAACGGGATGACCTCGTACGGCCTGCTGGACGTGGACGAGTCGACCGGCCTCTTCTCCGCGCAGAAGACCGGTTCCACCATCAACTGCGTGGGCTCGATCGGCTCCGGCACGGTAGCGGCGGTCGACCTGGACACCAGGACGGTCACCCAGAGCCAGGCCGGCATCCCTTGCGCCGTGGACCTCGCCGCCGACCAGAAGGGCAACCTCTACGAAACGTGGTACCACTCCTTCAGCGTCAACTTCGCCGGCACCGGATACCTCGGGCAGCTCGGCGGCGGTGACCCGGTGAATGTCGGAACCGCTCAGACGCCCCTCGCGCTCGCCGTCGACGGGGAGCACCACCTGGCGCTGCTCGCCTTCCGGTTCCCGGACCTGAAGCCCATGGGCGGCTTCCAGCAGTACGGCTTCACCGACAACAACGCCACCGGACGCATCGCCGTCGTCGACCTGAGGACAGGCGACACGGTGGGTACGGTGAACGGTGTCGAGTACCCCCAGTTCGGCTCCTACAACGGCCGGCTGGGAAGCCATCGCGAGCGCGTCATCCAGCTCGATCCGGCAACCCGGACAGGCTGGACCTACGCAGGCGACGGCCTCCAGGTCCAGCAGTTCTCCTACTGATCCGATCCGCTTGCTCGACCACCCGGGTGGGGGGGGGGGGCCCCCCCCCCCCCGCCCCCCCCCCCGCGGCCATTCCCACAAGGAGACCCCCCGGACCGGGCCTCCTTCACGACATGGAAGATGTCGACGGAACAGCTGTTGCACAAGAACCAAGGTCGCCTGTCCGCCGGCCGGCGGGCAGGGGACATGAAGGCGGAAAAGGCATGACATTCACCGTGCTTGGACTGACGCAGGGAACCGAGCGCGTCTACGCCGTGCTGGTCCATATGCCCCATGCCACGGCTTCGGAGCTCGCGGGCGCCTGCGAACTGTCCGTTCCCTCCACCACGCGGCAGCTGGCCGATCTGGTCAAGGAGGGCCTCGCGACGCGGGCCACCGGCCGACCGCCCCGGTTCACCGCGGTGGCCCCCGACATCGCTGTCACCGCCCTGATCCGCCGCCGTGAGAAGCAACTCGACGAGGCCCGGTCGCAGATGCACCGGCTGATGGAGGCGCACCGGGAGGCATCCCGGATCAGCAGCCCGGATCTCGCGGTGGAACTCCTCACCGAACGCGCCGACGTCAGCGCCGCGGTACAGCGCATGACCACCCAGGCGCAGCGCGAGATACGGGCCTTCGACCGGCCGCCCTACGTCGACCGGCCCGGCAGCAACCTCGACGAGCAGATCAAGCGGCAGCGCCGGGGCGTCGCCCATCGCGTGATCTACGACCGCGCCGCCGTCGCCTGGCCGGGCCGCCTCGCAGACGACATCCTGCCCAGCGTCCGGGCCGGCGAACAGGCCCGGGTGCGCACCGAGCTGCCCCTCAAACTCGTGATCTGCGACAGCCGGGTCGCGATCATCCCCATCAGTTCGGCGCCGGGTGGTCAGTTGGCGGCGTACCTGGTGAAGAGCTCACCGATGCTGGTGGCCCTGGAGGCGCTCTTCGAGGTGGAGTGGGAGCGGGCGGTGCCCCTGCCCCTGACGAGCCGCACGGCCGCCGCCGAGGCGGGCCTGGAGAGCCGCACCGGCGAACCCGACCAGGAGACCCGGTCACTGGTGTCGCTGCTCGCGGCAGGGCTCACCGACGCCGCGATCGCCCGGGCCCAGGGCTGGAGCGAACGCACCACCCAGCGCCGTATCCACCGCCTGATGAGTCAACTGGGGGTGGACACCCGGTTCCAGGCCGGACTGACCGCCGCCCGCCGCGGCTGGCTGTGACCCCGCGCCGGCGGCGACGCGTCGGTCGAGTTGGCGGACGGCCCGGCTCGGTCGGGACCATGCAAGCGCCGCGGAACCGGGCTCGGCCGGCTGACGATTTCACGCCCTTCCACCAGCTCGGTACGCAAGCCGGATGCCGACAGGCTCACCAACTTCCTTAATCATCCCTGGTGTTGCGCATGTATGGTTGCGTGCATGGAGTTGCTGCGTATATCGACGGCCGCGAAGCGTCTC
>NZ_JBITGJ010000208.1:0-7089 GCF_044456925.1 Streptomyces sp. NPDC050743
CTCACCTGGGGCTCCTTCGCCGTCACGAAGTGGGTGACTGGCGTCTACCCAGACCACCCGCGGAGGGCGGGACTTCGCCCCTTCATCGCATCAATTCCTGTGGATCGTTGAAGTTATTGCCTGATGCTCCGGTGCCACCGGATCTCGCCTTCGTGCCATTCGTCGGTGGGTGTGAGCCCGGCGGCGGTGGCGACGGCGGCGGATGCCCTGTGTTCGGGGTGGATGTGGGCGATGACGGTGCGTACCGGCTGCCGGCTGAGCCAGTCGACGAGTCCTCGGGCTGCTTCGGTGGCGATGCCTCTTCCCTGCCACGGGGTCCCCACCACCCAGGCGATCTCGGCGATGGGCCCGTGGGCGGAGGGGCTGACCGTCGTCTGGACGGTGCCCGTCAGGCAGGACTCGTCACGGAGCCGGATTACCCAGTTCAGCCAGGAGATGGCCGGGTCGGGAGAGCCCGCGGTCATGCGCTGGTAGCGCGAGCGCAGGGCTTGCGGGGTGTCGGGAGTGCCGCCGATGAAGGTGTGCAGGACCGGGTCGGACAGCACGGCGGCCATCTCCTCGGCGTGTTCGACGTGCAGTGGCAGCAGGTCCAGTCGCCGGGTGCTGATGGCCTGGGCCGCGAGGGTGCTCACGCCGCGACCGCCTCGGGTCGTTCGACGAGCTGGCCGCGCTCGAAGCGGGCTCCGGCGCGGACGAGGGCGACGAGGTGGGGCGCGTTCACCGCCCGCCACCGCTGCTGGGCGGACTCGACCAACTTGAAGACCATAGCCAGGGCGGCGGTGCGGGAGCCGGCACCTCGTGTGACCTTGGTCCGCAGCCGGACCGTGGAGAAGGTCGACTCGATGGGGTTCGTGGTCCGCAGATGGATCCAGTGCTCGGCGGGAAAGTCGTAGAACGCCAGCAGCTGGTCCTGGTCGTCGGTGATCTTCTTGACCGCCTTGGGGAACTTCGCGCCGTAGAGCTGGGCGAACGTTGTGATCGCCGCCTCGGCATGGTCGCGGTCCTCGGCGTTGTAGATGTCCTGGATGGCCTTCTTCGCGCCCGGCTGCGCGGACTTCGGCATGGAGTCGAGGACATTGGCCGTTTTGTGAACCCAGCACCTCTGCTCACGGGTGTCGGGGAACACCTCGGCCAGGGCCTTCCAAAAGCCCAGGGCGCCGTCACCTACCGCGAGGACCGGGGCGCGCATGCCCCGGCGGACGCAGTCGCGCATCAGGTCGGCCCACGACTCGCCCGACTCGCGGTAGCCGTCCTTGAGGGCGACCAGCTCCTTGGAGCCGTCGGCGCGGACCCCGATGAGCACCAGCACGCAGGCTTTGGCCTCCTCCAGGCGGACGTTGAGGTGAATGCCGTCGGCCCACACGTACACGTAGTCGACCTCCGACAGGTCGCGGTCCATGAACGCGGCGTGGTCGGCTTGCCACTGCTGGGTCAGCCTGGTGATCGTCGCCGGGGAGAGCCCGGCCGAGCTGCCAAGGAACTGCTCCAGGGCGGGTACGAAGTCGCCGGAGGACAGGCCGTGCAGGTAGAGCAGCGGCAGCACCTCGCTGATCTTCGGCGACTTGCGGCACCACGGCGGCAGGATCGCGGAGGAGAACCGCTTGCGCTCGCCGGTGGCCTCGTCGACGCGCTTGTCGTTCACCCGTGGGGCCTTCACCTCGACCACGCCGGCCGCGGTGGTGACCTTCCTCGGCTGGTGATGACCGTTGCGAACCACCAGACGGCGCCCCTTGTCGTCACGCTCATCAGCCAACTCAGCTATGTGGGCATTGACTTCGGCCTCCAGTGCGGCAGCCAGCATCCGCCGTGCGCCCTCCCGAACGATCTCATCCAGCAGCGAGTTGCCGCTTGGCGTGGTGCCGTCCTCGTTGACTACCGTAAGCACGGGCGTGCCTTCCCGACCGACGCTGCAACGTCGGCCTTGCTCGATGACCTATCGATCGATCCATCGGGAAGGTACGCCTCCTTCCGTCAGGAGTGATCCACAGGTACTGAGCATTGCTCCTCCAGCAGCCGCCACTTCCCGCAGGTCTGCGCCGCTACTCACCTGGCTGCGCCTGTTCACCTCTGATGCCCTTCGCGGCCTCCGCTTCCTCGGCTGAGATGTCCTCGGCGATGGCAAGCACCCGCCGCAGGCTGGCGGAGGGAATCACGACGCCACCGGCGCTGTCCATGTAGATGTAGTCACCGGGACTCACGCACACACCGGAAATCTCGACAGCCACAGCACAGGCGTACGGCATCACCGTGTCGCCGCCCCATCGGACCGCCTCCCCCCTGCACCAGGTAGCGAAGCTGTAGCCACGCAACTGGCCAAAGTCACGTAGCCGGCCGTCGGCGAGGACGCCGGCCAGCCCGGTGCTGTCTGCCCTGGCAAGCTTTGTGCCCCCGCCGTGGGACACGTCGGCGTGTCCTCCGCTGGAGAGCACGAGCACCTGGCCCGCCCCGGGCGGGTTCCCGAGTGCTCCGTAGAAGTAGTACCGGAAGTCATGGCCCCCTGCCGCCAAGTCCTCGCGGTAGGGGAGAAAGGAGATGGTGGCTGCCGGCCCGAAGAGATAGCGGAGAGGGTCGGGGCTCGACATGGCGGATATGTGCGCTCGGTGGCCATGGACCCGGTTCATGGCGTCGACAAGCGTGGCGCACCCCAGGCGGGCTGCCTTCTGAGCCAGTGTCTCGTCCTCCATCAGCTTCCTCTCTCAAAGGGCCATGGGCTCTGTCCGGCGTACCGCCGAGCCGCCGTCAGGTACCTCGGCTGGCCGTAGCCGCGTGAAGGCTGCGTGTGCCCGGCTGTCTGCATGCTGTGGCCAGCCTCCGTCCGCCGGGCCGAGACCCGAACCGCCAGCACTCCTCCGCGGTGGCCAGCGACGAATAGGTACGCCAGAGAACTGCGCCCAGCGTGTAAGGGTTCTTACTGTCACTCGCCCTTTCAGTGTCGCGTTCACAGGTTTGCCGGGCATCTTGGCCACCGTTCTCGCCCCGGCGTCCTGTCGGGGCCGCGCCGCGTCCTCTTGCTCTCATGTCAATCAGGCTGCTTACCGAAGGGAGTCCTGGTGAGTGCCGGTGTGGGCATCGTTGAGGAGGGCGCGGTAGACAACGTCGGAAAGTCGCCGTCGCAGTGCGCGTATGGCTTCGGTGCTGGTGTTGCCCGCATCCTTGCGTCGCTGAAGGTAGGCGCGTGCATCGGGATGGTAGTGGGCCTGAGTGATCGCGATGCGGGTGCGGGCGAGGCGATGCGGCCGAGGGCCGTCGCTGCCTATCCGCTGCAAACGCCGCGGCAGCGCAGGGCGAACAGGTACCAGCCGCGCTCAGCGCAGGAAGCCTCCCGCAGCGGCCGCGCCACGGAGGGCTTCAGCGCCGACGGAAGCACCCTCTGCACCGAGAGCGGCTTCAGACAAGGGACACCCGATCGGTCGACGCCGACGACCACGACCGCTTCTGCTCCTCCAGGCTGCCCTCCGACCGCGGGGCCTCCTACGACCCCTTGGATGGTGTGGGAGCGGTAAGTCCACAGCCCCCGCCTCTCGAAAACCAGCGGCGGAGCCCGCTTCCGGGTCCTCTAAAGACCCCCGCCGGCACACCGACAAGGCGACGCTCAGGCGCAGCGCCTCCTGCCTGACTCGTGCGAGGTACTGGGCGAGCGCTCGCTTAGAGAGCGTCCGCCAACTCCATCCGGGCACCACACCATTGCCGCACGGACACGGGCCGAAGCCGGCCACCGTGCCACGAAGCTGTCCTTTGACGCACTCGGGTGCCTCACCGTGTGTTGTGTTTGGAGACCACGGCCCAGGCACGTCGGCGCGACCAGCGCCCCGAGTCTCGCCACCGGCCCAATCCTGACCCTTTGACAGCGTGTCAATCCTGACCCTTTTACATCTGATTCTTGGCCTTGTTGATCAAGGTCAGGAGGGAAGGGTGATTCCCGTGGAGGACTGGGCAGAGATCCGCCGTCTGCACCGTGCCGAGCAGATGCCGATCCGGGCGATCGCCCGGCATCTGGGCATCTCGAAGAACACGGTCAAGCGGGCCCTGGCGAGCGACCGGCCGCCGAAGTACCAGCGGCCGGCGAAGGGCTCGGCGGTGGACGTGGTCGAAGGGCAGATCCGCGAGCTGCTGCGGGAGACACCGACGATGCCCGCGACGGTCATCGCCGAGCGGATCGGCTGGGAGCGTGGGATGACGATCCTCACCGACCGCATCCGTGAGCTCCGGCCCGCTTATCTGCCGGTCGATCCGGTCTCCCGGACGACCTATCGGCCCGGCGAACTGGCCCAGTGCGACCTGTGGTTCCCCGACGCGCAGATCCCGCTGGGCTATGGGCAGACCGGCCGGCCGCCGGTGCTGGTGATGGTGTCGGGCTACTCGCGGGTGATCGCCGCCAGGATGCTGCCCTCCCGCAGGACCGGCGACCTGATCGACGGGCACTGGCGGCTGCTGTCGCAGTGGGCGGCGGTGCCCCGGACGCTGGTCTGGGACAACGAGGCCGGCGTCGGCCGCGGACGCCCGACGAGTGAGTTCGCCGCGTTCGCGGGCCTGCTCGCCACCAAGATCTACTTGTGCCGGCCGATGGATCCGGAGGCGAAAGGGCTGGTGGAGAGAGCAAACGGCTATCTGGAGACCTCCTTCCTGCCCGGCCGCCACTTCAGCGGACCGGACGACTTCAACACCCAGCTCGCCGAATGGCTCAAGGTCGCCAACCGCCGCGTCCACCGCAGCCTGGGCACCCGCCCGGCCGACCGGTGGGAAGCCGACCGGGCCCACATGCTCACCCTGCCCGCGGTCGACCCGCCCACCTGGTGGCGGTTTGCCACCCGGCTCGGCCGCGACCACTACATCCGCGTCGACACCTGCGACTACTCCGTCGACCCCGCAGCCATCGGTCACCACGTGACCGTGCTGACCGACAACGACGAGGTCATCGTCCTGACCTCCGGCGGAGAAATCATGGCCCGACATCCCCGCTGCTGGGCCCGCCACCAGACCCTCACCGACCCCGAACACGCCGCGGCCGGCCAGATGATGCGGCACCAGGCCCGCCACCGCCCCGCGGGTCAGATCCAGGCCGTCAACTCCGGTGGTCCGCTGGTCGAGGTCGAACAGCGCGAGCTGGACACCTACGACCGACTGTTCACCGTCATCGACGGCGGCGCAGACAAGGAGGCCATCTGATGCCCACGACCACCACGGACAGCGAGCCCGCCCTCGCCCAGCCCCTCGACACAGCCCAGGCACCGGCCGCGGGCCGCCGCACCAGCCAGCAGACCTCATCCGACCTGGCCTTCCTGGCCCGGGCCCTGAAAGCCCCAGCCCTGCTGGAAGCCGCCGACCGGCTCGGCGAACGAGCCCGCAAGGAGTCCTGGACCCATGCCGAATACCTCGTCGCCTGCCTGCAACGCGAGGTGGCCGCCCGCGAATCCCACGGCGGTGAAGCACGAGTACGCGCCGCCCGCTTCCCCGCGGTCAAGACACTGGAGGAACTCGACGTCACCCACCTGCGCGGCCTGACGCGCCAGCAGTTGTCCCACCTGGGCACCCTGGACTTCATCGTCGGCAAAGAGAACGTCGTCTTCCTCGGCCCACCGGGCACAGGCAAAACACACCTGGCCATCGGCCTGGGAGTGCGGGCCTGCCAGGCCGGTCACCGCGTCGCCTTCGCCACCGCGGCCGAGTGGGTCGACCGGCTCGCCGCCGCCCACCAGGCCGGCAACCTCGCCGCCGAACTCACCCGCCTCGGACGCTACCCGCTGATCGTCGTGGACCTATGCCGACACCGCGACTATGCCGAGCGGGCTGGTTCCGCACGAGGCAAGGCTCCGATGACGGCTGTTCCGCTCTGCATAGTCGCGGTGCCAAGCAGGGCTGAGGGAGATCTCCGGTATGAACGGAGGACCGTTGTCAGCTTCGACGACGGTTCGGGCGTGAACGCCACCTGCCTGGGCCGCCGTTCGCTGCCGATCTCGGATCGGTGGCCCTCGTAGTGGTGGCGTACTGCGCGTAGCGACGACGCGCGTCAGTCAAACTCTCCGCCCCATTGGGGCCGCCCCAGACCTCGTCGGCGTGGGGGTCGTCTTGGCCGTCGTCTTCCCAACTGCACTCGTCGCAAATCTGGAAGTGTCCGCGGGCTTCCAGCGTCAAGAGCTTGCAGCAGGGACAGGCATAAGGGCCGCCTCCGGGCGGATTTGCTTCTGACGGTTTTCCGGGCGTTGTCACGCGTTGAGTGTTGCATGGTCTGGAAGGAATCCCTGGTCTGGCCGCATCAGAGGCGGTCGAGGAAGGCGAGGATCTTGTCGTTGGGTCGGTAGCGGCCCGGCTGGGCAGTGATTGGTGTGGTCAGGGCGAGGGCCTTCTCCTTGATGGTCATGTCGGCGTGGACGTAGGCGTCGGTGGAGCGGACGCCGGCGTGGCCGAGCCAGAGTGCGATGACCGTGGTGTCGACGCCGGCCTGCAGCAGCGACATCGCGCAGCTGTGCCGCAGGACGTGCGGGTGGATGCTCTTGTCCAGCAGGGACGGGCAGGCTTGCGCGGCAGTCTGCGCGTGGGTGCTCAGGCGTTGGGCGACGGCGTCTCGGCTGCGGCGCCGTCCGGTGCGGGTGCAAAAGAGGGGTTCGCCGCGGCGTCCGGCGCGCTCGTTCAGCCAGGAGCCCAGTAGGTTCTGGACGGGGCGGTCGAGTGGGACGGTGCGTTGTTTGCGTCCTTTGCCCTCGCAGCGGACGGCGGCGCCGTCGCCGAGGGTGATGTCGTCGCAGTTCAGGCTGGTGAGTTCGGTGACGCGCAGGCCGGTCTGGATGGCCAGGGCCAGCATGGCCTTGTCCCGTCGTCCTTCCCAGCGTTTCGGATCCGGTGCCGCCAGCAGCGCGTCGACCTCGATGGCGGTCAGGAAGGTGACGATCCTCTTGTCGAACCGCTTGGGTGGGATGTCCAGGACCCGCTGGATGAGCTGGGCGTGTTCGGGGTGCTGGAGGGCGGCGTAGGAGAACAGGGAGCGGATCGCGGTCAGGCTGAAGTTCCCCCCGCGAACTGGACAGCGGGTGTTTACGCTGCCGGGACGAGGTTCTGCCTGAGCAAGGATCTCGTTTCGAGCGGGGTGACGTA
>NZ_JBITGJ010000209.1:0-7069 GCF_044456925.1 Streptomyces sp. NPDC050743
CGCAGTCGCCGCAGCACCTGCGGGTGGCGCAGCAGCGTCAGCATGCCGTTGGTGATGAGGTTGACGACGGTCTCATGGCCGGCGATGAGGAGCAGCTTGGCGGTGGCGACGATTTCGGCGTCGGCCATCCGGCCGTCGGGCCCGTCGTCGTTGGCCAGCCGGGACAGCAGGCCGTCTTCCGGCCGGCAGTGGCGCTGTTCCACCAGCTCGCCGAGGCGCTGGCGCAAGTCCTTGCGGGCCTGCATGCCCTTGTCCAGTTTCTCCTTCGGGTCGGTCTCGGGGTTGTAGTCGACCGAGTTCATGATGTCGTTCACCCAGAGGTGGAACCTCGGCTCGTCCTCGCGTGGCACGCCGAGCAAGTGACAGGTCACGGTTACGGGGAACGGGAAGGCGAAGTCGTCGACGACGTCGATCTGCTCCTTGCCCGCCACATCGTCGATCAGGCCGGCGACGGTGGCGGTCAGGAAGCCTTCGAGTCCGGTCACCAGTCCAGGGGTGTGCGGGGGGCCGAAGTGACGCATCGCCATACGCCGCAGGCGATCGTGCTCGGGCGAGTCCATGTGGATGAACGACGACGTGGCCCCCTCGGCTGAGGGCATGGGACGCGACAGATTGCGCAGGTCGGAACTCAGATGCGGGTCATGCAGTATGTCCGTGATCTCGCGATAGGTGCTGATGACGTAGCTGCCGTCCTCCTGCCGAGCCACCGGCGTCTTGCGCAGCTCGGCATACAGCGGGTAGGGGTCGGCCCGGGCGCAGTAGTCGTAGATCCGTCGCAGCACGCCGGGCGTCCCTGTCGTGGTCGTCCGGCCTTCCTCCTGCGGATGCTGGTGCACGGCCGTGACGCGGCGCTCACCCGGGTCATGGCCTGTGACGACGACCGTGGCGCCCTGCGCGAGGAGGGCGGGGCCGGGGAGGTCGACGGGCACCGGTTTCATGTCGGCCGGCTGGTCCGGCGTGGGGCAGGGGGGCGGGAAAGGTGCGGCCGTCTCGATCAGCTGTCGGTAGTGGTCCAGCCACTTGCCGTTGTTGAAGCTCACGGCAGCCGTGACGCGGCCCCGATAGCCGTATGCGGTGACGAAACGGTGGTCGTCCAGCGATCCCTGGGTGACGGCCACCTCGTCGGCGAAGGTCGGCACGCCGACGGACTTGATGTTGACGCCGAACTGGATCGACCAGAACAGCGGGATGGACAGGTGGGACCGGCGGTCCGCCTGGGCGCTGACCATATTGTGTGCCGCGACCTCTGCCTGCTCCACGGCGTTGGCCCAGTGCTCCTGTGCGATGAGCCGGGATTCGTAGAGGGGGTTCGGGCAACGTGCCACGTCTCCCGCGGCGAAGACGTCGTCGGTGACGCGGCCGTTGACGTCGAGGGCGCGGCAGCCCGTGTCACAGGTGATTCCCCACACGCCCGCCGCCAGTCCCGACTCCCGCAGCCACTCGGTGTTGCGGATGCTCCCGAGTGCCACCACCGCCACATCGGCGTCGACCGTACTGCCGTCGTCGAAGTGAGCACGGCGAAACCGCCCCTGCGCATCGCCCTCCAGCCGGGCGACCTTGGCACCGCACCGCAGGTCGACGCCATGAGCGCGCTGCATGTCGGCCGCGACCTCGCCGATCATGGCGCCGAGCGCCCCGACCAGCGGGGCCGGCCCGAGTTCGGCAACGGTCACCGGGATGTCCCGCTCGCGGCAGACGGAGGCGACCTCGGAGCCGGTGAAGCCCGCACCGATGACCAGCACACGGGAGGGCCCGGCGGCGAGGGCCCGCTGCAGGCCCTCGGCATGCTCACGCGTACGCACGACGAACACTCCGTCCAGAGCCGCCTCGGACGCGACGAACCACGGCCGGGCCCGTACCCCGGTGGAGATCAGCACCCGGTCGAAGGGAACCTCGCGTCCGTCGGCGAGACGCACGTGGTGCGTGGCGAGGTCCAACCCGCTGGCGGGCACGCCCAGCAGCCACTCCGCATCGATGCCACGACGGCGGGGCAAAGTGGTGCCCCCGGCCGGCACCCACCCGGTCAGTACTTGCTTGGACAGGGGAGGCCGGTCGTACGGCTCGTCCGCCTCGTCACCGATCATGGTCAACGATCCGGTGAAACCCTCGTCTCGCAGAGCCTCCGCGGCCCGCAGCCCCGCCAGCGAAGCCCCGACGACCACGATGCGGCCATCGCGCTTGAACGCACGCAGGTTGTCGGCACTGGTCATGACGGCGGCGCCTCCGCCGGTGCGTGCCGCGTCTCCGTCTGGTCGACCAGGATCGCCTGAACCGGGCAGGCCGCCGCGGCGCGCAGCACCTGGTCGCGCTGGGCGTCGTCGGGGTTCGGGTCGTACATGAGCGCTTCCTCACCGTGCATCCGGAACGCCTCCAGGGCCAGGTACCAACTTTCACCCCGGCCTCCACGGTGAGTGGGAGCTGCAGACCCTCAAGCCGACGCCACTCCGGCGCGCGACGAGGGAGGATCCGGCCGCTACCCACCCCTAGCGAAGTCGTATCCCTGGTTGCGGATGCATTTTTTGTTACATAAGCGGTGGTCTTTTGGATTGCCTTTTCGGCGGAAACCGTGTGGCACGGTGCGCCGGAATACCGTCAGAGAATCAGCGTAAACAGCGGCACCGATACCGGCGAGTCCAGCGTGATCGATTAGATGGTCGCAGGCCAGAGACCCGGCCCGTCACTTCTTCGGCTGCCGGGGCACTCGCCTGGGACCAGTAGAAATCAAGCGCCGGGCGGATGCCGACAGAAGAGGGCAGGAGTCGGTCTCGCCGACTGCCGCCCACGACGGTTCGGTGTGCCTTTCAGCCTCGCGCGCACAGCAGCGTGATCAAATAGGGCATGGCATCGTCCTGGACTGGTAATCGGGTACGCCTACGCGCTGTCGAGCCCGACGACTGGACAGCGTTCATGCACTTCGCCGACGATGACGGGCGGCGAGGGAGCCGGCTGGATCTGCCGCGGTCCGCCGAGAGCTACCGTGCCTGGGCGAAGGAGCAAGCCGTTGCCAAGTGCGATGACGACCGCTTCCGGTTGGCAGTCGAAGCGACGGCCACGGGCGCGCTGGTCGGCACAGTCGGCTCACATCGCACCGGCCCTCGTTCAGGCTGGTTCGAGTGTCATGTCACGATCGGCGCCGACCACCGGCGTGAGGGCTACGCGACAGAAGCCGTAGTGCTGCTGCTGCGCTTCATGTTCGCCGAGCGGCGCTATCACAAATGCCTGGCAGCGATCTTCGCCCACAACGAGGCGTCGCTGGCACTTTTTCGCCGGCTCGGCTTCACCGAGGAGGGACGCTTGCGGGAACACGTTTTCTTCGCCGGCCGGCACCACGACCTCGTCATGATGGGCATGCTCGCCAACGAGTTCGACCAGCGACACATGATGAGCGAACCATGAGCTGGTCATCCAGGCCTGTGCGGAACGGCACTCGAACTTGATCAACGTTCGCTGTTCGCTGGTGGAGGCGGCCCGTCACCGACAGCAGGACTGCCCTCAGCCGCGCAAGGTGGCGCGCAGGCGCAAGCCCACAGGTGCGAGACCTTCGAGGGTGGTGACCTGGTAGCTGGGTTCCGGTCCGGGCGGTTCGCTCAAGTGGTAGCGGCGAGCGGTCTGCGCCGTCAGGAGCGTCAGCATCGCCATGGCCAGAGCGGCTCCCTCGCAGCCATGTGGCCCGGTACCGAAAGAGAGGAAGACCCCGGGTTTCGCCGACGAACCCGAATCATCGAGCCAGCGCTCGGGCCGGAACTGGTCCGGCTCGGGGAATTCCCGTGCGTCGCGGTGGGCGGTGTACGGGCAGACGAGAACGGTGGACCCGGCATCGATGGTGTAGTCGGCGAGCTGAGTCTGTCGTGGGGCGCGCCGGGTCAGTAGCCAGCTCGGGGGGTACAGCCGGAGCACCTCACTCACCAGTGCCTGGGTGTATCGCAGGTTGCCGAGGTGGGTGCTGGTGGTCGCGGACGGGTCCGCGGGCAGCGAGGCGGCTTCAGCCGCGACGCGGCCCGCCGCCTGCGGGTGCCGGGCCAGGTGGAGCAGGATCCATCCGGCTGCCCGGGAAGGGGTCTCGAAGGTGGCGACGGTGATTCCGGGAAGAGTGTCGAGGATGGCTTCTTCCGGTAGCAGTCCGTAGTGGGGGGAGGGCCGGAGCATCTGTCCCAGCATGTCGTCACCGAGTCGGCCCGATGAACGACGCCGGCGGACGATGGGCCGCAAAGCGTCGGTGAAGGCGACTTGCTGCCGTGTGCGGAACCGCCGTGCCGGTGTGGGGATCCAGCGCGGCCATACCCAACGCGAGGGGCGTACGAGCACCTCGCGGGCCAGGAAGAGCTGGAAGGCATAGGGCAGCAGGGTGGGAGCGTCTTCGGAGAAGAGGTAGCTCACGCCGATCTCTGCCAGGGCGTGCCGGACCGGTGGCAGAATCTCGACGTCCTGGCCCGTGGGCCACTGGTCGGCAAATCGAGCGGTGTGGGGCGCAATGTCACCGATCCGGGCTGCAACCGCCTGCGCACGTAGTCCACGCATGCGGGCGGCGTGAGCGCGCGCACGCTCCTCGCGTGTTGGTGCTCCGCTCGACCGCTTCAACGGCGGGAAGAGAGGCGAGGGTGCCTTGGGGAAGTCCTGCGCACGGCGCAGGACTGCTTCACACGGCCCGGCCGCAGCGGCTACGTAGACACCCGGCTCCAGCTGCCAGACGTCCCCACACTCTTCAGCGCCACGGCGCGCCAATGCCAGCCGGTCACGGCTCCAGGCCGCAAAGCTGCCTCCGGGCAACCTCGGCGGCTCATTCCTTCGGCCCATGAGATCGTCCCTGGCTCTCGTACCGGTCCAGGCCGATGCCGTCGGCAGCGTGGCTGGGAACTGGCGGGCGCCCAGGGGCGCCCGCCGGCAGTGCGGTCAGTCCTATTCGTCGCCGGCGTACGCATCCCATTCGTGGGCCCCGTACGCACCGTAGTGGCGGGTGAAGGACAGCTTGCCGAGCAGCTTGGCGATCATGACGCTCTCCTCTCGCCAGTCTTCAGCACCAAAAGCCACACATGACATATTGCCACACACGGCACATCTAAGATATAGGGCATATTTCGGTCACCGGTCGCACGCATTCGAAGAAGAAGCGGTGAGAGAGGGCGCAAGGACATCAAGTACCGCGGCCCGCTGTTCCTCGACCAAAAGGGGCTTGACCCTGGATCCTGGACACCCGAGAGACTTGGATCTTGGGTCTCCAGGAGCACGGATGTCCCGTGGTCACGAAGCACGATCCGCCGGAGTTCAAGGCGAACGCGGTCGCGTTGTACGAGTCGCGGCCGGAAGCGACGATCAGATCGGTCCCCGCTGATCCGGGGTGAACCCGGAGACCTTGCGGAACTGGGCCGGGCCGCTGGAGCGATCCGGCCACGGGGACCCGGACCGCCACCGCACCAACCCCTCGTTGCCGGATCGTCGGTTCACCGGCGGACAGTGCCCGTAGTTGAATGCACAAGGGTTCATGCTGTTCTTGTCGAACGTCAGCCGCAGGCTGTCGCTGGAAACGAGGGGGAGACGATGACCGACGACCGCGAGGCGATCGTTCCGGTGTGGACGCTGGCGACCGGTGACGTCCGGGTGCCCGCATTGACCGGAGACGGGCCGATGACGGCTGAGCGCTTGGCCGAACTGCGCGGTGTACTGGCCGCTCTGGCCGACGAGCCGATCGCCACACTTGAGGTACACCCGCTGTCGGCCAAGCTCGACCGGGGCCGAGGCATCCCGCTCGATGCCGCAAGTCCCCTGGCGCAGCACCTGTCGCAGCTCATCACGCAATCGGCGAAGAATTCCTCTGCGGCGGCCAAGGCGACCGCCACCGGTGAAAACCTGTATCGCATGGTGGTTCCGGCGAAGACCGCCGCCCAGCTCGGGCAGGGCATCGTCCGCCCGATGGCGGCGAAGGGGGTGGCCAATGGCATCCGCGGCGCATTCGTGAACTCGAAGGGCACGATCGTCGACGCGGCGTCGTTCGTGCCCGTAGGTAAAGCGGCAACGGCGGGCGCAGCCAGTGGAGCCGGTGCGACAGCCGGCGTCGCGGTCGCCGGCAGCGCGGCGCTGACCGTGGCCGCGCCGCTCGTGCTCATGGCCGTAGCGGTGGGGGTGAGCGCGCATGCCGACCATCAGCGCCAGCAGGCCATCGCGCGCATCACGGAACTGCTGGAGCAGCTGCACGACCAGAAGCTCGATGACGAGCGCAGCGAACTCGATGGCTGCCGCGATGCCATCGACAAGGCCACCGCCATCCTGCTCGACCAGGGCAAACTCGGTGTCTCGCTGGGACTGGACTCGGCCGTGCATGCCATCGGCAAGGCGCTGGCCGCCGCTGACCGGCGCCTCACCAAGTGGAAGAACGCACTTGACGAGCTACCCGAAGGCAAGGCTGTCGAGATCGACACGCTGGCCAAGTCGTTCCCCGGCGTCGACGACGACGGCGGCACATTCCGCACCCACCTGGAACTCGCCGACCTGGCCATTGCGCTGAAGCGTCGGGTCATCGTTCTGCAGGCCGTCGATCACGCCCAGAGCGACCCCGGCAACCCGTTCGAGAATTTCGCCCGCGCACTCAAGGCCGACCAGCAGCGCCTCGAGGAACTGGAGTCGAGCATCGCCCATGTCCTGGAACGCCTGTCGGCACTGGAGTTGACACGCACGAACGGATTCCTACCCGTACTCACGACCGGTGAAGTAGATCATCTGATGCGCGCGGCAAGCCGGATTCGCAAGCTGGGCGACGGCGTCATGGTCAACAGCCGCGCGACAGATGTGGCGATCGAGATCTCCCGCAACAAGGACGGCTCGGTGGTCGTGTTCCCCGCGCAGCCCGCGTAGACGCAGGCGCGCTCGCCTCGCCCTGGTCCGACCGCAGCCGGACCAGGGCGAGACTCGTCGGCGTCCTCTGCCTTTCCGCGGGCGGCATGTGCGGTGCTCGCCGCCCGCGCCGACGCTTGGGTTCCCGCTACTGAGCCTTTCCCGGTAAGCGATCATGCCTGTGTGTGATCGTTTAGACGGTGCGGTCGTATTCGAGCTGGAGCAGGACGAGGGCTGCGGCGGC
>NZ_JBITGJ010000210.1:0-7031 GCF_044456925.1 Streptomyces sp. NPDC050743
GGCCGGACCCGGTCAGCCGAACACGTCGCGCACCCGGACCGTGCGCACCCTCAGCCACCGGGCCCGGCGCGCCGGCAGCCGCTCACGCGCCGCGGCGGCGCCGCCTCGGTCGGCTCCGTCGCGGACTCGTACGACTGTGAGGATGGGGTCACCGCTGCAGTGGTGGCCTGACCCTTGTTACGACCGACCCTTCGGGTGTCCTGGCTGTTGATCTGTCGTTCGCTGCTGCGGCGGGCTCGATGCGGGCCGTCGGCCGCGCGGGCAGTGGCTGTCAAAGGCCATTGCTAGCCCTGCTCGTGTGCTCCGGGTTCCGGCCGGACGGCCTGGATCTCTGTGCCGTCGGCCGGAGCCCGCTGCCCCGAAATCGGCCCAGGCATCTGTGCGTGGGAGTGCGCAGACCGGTCGTCTGCGGTCTCACTGGTCCGGGTGGCCCAGCTCCACGTCGTATCCGCTTGCCCCAGGGCCGTCCAGGGACAGCGAGGTGGCCACGGGCGGGTATCCGCTGGCGGTCAGGGTGTAGTAGCCGCTGTCCAGGTCGGTGAAGGCGTACGAGCCGTCGTCGCCGGTGACCGCCGTGCCTGCGACGTTGCCCGCAGCGTCCACCAGCGTGACCCGTGCGTCGGGCAGCGGCCGACGGCCGGCCCCCGCTCTCACCGTGCCCCGCAGTACGGCACCGCGGCTCAGGTCGACTTCAAGGCGGCTGATGCCCTGGTCACCCACCTCGACCGGCAGCGCGAACGGCCGGTAGGCAGCGGCGTTGACCGCCACGGTGAAGGTGCCCGCGAACAGATCGTGGAAGGTGAAGACACCCGATGGTCCCGTCATGCCCGTGGCCAGCACCTCGCCGCGGACATCGGTGACCACGACCATTGCTTCGGCCACCGGCTTGCCGTCGGCCGCATCGCGCACCACTCCTGCCAGGCCGCTGGTAGCCGACAAGACCACGTCGTAGCCGAGCGGTCCCTCCCCCACGACTACGGTGGCCGCTTGCGGCTGACGCCCGTCGGCCGCCGCGATCAGCACGTAGCTACCGCCGGCCGGAGCGTTCAGTGCGTATCCGCCGTCCAGGCCGACATGGGCGCGGCCCAACTGCCTGCCCTGCAACGAGATCAGGGTCACCGTGGCCGCTTCGACCGCGGTGCCCGCGCCGTCGCGCACGAATCCGTGAATGACCCTGCCGGTCATGCCGTCCAGGTGAGTCTCCCGGCCGGACGGGCCCGAGAGCACGGAGGCGTACCCGGTGGCCGGCTGCCCGACGACGGCGGTGCCCGCAGGTACGAGGTGCGGCTTTGAGCCCGGTTCCTGGGCGGTGACCCGGGTGTTCCCCGCCGCGACGGGAGAGGCGGACGGCTGTCCCGGCCGGTTGCGGATGAGGACGACGGCTGCCGCGCCGCCTGCAAATATCGCCGCACCCGGGATGAGAACAGCCAGGTGCAGCGCCCCGGAGAACGCCCCACCGACGGCCGCGGCCGTCGTTTCTCGCAAGGCAGCGGAGGCGCTGGACGCGGACGCCCCGCTGCTGATGGCAGCGGTCAGCTTCTCGGCGACGGGCCTCGACAGGCCCCGGCCGGTCAACTGCTCAGGCAGCCGGGACGTCAGCCCGCTGGTCAGAATGGTCCCGGTGATGGTCGCTCCCAGTGTGCCGCCGACCTGGCGGAACAGGTTGACGCTTCCACTGGCCATGCCACCGTCGGCGTGCGGCACGCTGATCACCGACACCGCGGTGACCGGCGGAAGGATCAGACCCGCTCCGGCCCCGAACATCGCCATCAGGATCCCGACGGTCACCAGGGACGTCGACGGGTCCTGGTTGATCATCAGCAGGTTGCCGGCCGCAGCGATCAGCGCACCGATCCCCAGCGTCGCCTTGAAGCCGATCACACGCGAGAGCGGAGCGGCCACGGAGCTCAAGATCACGTAAGCCAGCATCAGCGGCAGCAGCAGGAGACCCGACCTGAGGATCGACTCGTGCCGGACCCGCTCGAGGTAGAGCACCTGGGCGAACGCCGTGGCCACGAATCCGTACTGCGCGAACAGCGCGACCATGTTCGCCGTAGCGAACGACGGAATGCGGAACAGGCGGAGCTTCAGCATCGGCGTGCGCGTACGCGCCTCGACCAGGATGAACGCCACCAGCGCCAGCGCGGCCACGACGAACGCCCAGACGGCCCGGGCCGACCCGAAGCCCGAGTGGCCGCCGTCGATGACGCCGTAGTTGAGGGCACCGATGGCTGCGATCGCGAGCACCAGGCCCGGCGGATCGAGATGACGGCCGGGGTGCCGGCTTTCGGCGACGAAGCGGGGGGTGAGAAGCAGCACGACGGCCGCCAGGACCACATTGACCAGGAACACCGCGTGCCAGGAGTAACGCTCCAAGATCACTCCGGCGGCGATCGGACCGAATCCCAGGCCAATGCCGGAGACCGCGGCCCAGATGCCAACCGCCCTCACCCGTTCATGCGCATCGGTGAACAGGTGGGTGACGATCGACAGGCTGTTGGGAAGGACCGCCGCCCCGCCCAGACCCATGATCGCCTCCCCGATGAGAACGCCGGTCGAACCCGGCGACAGGGAGACGGTCAGGCTACCCGCGCCCAGCAGGAACGCGCCGAGAGCGAAGATCCGACGGCGTCCCACGATGTCGCCGACCGTCCCGGCGGACAGGACGAAGCTGGCAACCATCACGGAGTAGATGCTGGCGATCCAGACCAGGGTCGAGCTGGAGACGTGCAGGTCCTCCTGGATCGGCGCCAGGGTCGCCGTCGTCTGTGTGATGTTCACGAACATCACCATTTGCCCGAGACAGGCGACGAGGAGTCCGATCCACCGCCGTCGCGGCCGCTCGGGCATAGGCGTGTCGGCAATCGCCTGGGCGGCGTGGCTCGCCATGCACAACCCCTTTCAGCATAGTCCAGATTTCAAACTCACTACGCCGACCAACTTAGCAGCTGAGTCTCAAGTGCAAACTCAGGGTGATAAGGGACACCGTGGCGGGGCGCGCACTGCGCTGATGCAGGCAGGCTGGAAGACCTTGAGCAACACGGCCCCGCCCAGGCCGTGTGGACGCCCCTGGCCGGCGGCAAGCCTCGCCCGTGGACAGACCTGTGAGCGGATGCCGGGACTTCCAACGCCGAGATCAATCTCATCGATGACCGCTGCCCCGCCGCTCCGGCTGGCCGGGACCGGCCAGCCGTACCGCCTAGTCGTCGATCGTCGCCCCGTACAGCGCGTTGGTCGGCAGGCCGCCGAACGCGCTCGGGCCGTAGTTCCAGGAGCCGGAGGTGGTCAGGCCCGAGCTGCCCGCGGAGAACACCCAGACGTAGCCGTCGTTCGTGTTCTCACCGGGTGCCGAGGCGAGCAGGCCGAAGCGGCCGTCGTCGTTCGGGTCGGTGAAGGAGACCTGGCCGCCGAACTTGTCGCCCTTCTCGACGGCGCCCGGGACGTTCGCGGTGCCCTGGTTCACGGACCATGCGCCGGTGGACGTCATGCCCTTGACCGAGCCACGCAGGACCGTGACGGCGCCCGCGTCCGCGACGGCGCCGATGTCCTCGCCCGCGACACCGATCGCCACGTCCGCGTATCCGTCGCCGTTGCTGTCGCCGACGGACAGGTCGGTGCCGAAGCCGTCGCCCTGCTCGCTCGCGCCCGGCACGCCCGCCGAGTTCTGGGTCCACCACACGGGAGGGGTGCCCGGCCCTCCTTGGCCGGCGGGCCCGTCCGCACTGCCGTAGTAGACGCCGACCATGCCGCCACTCATGCTCTCGCCGCCGTCGTCCGGGCTGTGCGGCTCGCCGGTGACCAGGTCGTCGTAGCCGTCGCGGTTGATGTCGCCGGACGCGACGACCGGACCGCCGCGCACCGCGGTGATCGGCAGCGGCTCTTCGTTCGACGCGGTACCGGGCAGGATGTACGACCAGCCGTAGCCCGGCTCGTCGCCCACGCTGGTGCCGGAGACGACCAGGTCGGCGAAGCCGTTGTTGTCGTAGTCGCCCGTGGTCATCGACTTGGGCTGGATGCCCGGCGCGTCGTCGGCAGAGGCCCGGCTGAGCGTTTTCCGCGGAGGCGAGGTGAGCGTGGTACGCGACTTCTGCACCGGGCGCCGCGCCTGCGCGTCCGCGCTCTCGGCGGCGGGCTGGGGGGCGGGCTCGAAGGTGTAGACGGTCAGCCCGACCGAGTCCATGACGGCGAGGAAGTCGCCCGGAGTGGTGTCGCCGAAGCGGGCCGCGGCGAGCGAGGCGCCGAACCTGCCGCCCGTGGTGACATCGTCGGACTGCAGCCAGTCGCTGCCCGATCCGGTGAGGCCGTTCGGCGTGCCCCACAAGACGACCGCGCCGCCCGCGTTGGCGACGGTGCCGAGGTCCTCGCCGGGGATGCCGATGATCGCGTCGTCGTAGCCGTCGCCGTCGAGGTCGCCGGTGGCCAGCGACTTGCCGAAGCCGTCCCCGGTCTCGGCGGCACCGGGAACGCCCGGGGAGTTCTGGCTGAAGGCCTTGACCCTGCTCGTGCCGATGCCCTTGGGTCCGCCGTACTGCACGGTCACCATGCCGGCACCCTTGTACCCGCCGACCGCTGCCCCGGGCCCGCCGACGAGCACGTCGTCGTAGCCGTCGCCGTTGAAGTCGGTGTTGCGGTCGTTGGCATGTGTTCCGCCGGGTGTTCCGGCGTAGACGCTCGGAGCGGCCGCGATCACCGCGCCCGTCACGAGGAGAAACGATGCCGCCGCGACGGCGGCCGAGCGGTGCTTGCGCATGAGCGGCTCCTTGGCTCAGATACGACCGACTGGCTCAGGGGCGCGGGGGGTGTCCGGATAGGTCCCGTTCCTATGTCCGGCGCCGTGTTTGACACCGCATGCGGAGGAAGGGTTGTACAGGAGGCATGTCTGTTTTACCGAAGAAGATCACCTCTTCACCGAAGAAGGTCGCTCCTCTCGACAGCTTCGAGTCGGGCACCCGGGGCGAGGACAGCCACGCACACGCGAAAGGCCGGAACCACACGAGGTGACTCCAGCCTTCGACGTCTGACCTCGATTCTTCCGCAGCCTGATCGTGTTGGGTGATCCGGTGGTTTGCCCTGGTTCGTCTCGCCGGTGCGGACGTGGGGCCGTCGCATGACGCTGCGGTGACGTCGGGTTCCACGGGCCCGAGGTGGTGCGGTCCTCTCCTCTCCGGTGTCGTCGGGATCGCGGCTGGCCGTCAGGTGAGAGCCGGGAGTTGGGTGGCCTGCTGCCAGGCGGTGGTGAACGCCGAGGACCACGGCCATGTGCGGTCGAGGTGGAGGGTGTGGCGGCGGGCGTGGGAGGTGAGGCGGGCGGGCAGGTGGTAGAGCTTCCTGCGGATCGTCTCCGGTTCGGCGGCCGCGAGTTCGGGGTGGTCGTGCAGGAGGAGGAGTCGTGTCCAGGCGTCCAGGTCGCAGGCGATGGTGGCGGCCAGGACCCAGGCGGCGTTCAGTTGCCAGGAGGCGGAGGGCAGCAGGCCGAGGCCGACCCGCTTGATTGCTTTCACCCGGTCCTCGACTTCGGCGTGGTCGCGGTAGAGGCCGTCGACGAACCACACCTGCCCGGAGCCGGGTACCCCGGAAAGGCCTTGGTGGTCGGGGATGTTCGTGGCGACGATCTGGTAGCGCCAGCCGGTGCGCTTCTCGAAGGCGGTCAGCTTCTTCGCATCGCGGCGCGAGGGTTTGACCCGGCGCACGATCAGCCGCATCCCCGCCGGCCAGCCGGTCAGGTCACGGACCCCGGTCAGCTCGGCGACCTGGTAGGAAACCGTGTCGCCGCCTGGCCCCTTGATCGCGTGGACCTCGCCGTCCTGCCGCAGTGCGTCCGTCCACACCTTCTCCGGCAGCCTGGCGACGGCCTCCTCGTCCATGGTGTGGATGGCCCAGCCGGTGACCCACCGGACCCGCCTGCGGCTGGTGGTCAGGGACGTCAGGTGGTCGAGGAGGGCGTGGCTGAAGGCCGCGCCGTCGATCCTGACCAGCAGTTTCGACCACAGGGGCAACGGGAGCTGCCGCAGCGCGGCGGCCAGGACCGTCTTGTGGTCGGCGACGTCGTTGGCCGCCGCGTTGCCACACCGCAGCAGCATCGCCACGCACTCGCGGGTGTTGGCCACCCACGCCCCCAGCGGATGATGCCCCCAGGTGCCCTTGAACGTGCCCGCCGCCCCTTCCTTACCGCTGGTGCAGGTCACCACGGTGGCGTCGAGATCGAGGACGTACCAGCCGGTCAGCCGCCGGCCGCACACCGATATCCAGGGAAAGCCCGCGGGCCGCAGAGCCAGCCAGGTCCACACCGCCCGGCGTATCACGGCGCGGACTCGCTCGATGCGCGCCGCGACCGGTCCGTCGACCGCCTCCAGGGCACGTCGCAGCGTGCTGTCCGAGACCGGTTTGGGGAACAACGCCCGCCACTGGTACTGCAGTTGCTCGGCCGCCAGAACATTCGTCGCGCCCAGAGCGATCGCACAGGCCAGCTGGACAAGCACGACGCCCCGGTCCCGCCACCCCGGCCCGGTGCCCCGCGGAAGTACGGCGGCCAGGGCACGGGTGAGCCCGACACGGTCGGCGACCTTCCTCAGTAGCACCACCCCCGCGTACCCGACGAGACGCTTGCCGTCGGCCCGCACGCCGAGCCGGTGATCCCATTCGGTAGCCTGCACCTGTTGGGTGTCTCTTCCTCGCGACGGTTTTGATCTAGACAATCCAGATCATCGCAGGTGAGAGGCACCCTTCTTCTGTCAGGGCATCAGATCGCTGCCGTAGCTGAATTCATGAGGCCAGTGGACGAGAGTGGTGAAGGCGAGGCACCCTTCGCGGCGTTCGATCGTGTAGGTCTGGGTCAAGCCGGTCTGAGCGCACCACGGCACGAGCGTGGTTGACAGAGCACCTGTCCCGGCCGTCCGCGTCATGGAGGGGCGCTTGATGAGCGGCTCATAGGTGACGCACTGAGCCTTTCCCGGTAAGCGATCATGCCTGTGTGTGATCGTTTAGACGGTGCGGTCGTATTCGAGCTGGAGCAGGACGAGGGCTGCGGCGGC
>NZ_JBITGJ010000211.1:0-6870 GCF_044456925.1 Streptomyces sp. NPDC050743
CTGACGGCGATCCGGCTATCCCTGCCCTGCTCCGCAGGAGTCCGATTCCTCCCCGGCCTGAAGGCCGGGGCATCCTCGGAGGAACCCGGTGAACAGGGTGCCGCCGTCCCGGAAGGCCCAGAGAACGGGTTCGGCATGGACGGGGGCCGACGACGAGCTTGGACTCGGGGCGAAGCTGTTCCAGAGGTGGAAGCAGAGCAGGGTGGCGTCACGTCGGCCGGTCGCATAGGCCAGCGTCTTGGGGTAGTTGGGGTTCTTCCCCCCGAAGAGGACCGAGGGCGGACCGAACGCCGTGACGACGTCGCTGAGGAGACGGTCCGTGCGGCACCAGGTTTCGCTGACACGAGGTGTTGCTGAAGCTCTACACGCAGTACGGCCGTTATCCCCGGGGCCGGTTCGAATTGCCGGGCGAGGCGGTGGAGTTCGTCGCCCGGCAGGTACAGGTACTTGCGTCTGAGCTGGACGCGTATGAGTGGAGCGGTCGCGCGGACGGCGCCGGGCGGTGCGCGCGGCGGCAGCCGTGACCATCACCTGTGGCAGCTCAGAGCAGTGGCATTGCCCGACCGGTGCCCAGTGGTTCGACGTCGCGCGGTCAGACGGAGCCTGAAAGGTAGGAGACCGCGTAGCGGTCCGGTCCCAGGAGCGTCTCAGCCGACCGGGCGTGGTCGACGGGCCACAGCTGGATCAGGTGCTCCTCCGGATTCACTGGGGAGATATCCACCGAGGGTTCCGCGTCGGCGATCTGTAGGCCCCGCTCCCGGTTGCGTACGTGCACCCGGGCCCGGTGGACGCCGGGGGTGCCGCTCAGGGTCAGATGGGGGTGGTGCCCCTGGCTGCCCATGACCACCAGCACCCCCTGCCGGAGGTCAAGGTCGTGCTCGGCGACCATGTCCCAGCGGCGGTCGACGGCCGGCGGCATCCGCTTGAGGATTTCGACCCGGCAGGGCACGGGGACGAAGTCACTGCCGCAGACGACCGCCAGCCAGCCGGCCTCGCCGAACAGCAGCCCGTCGCGGCTGGGTGTGTCGGCGCCGCTGCGCTCGCCTCCCGCCTCAAGGACGTAGTGGCCGTACTGCACGACGACGTCGACGCTTCCGCTCTGCACGATCCGACGAGGCGGGTTGACGATTTCTGGCACCGGGCCAGGATGTCACCAGGAGGCGCTGCCGTTGGCCAAAACGGCTTTCACCCAGAATTTGTCGGCCTCTACCACGCGGTTGCTGGTATAGAAGGCGCCGGTGATCCCGCCCTGTGCGCTGTTCGCGCTGGCCGAGACGGTCACGGCGGACCAGTCACCAGGCGCGGAGAAGGCAGCCCCCTGGTGCGTGGAGGCCAGTGGGAACTCGTCGCAGCTCGGCAGCACGCCCGTGCACGCCGCCATGCGGTTGTCGGCCTGGTCGGCGAGGTCAGTGTCCCGGCTGAGCCAGTTCCCATACGCGGGCACACCCCAGTGCGAGGGCAGCGACGCCTGGGCGTTGTACACGTGCTGGGCGACGTCAGACACGGCCGGATTGGTCACCGCGCTGTAGGTGAGCGTGGGTGTGAACGTTTCGTTCACGCACGCCTGGGCGTTGGCGTTGATACCGGAGTAGATCCCCAGATAGCTGTCGCAGCGGTTGGCTAGCCCCCGGCCGGCCGACTGGAACGTCCCGTTGTCGCTCCAGGTCGCGGTCAGGTTGTTGTACGTCTCCACCCACTGGATGCCCAGTTTGGAGGTTGCGGTGGTCACCGCGTTCAGGCCCGAGGAGGCCGGCCCGGCGTCGGCCTCGTTGTAGATCACCGTGGTCTCGGAGCCGGAGGTGTAGACCGCCGGCTGGGTGCCGGAGGTCGCGGTGACCGTGCAGATACCTGCGTTGATCGTGCACAGGGAGGTGAAGGACAGCTGGACTCCACCGGCGAGGACTCCCGTGCCGGTGCCTGTGGTGACGTCCACCCCGTGGTCCCAGGCGGCCGCCGTGCCCAGCGCGGCTGCGTGGTCGGTGGTCCACTGAAGCACCGTCAGGGGCATCCTGCCGATGGTGGCCCCGCCTGGCACGGTGACCACCGTAGCGCTGTAGGACGCACTGCTGCACGAGTGGAAGCGGTCGGGGTCGAGCACATTGTTCGCCCCGGTCACCACCCCCAGGCAAGGGGTGGGGAAGGAGCTTGGGATGCCGGCCGCCTGCACGCCGTCGGACGCCGAGTTCGGCCGCATGCGGGAGACGGACGCCATCAGGGCCTTGACGCGCTCCTCGCGCTGCCTCGCGGCAAGCGGAGGCGGGGAGACTGGCTCGATGAGCAGGCAGGCTCTATTGCCGGATAGTGCGGGGACCTTGACTTCCTGGCAGGTCGAGCCGGACGAGGAGGCAGCCCTCAGCGGCAGGCCGGTGGGCGTCCCGGCCTGGGCTGGACCTGCGCTGAATAAGCCCAGGACGAGGACGGTGGAAGCGCTGACAGCGAGTGAGAAACGGCGTAAGTACATGGGTTCTCCCCTCGATCGGACGACCGGACAGCGACTCAAGACTCTGCCGATACTGGAACGGGCGTTCGAAAGTACGCGCCTGTAGGAGAGTTGGAAACCCCTCGTGTTCAGAGAGAACGCCAGAGTGACGAACGAGTCTCCTGTGGCATTTACGGTCGCGCCCGGCGCGGTACATTGAGCGGCCGGAGACTCGGGAGAATAAGGCGACTCAGCCCGGATCCACCGGCTTGATGCCTGTGGTCGTTCTTCCGGGAACGAAGAAGTGCCTTGCGACCTGCGATGATGGGGTTTCTCTAGGACCACATCAGGCACGATCGGCAAGGCACTTCCGAGATGCAATCTTCCCATGCCGCGGCGGCTGTCTCATCCGTGTTCGATGACCCGAACTTGATCGCGTATGGCGGGCTGGAACCGGTGGTGCGGCTGGCCGAGCGGTGCGGTCTGCCGGCTCTGGCCGACGAGCTCATCAGGCTGCCCGCATCGAGGGACGGCACCGGCGCCTTCCCCGCGGCGAAACTGATGTCGCTGGTGGGTGGCATGGCCGCGGGCGCCGACAGCATCGATGACATGGACCGCCTGCGGCATGGCGCGATGGGCCGCCTGTTCGCCGGGGTCCGGGCCCCGTCCACGCTGGGATCGTTTCTACGCTCCTTCACGCACGGGCATGTGAAGCAACTGCACGCCGTGGCCCGCCGGTTCCTGCCCGCACTGGCCCGTCACACCCCGCTGCTGCCCGGCGCGGACCAGGTCGCCTACGTGGACATCGACGACACCATCCGCCGCACCTACGGCTACGCCAAACAGGGCACCGGCTACGGATACAGCAAGGTCAAGGGCCTGAACGCACTGCTCGGCATCGTCTCCACACCCCTGTCCGCCCCGGTGATCGCCGCCACCAGGCTACGCAAAGGACCATCGAACTCCGCACGCGGCGCCGCAGCCTTCGTCGCCGAGACCATCCGCACCGCCCGCGCCTGCGGCGCCGGCGGCCTGCTGGTGATGCGGGCGGACTCCGCGTTCTACGGCGCCGACGTCGTCAACGCCTGCCGGGCGCTGGGCGCGCGGTTCTCCATCACCGTGCGGATGAACGCCTCCCTCAAGGCCGCCATCGCCCGCATCGACGAGGGCGCCTGGACGCCGATCAAGTACCCCAAGGCGGTCTGGGACGAGGAAGGCGAGTGCTGGATCTCGGACGCCGAGATAGCCGAGATCCCCTACACCGCCTTCACCTCCAAGCCGAAGAAACAGCAGGTCACCGCCCGTCTGATCGTGCGCCGCGTCAAACGCCTGGGCACTGGCACCGTCCCCGCCGGGCAGGGCACGCTCTTCGACACCTGGCGCTACCACGCCGCGTTCACCGACTCCCCGCTCTCCTTGAAGGACGCCGAGCGTGACCACCGTCGGCACGCCGTCGTCGAGCAGGTGATCGCGGATGTCAAGAACAGCGCCTTCGCTCACGCGCCGTCCGGCCATTTCCAGGCCAATGCCGCGTGGCTCGCCCTGGCAGCGCTGGCGCACAACCTGACCCGCGCCGCCGGCGCCCTGGCCGGCACCTTCCATGCCAGAGCGACCACCGCCACCATCCGTGACCACCTGATCAACCTGCCCGCCCGGCTGGCCCGCTCGGCCCGCCACCTCACCCTGCACCTACCCGAACGCTGGCCCTGGAGCACGGACTTCACCCAGCTCTTCAGCAGCGTGCATGCGCCACCAGCCCTCTGACACGCCCTGACCGACCCGCCCGAAAGGGCCCGACACCTGTGGACAAGTGGAAGAGCTGGGCAGACCAGCGGCCACCCCATGCCCGAATCCGCGACTCACCCCCGACACGGCCCGCACAGTCCCGAAACGCCCACCCCGAAATCAGCCGGTGGATCCGGGCTCAGCTGGGCGAGCCCCGAGGCGGTCGAGCGCGCCCACACCGACTTCGCCGTACTCCAGGCCGGTGAACTTCCCCGGTCCGCGCACGGAGACAACCGAACCCGCCCGGTTCGCCCTGAACTGGGCAACAACCGCTTACGACTTGGTCCGCGATTGAGGTCTGAGCATGCTGGCCTGGCGAGTCGGCTGGTGGTTGATCATCAACCGGCCTGCCGGGCGAGCACGAGTTCGGTGCTCGGCTTACGGCGGGTGGCACGGTCGGAGACCAGTGAGGCGATCGCGAGGTGGGTCTCGGCGTAGTCCTCGCGAGGGCCGGTGAAGCGCTGGAGCGGGCGCCACTGCCGCAACTCGGCGTTGGCGTGCTCGACGCAGATCCGCTCCGAGGACTGCCGTCGACGCATCTCCCGCCAGGCGTACCGCTCTCCGAGCGGCTCGTCGTCCTTCGGCTTCTTCGGCGGGGCGCTGATCTGGTCGGGGAACTCGTTTGCCAGCCCCCGGTAGCCCTCGTCGACCTCGGCTGTCACCTTCGGGTGGAGCCGGAACTGCTCGGCGATGCCCTCGGTGCGCATCGCGGTCTGGTCGTGCATGCGGCCTGGGCGGTCCGCCCCTGACCACAGCAGGCGGCCCTGGCCGTCGCTGACGGTGGTCGTCTTGATGGTGTTCTGCTTTTTCTTGCCGGAGACGAAGGCCCGGCGTCCGGGCCTGCCCGCCTTCGGGCGGCGGACCTGGGTCTCGGCTCCGTCGATCCGCAGCCGGATCCCCTCGGCCTTGGCGTAGGCAAACACGTCCGCCAGGGTGCGCAGCCGGAGGCCGGGGTGGTCGGGGACGGCGAAGCCGCGGGCCGCCAGCAGCGGGCGGATCTCGCTAATGGCCCGGGAGATCGTGGAGCGGGCGGTGCCGTACAGTTCGGCGAGCGCGGCGTGCGGCAGGCCGGTGCGCAGATGGACCAGCGTGACGAGCAGGCGGTCGGTGAGGACCAGGTCGTGCTTCGGCCCGGCACCGGCCTCTCGCTGCCGCTCGGCACCGCGCCGCTCACGGAGCTCCGACTCGCACCGGGCGAGCCACGGGTCGGCCAACTCTTCGATCAAATCGCCGAGATGTGTACGCGAGAGGCCGCAGAAAGCAGGATGGGTCAAGGCCGCACGGGCCCACTTCTTGGTCATGCTCGAAGAACCTATGCGGCCACTGCCACGTCACGGCTGCCCGCCGATCACAAATGGGTGGAGTTCTTCTGCGGGAACGGTCTGATCTGGGAACGTCCCTGTAGAAGAGCTAACGCAGCTGGCGTAGCACCGGCCCAGGCATCAGGGCCTCAGCAGTCCGCCCACCCACCAGTCGTGCGGCTTGCCGTCGTTGGCGATACCGCGATTGCGCAGAGTCCCTTCGATGGTGAAGCCGAGTTTCTCGGCGACGGCACGCGAGCCGGTGTTCCCGGCCATGGCCCACCACTCGATGCGGTGGACGTCGAGGGTGGCCCAGCCCCAGTCGCACAGGGCCCGGGCGGCCTCCACCGAGTACCCGCGTCCCCGCTGCTCCTTGACTGCCCAGTAGCCGAGTTCGTAGACGCCCGGACTGATGATGAACAGGCAGTACGAACCGACCAGGGCGCCGCTGTCCTTGCGGAAGGCGCCGAGGGTGTAGTTCTTGTCCGTGGCCCAGCCCGCGGGTAGTTCCTCGCCGATGCGCTTCTCCGCGTCCGCACGCCGGTACGGCACGGGCACCGGCGTATAGAACTGGATGTCCTCGTCCTGGCAGGCTTCGTACATCGCATCCACGTCGGCAGATGTGAAGACTCGCAGCACCAGACGGTCGGTCTCTATAGTCACCGGATCCATTGCGGCAGTATGAACACCACCCGCAAGCGGCGACCAATGAATATCCCCCGCCCGCCGCCGACACACAAGTGAACCGCCCCGGGTTCGGTAGAGATCTCAGATTGTGGTTGTGACCTGGGGTTTCGTGAGTTCCGTGTAGTAGTTGGCTTCGTACTCGACGGGCGGGATATGGCCTATCTCACCGTGGAGTCGGCGGTGGTTGAACCAGTCGACCCATTCGGCGGTGGCCAGCTCGACCTGGGAAAGCGTCTTCCAGGGCCGTTGGGGCTTGATCAACTCGGTTCTATACAGGCCGATCGCCGATTCCATCAGGGCGTTGTCGTAGGCGTCGCCGACCGAGCCGATGGACGCGGCTATGCCGGCGGCGTCCAGATGCTCGGCGAGCCTGAACGACGTGTACTGCGACCCGGCATCCGAGTGATGGATCAACTCGCCTGGCCGGATGGGTCGTTGCTCGCGGTCGCGCTGCCAGATCGCCATCTCCAGGGCGTCCAGGACGAAGACGGTCTCCTTGACGGTGGCCGCCGACCAGCCGACGATCCGGCGGGAGAAGGTGTCCACGACGAATGCGACGTAGACGACTCCCGACCAGGTCTTGACGTGGGTGAAGTCCGCCACCCAGCAGCGGTTGGGGGCGGCGGCGACGAAGTCGCGGTCGAGACGGTCGGGAGCTCGCTCGACCTGCCCGCCGGG
>NZ_JBITGJ010000212.1:0-6612 GCF_044456925.1 Streptomyces sp. NPDC050743
CGCCGCTATCTCCCCGAGGGAAGCATGGACACGATCTACCCCCAAACCAAAGATCAGATCGAACTCGCTACACCACCACAGGGGACATGACCGCCGCCCTCAACGCCGTCGCCCGCACCAACGCCACGGGTCTCTTTCCTCACCCGGCAACGATACACACTGTGTCCGCGACGCTACTGACCGTCGCACGTCTCCGCCACTACGGTCGCCGGACCGTCGCCCGCGTGGTCTTCAAACCCATCGAGCGGAACACGGACGAAGGCTGACGGCGGATTTCCGCTCCGCGTCCCAGAGTGCGTACCGGGAGGCGACTCGTCGGCCGCCGCTTGCGCGGTTTGCATACCAGTTCCGCGGACGACAAGATCATGTTAGTTGATCATTCGGTGTGCCTTGATGTTTCGCGATTGCCACTCCCTGGCGGCAGGACCCCAGTCTCGTGATCCACTTCGTCGCACGAGTGTCCATATTCCGCTGGGCATCGGATCCTGCGCCGCTCCGACGCCATCGCGAATCGAGGTGGCTTGATTCCGTACAGCTGCTCCCACCTTCACTTTCCGTGTGGCGTATGTTCTACTGATGGAGGTTTCATACGATGTATGGAACTTTAGGGAGTAATCGTACCGATGGCGTGTGTCAAGGAGTCACCGTGTCAACGCCTGATCAGTGCTGATCGGTGAGACAAAGATCGCCTTTCTTCGACAGGCGATGCCGGTGGCTCCTGGAAACTCCTATCTCTGTCCAGCCCCATTCGATTCAGACGACAGCCCTTCCGGTGGTCGTCCCGTATGACTCGAGGCGCTAGGAGTAATACCGGTGAAGTCATCTAAAACCGTGGCGCGGGGGCTCCCTGTGCAGCTTGTCGTTTCTAGCGAGGTGTCGCTGTCACTGACCATGCGGCTGCGATACGAATCCAGTGGTCCATGCGTTGTCCGCGCCGCATTCACCGTTCTCGACAGCGACGAGGCGGTGGAATCGATCATCGGGCGTGATCTTCTGACTGATGGGCTGAAGGGTCCAGCCGGTGAGGGAGACACACGTATATGTCCCGTGATCGACAATGGCCCCCGTGACGTGTACATATTCCTCAGCCTGCCCGCTGGTACGGCTTTGCTCCAAGCTTCGGGACGGGACGTCAGAGCATTCCTGCACGAGACGGAGGAGCTGGTGCCTAGAGGGGCCGAGACCGGGCACGTCGACCTGGACGCTTCGTTGGTGCAACTCCTCGGTGACGGATGAAGGGACCGGTTCAATGCTTCCGCTGATGACCATGGCTCTTCAAAACCAGCCGTCGCCGATCGCTGGTGCGGGCGCTATATCGCTCTGCGCACTGATCTTCACCATCTCGTCTTTCTGGTGGATCAACGCAAGGCGAGGGTGCCTGGAGTCGTGGGAGCCTCAATCCTTTGCGGCGATCGTCCATTGCTCCATGACTCGCCTGCGGCTTCCGCTCGTCCTGCACAACACCGGTGCCAGACCGATAGTCGTGCAAGGTCTCAGGTTGACCTTTCCTGACGAGCCTGCCTCTCATCTGCCACTTCTGTGGGTGTCCTCGCCGTCCCGTCTCCGGCCTCGGCTGGATGAGGAGCCAAAGTTGCCGGCAGGGTTCGCCGTGGCTGGGAGGGAAGCTCAGCAGCTCTTCATGGAGTTCGAAGCCCCATTTGCGGGCTTCCTTCTTGAGCCTCGTGACTACAAGGTCCAGATACAAGTGAGAGTCGGTCATCGGAAGGGATGGCGCTCGCTTCTGACGTTCACCTTGAGGGCCGCCAACATCATTGATCGCGACCGATACACCGTTTACAGCAACGCACCTGTGGAGCTGACGAAAGAGGACAGGAAGAAGGCGGATGCCGCCCTCCGGGAGCTGTTGGACGAGCGGGAGGACCTGTCCGCTCTGGGCGAGAGGAAGCGGTGGGCTCCTTCGGATGATGATTGAGGCCCGCCAGGAGTCGATTCGGTGAGGACGCTCTGCTTACAACGGCTCTGCGGTGGCCGGCAGGATCGCTTGTTTCGGGCGGCGTGTGGAGAGCAGCACCGCTTCAAGCCAGTCCGCGAGCCGTACCGACCGTGACAGGAAGTCGCGCGCGGAGCACGCATGGCCGAAGAGGGCGCAAAAGGGGCGTATGGGGGCGCGAGGGATATCGGATGATCGCGCCTTGCAGCGGCGCGCGGGGCGCGGGCTGCTGGTGATCGCGCTCGCACTGATCGTGGTCATCACTGTGACGGACATTGGTATCGGCACCAGTGTTCATCTGGGCCCGTTGCTGGTCATCGCGCCGACTCTGACCGCCTCCTTCGCCGGTCCGCGGCTGACCGCTCTGGTCGGGGCTCTGGTGTAGGCCGCCCTGGTGGTCATCTCGGTCTTCCACGGCGGGCTGACCGCGACCAACCACCTAGCACAGCTCATCGCGCTGGCCGTGCTGTCGGCTCTGGTGGTCCTCATTGCCTATGTGCGGGAGCGGCGTGCCCGGGAGCTGAGCCGGGTGCGGTCGGTGGCCGAGACGGCACAGCGGATTCTGTTGCGGCCTCCACCCCGCCGGATCGGACCCTTGCGGGTGGCCTGGCTGTATCTGGCCGCCGAAGACGAGGCCCAGATCGGGGGCGACCTGTTGGCGGTCGCCCGCGCCGATCACCCCTGCACCCGGGTACTCATCGGCGACGTACGAGGCCATGGGCTGGCCTCCATCGGCGAGGCGTCGGTGGTGATGGGTACGTTCCGTGAGGGGGCGCTCACCGGTACGCCTCCTTGCCCGAGCTCGTCAGCGCCGTCGAAGAGAGCGTCTGCCGGAACCTGGAGGAGGTCGCCGATACCACGCACGACGCCAGCGAGCACTTCATCACGGCCCTCATGATCGACATCCACGATCAGGGCCCGCAGGCTGAGATGCTCAACTGCGGCCATCCGCCCGCCTGCTGATCCATGCCGAGCAGGTGACCGTCCTGAACTCCCCACGGCCCGCGCCCCCATTGGGTCTGTGCACCCTCTTCGTGCGGAGCGACCGCACCGACCCGTTCATCTTCGAAGCGGGCGACATGCCGCTGCTGTATACCGACGGCGTGATCGAAGCCCGCTCACCGACGGGAGCCTTCTACCCGCTCGCCGAGCGGGTCGCCGCCTTCCTCGCTTCAAGCCCCGACGCTCTGCTGCACCACCTTCACCGCGACCTACTCGAGCACACCGGTGAGCAGCTCACCGACGAAGCCGCCTTCCTGATCATCGAACGCACCCCCTCGCGCCATCTGCACCGGCCGCACCTCATGTCCCATGCCGGCAGGTCTCTCCCGTCCACGACCGGCTGACGGGCACTGCCCTCCCCGCCAGGTGACGCAGTCACGGCGGCGCGAGCATCAGCGAACCCGTCGTCCGGTCCGCTGAGCACGCTCCGCGGATTCGTCACCCTGCGAGCCGCACTTCGTCGGTTGTGCATGGCGGAGCTGCCGTGGGGCGGGCGCCCGATCTCATGGCCATCATGATCGCCGTCCGTCGAGCCGTTCACCGCCCCGGAAAGCGCTCTGGCTGTAGTGACCACATCCCGCGCGCCGCCGCTCGGGATACGGACCGACCGCCACCGCCGATCACCGACTTCGTCCATAGCCGCTGCCGACTGGCGCGCGCCTTTGCCGAGTTGCGCACGCCGGATGCCGGTCCCTCGGCCGCGTCACTCGTCGCAGGCCGACCGTCAGCGCAAAGGTGAGTCCACGGTGGGCGTCAGCAGGGTCTCGTCGAGGCCGACGATCTGAATGATGTTGAAGCCCTCCATGTCCGCGCGGAATTCAGGACTCGACAGGTACGCCTCCAGCCGCTCCTGCACGTCGTCGGCGTCCCTGTAGGAAACGAGGGCGTACAGTCGGGGAGTCCCGCTTCCGGGCGCCGTGGGCACCGTCCAGACGCCGTGTGTGGTGATCCGGTGCTTGGACATACCGGGAATGTGCTGGGCCCAGACCTTCTCGTAGGCGGAGAGCGCCTCGGGGCTGCGCAGGGTGTAGATACGGAGCTGGTACTGGGGCATGACGTTGGTTCCTTGACTTCAGAGCATGGATGGTCGGCGGTCAGCCGTGGGGGAGCAGGTGTGCCAGTTCGGCATCCCAGTCGATGTGGGCTGACTCGGTACCCCGTGGCACCAGAGCCTCCGTGCCCTGAAGGAAGGACATGATGTCCCGCATGGGGACCTCGAGCAAGGCGGTGCCCGCGGAAGACCCGAGGGCGATGTACATCCACTGGTCACCACGCCCCACGGCCGACCAGATCCGGACGTCCGCGCAGCCTGCGCAACCCTTCAGGCCATCAGTCAGAAGGTCCCGCCCCAGAACCCATTCGACGGGCTTGTCACAGTCGACGAAGAAAACGGCACGGACAACATAGGGATCAGTGGGCTCGTACCGCAGACGTACGCACAGGGGCAATGAGTAGGCGCGCGACACGACCAGCTGCACGCCCACCCGCCGCTCTACGGCCTTCAAGGACTTCTTCATCGACTTCCGCTCCTGGGCGTGGCTCGACGGCGCCTCACGCCGGCCCATGGCGAAGAGGTAGCGCGTGCGGAGGCGGTGTAGCAGGCCGCGGGCGCCGGACGGCACCGGCGCATCGCACGATGAGTGGCGCGGCGCTCGAAGCACGGCCCCACGGCCTCGACCGGTACCCGCCTCACCGGTCGTCACGGCTCAGGTCGTAGTGGTCCCTGTCACGGCGGTCGTGCTCGAAGCGGTTCCCGTCGTGGTAGTACGACCTGTCCGACTTCCAGCCGTGCCCCTCGCCCTCCCAGTGGTAGAAGCGACCATCGCGGTAGAAGAGGCCGTCGCAGTCGTGCCGCGTCGCATCGGTGCCGTGGTGGTCCTGGTGCCAGCCGCGGATCTCGTCGCAGGAGTAGCCCTGCTCGAGCAGGTAGCCGACACCGTGGTCCCAGCTGTAATCAGCGGCCACGTCCCCTTCGGTCGGACGCTGGGCGTGCGTGGATGCAAGGGGGGCGGCCGAAGCGGTGCCCCCGGCACCGAGGACGGTGACACCGGCGACCGCAACGGACGAGACAGTAAGGGCGATGCGCTTCGTGAGCTTCTTCATGATCTTCCCTTCCCGGTGGCGTGATCTGTGCCAACGGCGGTTCTGCCAGGCGATGTGTGGCGCCCGACGTGGTCCGAGCTTGCGAGTTCCATACGTCGTATGGAATTGCCCTTCCATTGCTACCATACGTCGTATGGAAATGTCGAAGAGACATGACTAACCCTGTGACTGGCGCGCACGAGCACCAATAGATCCCGCTCTTCGGTGCGAGCTGCCCGCCGCCGGCCCCCTCGGCAGGCTGGCTGTCCTTGCCTTGGCCGCGACGGTGTGTTTTCGCCCTGCGTACCCGCGAGGGCGCGGTCGGGTTGGCCGAACGGTGGGAGGCGCGGAGCGGGTTCTGGTGGTCGGCGGCTTGGTCGGCTTGGAGATCGTCTCGGCCCTTCGAACGTGGGCTCGTGGTCAAGGATTAGACGGGGGGTGGTCGGACTCCAGGCTCGCGGGGAGATCGCCCAGCCATCGCCCGCACTGATCGGTACGCCGAGTAACTCGTTCAGTACATCCAGGGTTGGGCAAGCAGGTCACGCTGAAGTCGTTCCCAGCTCGCTTGCCGGCTGCGGTGGACCTCCTCATGGCTGGCCGGCCGTACGCTCCCACGACGCGCTGGCGGACCTCGCCCTGGCGCTTGAGATCGACGTCTGCGAGTTGCCTACGCAGCACCGCGTTCTCGTGCCGCAGGACAAGAAGCTCGGCGTCCTTGGCCACCTGCCGGCGCAGCAGCAACACCGGGACCGACAACAGCTTCCTCGCCACCCGATAGACCAGCGCGACAATCACCCGCGGCATCGTCCCAGGCGGCCCTGAGCACCACCAGACCCCATACGACCTGCAGGAATGCCGAGACGTCCATGACACGCGGTCGGCCCGAAACACCCCTGGGAGACACGTACACCACGCGCTCCGGGCAGGGTGCCCCGCTGTCCAGCACAGCGCGGAGTATCGCCTCCACCTCGCCGGGGGGTGAGAACTTGTAGGCGTCGGTGAGTCGGCGCCCAAGGATCCGCTCCTGGGTCCCGCCGCACATCGTCTGTGCGGCGATGTTCGCCGCCGCTATCCGCAACCCCGTGTCCAGAACGTACAGGCCAACCGGTACCCGGGTGAACAAGGACTCAAGCACCACAGTGCCTGCATCAGGCGCCGGTGCTCCGTTCGCTGGCGCCTGGAAGAGGCCTCAGTCCAAAGAGCCGTCCTGACGTGGCAGGGGCCGCACCCGCAAGTCTTTGGCGACAACGTGGCCGCTCGCGTCGCACAGCGCCACTTCATCTCGGCCCGGTTCCGCTTGCTGGTCAGCCACAGCTGCTGTGCGGGCCAGCCAGGGCGTGATGGACCGCCCGAGCACCTCATCCGTTCCACGTCCCAGTAGTGCCTCTGCCTGGCGACTCCACTGCACTACGATGCCCGAGCTGTCGACGACCATCAGCGGATCATCGCCTGCCACGGCAATCACCTCCTCCCTTTCCAGTCCAGCGTCTCTAATCAGCTAAGCGATCCCATGTGAACCGTGAGGTCCAGCGTGGGTTCTGCCCACTTTGGTGGGGAAGCATGAGCGTGCAGGTGGA
>NZ_JBITGJ010000213.1:0-6609 GCF_044456925.1 Streptomyces sp. NPDC050743
AACAGCCGGCCGAACGGAGCAAGCACGCCACCCCGGCCTGCTGGCCCCGCACGGACATCGGGTGGGCATCACCTCATTACGTGATGACTCTTAGGCACCCTGCTACGGCGGGGAGCGCCGCCCTCCACCGGCCGTCAGCCGGCAGTGAGGTCCTGCCGGATCAGCGTGCCCGACCTGCCGTGGACGATCTCGTAGGCCGCATCCAGGGCACCGATCGCCGCCAGCCCACCGGTGCGCTCCACGAACCGCGCCGCAGCCTCCGTCTTCGGCCCCATCGAGCCGTCCGGGAACCCGCCGCCACGCAGGTCGCCGGGGGTGGCGTCGAGGACCGGCCGCTGATCCGGAGTGCCGTAGCGGTCGTAGACGCAGGGGACGTCGGTGAGGATAAGAAGGAAGTCCGCCTTCAGGTCCTCGGCCAGCAGGGCCGCGGTGAGGTCCTTGTCCACGACGGCCTCCACGCCGCTGAGCGCGCCCGTGTCGGAGTCGGCGATGACCGGAACGCCCCCGCCGCCCGCGCACACGACCAGCGCGCCGTCCGTGAGCAGCTCATGGATGGTGTCCGTCTCCAGGATCCGTTCGGGCGACGGAGAGGCGACAACACGGCGCCAGCCGGTGATGTCCCGGGCGATGTGCCAGCCCAACTTGCGCGCCAGCGCCTTGGCCATCGACGCGGAATACACCTGGCCGACGAACTTCGTGGGCCGCTCGAAGGCGGGATCATCGGCCCGCACGAAGGTGTGGGTGATGAGGGCGGCGATACGACGACCGGGGAGCACGTTGTGGAGCGTACGCGCCAGCAGAGAGCCGATCATGCCCTCGGTCTGGGCACCGAGCAGATCCAGCGGGTAGGGGGCGCTGAGCACGGGGTCGGCCGCGCTCTCCATGGCGAGCAGGCCGATCTGCGGGCCGTTGCCGTGGGTGATGACCAGCTCATGTTCCTGTGCCAGGGCGGCCAGGGCGGTGGCGACCCGGTCGATGTTGGCTTGCTGGATGGCGGCGTCGGGGCGTTCGCCGCGGTGCAGCAGGGCGTTGCCGCCGAGGGCGACGACGATGCGCATGGTTCAGTCCTCCAGGGTGGCGACGAGCACGGCCTTGATGGTGTGCAGCCGGTTCTCCGCCTGGTCGAAGACGATCGAGGCGGGCGAGGAGAAGACCTCGTCGGTGACTTCGAGGCCGTTCAGGCCGTAGGCCTCGAACAGCTCCTGGCCGAGCCGGGTGCGGTGGTCGTGGAGGGAAGGGAGGCAGTGCATGAACTTCACGTCGGGGTTGTCGGTGAGGGCGAGCGTCTTGTCGTTGACCTGGTACGGCAGCAGCAGGTCGATCCGCTCGCGCCAAGTGTCGGCCGGTTCGCCCATGGAGACCCACACGTCCGTGTGGAGGAAGTCGGCGCCGCGGACGGCGGTCTCCAGGTCGTCGGTGAGGGTGATCCGCGCACCGCTCCGGCCGGCCACTTCACGGCAAGCAGCGACCAGCGCCAGTTCCGGCCACAGCGCCTTGGGCGCGGCGATACGCACGTCCATGCCGAGCAGAGTGCCCATCGACAGCAGCGAGTTTCCCATGTTGTTGCGGGCATCGCCCAGGTAGCAGTAGCTGACGTCCGTGAGCGGCTTGGTGCTGTGCTCGCGCATGGTGAGCATGTCGCACAGGCTCTGGGTGGGGTGGGCGGTGTCGGTCAGTCCGTTGTAGACGGGGACCCCGGCGTGGACGGCGAGTTCGGTGACGATCGACTGGGCGGAGCCCCGGTACTCGATGCCATCAAACATGCGGCCCAGCACGCGGGCGGTATCGACGATGGTCTCCTTGTGGCCGACGTGCGTGTCGCCGGGACCGAGGTAGGTGGTCCGCGCGCCCTGGTCGGCGGCAGCCACCTCGAAAGCGCAGCGGGTGCGGGTGGAGGTCTTCTCGAAGATCAGGGCGAGGTGCCTGCCGGTCAGCCGCCGCTGTTCGGTGCCGGCGCGCTTGGCCGCCTTGAGGCCGGCGGCAAGGTCGAGGAGGTGGTGGATCTCGGACGCAGTGAAGTCGAGTTCGCTCAGGTAGGAGCGGCCTCGCAGGTCGACGGTCATGACGGGAGTCCTTACGGGATCAGGCGATCGGGGCGCGTTCGATGGGGCAGCTCATGCAGCGGGGGCCGCCCCGCCCGCGACCGAGTTCGGCGCCGGCGATGGTGACGATCTCGATGCCCTGCTTGCGCAGGTAGGTGTTGGTGGTGACGTTGCGCTCGTAGCCGACGACCACGCCGGGTGCGAGGGCGAGGAAGTTGCTGCCGTCGTCCCACTGCTCGCGCTCGGCGTTGCGGATGTCCTGGGGTGCGGACAGCATGCGGACCTTGTCCAGGTCGAGGGCCTCGGCGAGCGCGGTTGCGAGATCGGAATTCGCGGTGACGTCAAAGCCGGTCTCACGCTCGGAGGTGGGCCGCAGCGTCCACGAGCGCAGGGAGTCGGCGAGGCCGGGATAGATGACGAACGTGTCGCGGTCGACCATGGTTAGCACGGTGTCGAGGTGCATGTACGCACGGGCCGCGGGGAGTTGGACAGAGATCACCCGGCTCGCCGTACCGGCTGCGAAGAGCCGGGCGGCCAGGTTCTCCACGGCCTGAGCGGTGGTGCGCTCACCCATGCCGATCATGACGGCGCCGTTGCCGAGGACGTGGACGTCCCCGCCTTCGAGGGTGCCGACGGGTCCGTCGAGGAGGGGTGCGGGCGCGACGCCGGCGAACATCGGGTGGAACCGGTAGATGGCCTCGGCGTGCAGGCTCTCGCGCCGCCGGGCGGTCTTGGCCATCGGGTTGACCGACACCTGGTCGTAGACCCAGCAGGAGTTGTCACGCGGAAAGAGGTGGTTGGGCAGCGGCGCGAGCGCGAAGTCGTCGGCGCCGAGCGCGTTCCACACCAGGCTGTGCGGGGTGGCGAGCGGCAGGTCGCTCTTGAGGAGGCCACCGATCAGATAGCCGGCGAGGGTCTCCCCGTCCAGCTCGGCGCACAGCTCACGCACTGGGTCGATGAGGGCGGGGCCCACGGTGCCGGGAGTGACGACCTGGTCCAGGAGCCAGTCGCGGGCCCCGGGGACATCCAGGGTCTGCGCCAGCAGGTCGGCGAAGTAGTGGACGCGGGCCCCGTGGTCGCGCAGGACCTGGGCGAAGGCGTCGTGCTCCTCGCGGGCGCGCTTGACCCACAGGATGTCGTCGAAGAGCAGGGCGTCGACGTTGCGCGGGGTGAGGCGGGAGAGTTCGAGGCCGGGGCGGTGCAGGATCACCTGGCGCAGCGGGCCGACCTCGGAGTCGACGTGGAAGGTGTTCATCGCAGAGGTTCCTTGCTCGGGCGGTCAGTCGTGGTGGCGGAGGTCGTTGCGCTTTCCGGGTCCGCCGATGCGGCCGGTTCGGAGCCCCCGGGAGAGTCGCGGGGCTGGCGGGGGTGTTTCGGGTGCCCGCTCCTGCTGGGCAGGGATCGCCGTTGGCTTCACCTTCGTGGCCTCGCCGAAGGTGTCCTGGCCCCGCTTCAGCCACACGTAGACGGGGACGCCGAGCAGCAGGACGAACAGGCCGTAGTAGACGGTCTGGTAACCGCTGCCCTGGATCGACCAGTACGAGAAGGCGAGGGCGAGCCCGGCGACGGTGACGTCACGGGCGAGCCTGCGGGCGCTGAGGCTCTCCCGGCCGCGCACCAGCAGCCAGTACAGCTGGGCGGCGGCGGAGAAGAGGTAGGGGATCACGGCGGTCAGCACGCTGAGCAGCACGATCTTGGTGAAGACGTTGTCGAAGCGCGTGTAGCTGAACACGGTGATCAGTGAGGCCAGTACGGTGGAGGCGACGATGCCGAAGGCCGGTACGCCGCTCTCGCCGCGCAGCCGGGCGAAGGACTGCGGGAAGAGCCCGTCGCGGGCTGCCGCATACGGCATCTCCGCGCACAGCATGGTCCAGCCGTTGAGGGCACCGATGCCGGAGATGATCGCGGCGACGGCGACGATGTCGCCGGCCCAGCTGCCGCCGAAGATGTTGTTCGCCGCGTCGGTGAACGGCGCGGTGGATCCGCCCAGCTTGCCGTGGGAGACGGTGCCGAAGACGGCGAGGGTGCCGAGGATGTAGATGACGGCACAGACGAGCGTGCCGTAGACCGTGGCGCGGGGGACGTTGCGCCCCGGCTCGCGGACCCGGTCGGCGACGATGGAGGCCGCTTCCAGACCCAGGTAGCTGAACAGGGCGATGGCGCCCGCGGCCGAGATCGCGCCCAGGGCCGACTGCCCGCTGGCGTTGAATGGGCCGAAGTTGTGGGCGTCGATGAACAGCAGCCCGACGGTGGCCATGAAGACCAGCGGGACGAACTTCAGCACGGTCGTGATCACCTGGAACGCGCCCATGTTCCGCACGCCGGTGAGGTTGATCGCAGCGGGAATCCACAGCCCGACCAGCGCGAGCAGCACCGAGACCCACTTGTCGTGCCCGGTGTTCACGAACACCTCGACGTAACCGACCCAGGCCACGACGATGGCCGCGTTGCCGGCCCAGGCCGTGATCCAGTACGACCAGGCGTTGAGGAACCCGGCGAACTCCCCGAAGGCCTCACGGGCATAGACGTACGGGCCACCGCTGGCCGGAACACGCTTCGACAAGGCGCCGAAAGTCATCGCCAGCGCGAGTGCGCCGAGGGTGACGGCGATGAACGCGAGGAGGGAGATCGGCCCGTACGGGGCGAGGGCGGAGGGCAGCGCGAAGACTCCGGTGCCGATGATGCTGCCGATCACGAGCGCGGAGGCGGCGGGAAGGCCGAGCGCCGTCGTGGGCGCTGTCCCCTTTCCGTCTCCTGTGGTTCTGGGCATGGCTGAGGCTCCTTACAGACCGGTGTGGGTGAGTCGATCCGCGACTGATCCTTCTGTGTCTCAGCCGGGCGCTGTCAGTGGCCGCACGGCCCACGCGCGACCCCGATGGTCCCGCTGTCGCAGGCCTGGACAGCCCAACTCGCCTGCTTCCCGGTGCTCCTGGCCACAGGACATGGGCTGTTCGGTCCACGGCATGGCCGCCCAGCCCCACCGCTGGCACCATGCCGAGCCCGACAATGGAGGGCAGGAGCTACGGCCGGGCACGAGACACAGTGCCGACCGGCCGGCAGTGCCATGTCCTCACGGCTCGTTCGAGATGGGGCGGATCTCCCGTAGACCCCAGGAGCCGCGAGGGCTCCCGCGCGAGTCTCGTGTTGGGGAGGCACGATCCTCGCGCCACGGCCGCCGCCCTCGCCGACACGGGGGCGGCGGCCGTCTTCGCTGCCATCCGCCTCGGGGCCGGATGGCCCTGCTCCGGACCTGATGGCCCCTCGCCCGGTCCAAGTCGACGCCACACGCTGGAGGTACCAATCCGTAGGTACGCACTGACCCGGAGGCCAGCCATGAATACCCCGAGCATGCTGCGCGCACTGCCCATCCAGCACCGGCAACGGCTCATGCGTCTGGCCCGGGAGGTGTCCTTCCCGCAGGGAACGCGCCTCTTCAATGAAGGCGCACGTGCGGACCGGTTCTGGATCATCCGCACCGGCTCCATCGAACTCGACACCCACGTACCCGGCCGGCGCCGCGCCATCATCGAGACCCTCGGCCACAACGAACTCGTCGGCCTGTCCTGGCGGTTCGCGCCGCACGTCTGGCACCTGGGCGCCACGGCGGCAACACCGGTACGGGCCTACGAGTTCGACGCCACGGCCGTCCGCTCCCTCTGCCAGGACGACCCGGCACTCGGCCAGGCCGTCACCCAGTGGGCCGGCGACGTACTGGCCCACCGCCTGCGCTCCACCAGGACCCGGCTGCTGGACCTCTACGCCCCCTACGGCGCCGCAAGCACCGCATGAGAGAGCCGACCCGACGAAGGAGTCACCGTGCACAGCACCCCGCACATCGTCAGCGACGTCATGTCCCACACGGTCGCCGCCGTCGGCCGACGGGCCGCCTTCAAAGAGATCGTGCAGCTCATGCAGGACTGGAAGGTCAGCGCCCTGCCCGTCCTCGAGGGCGAGGGCCGCGTGGTCGGCGTCGTCTCCGAGGCCGACCTGCTGCCCAAAGAGGAGTTCCGCGACAGCGACCCCGACCGGGCCACCCAGCTGCGCCGTCTCGACGACCTGGCCAAGGCCGGCGGCCTCACCGCCGAGGACCTCATGACCTCCCCCGCCCTCACCGTCCACGCGAACGCGACACTCGCCCAGGCCGCACGGACCATGGCACACGCCAAGGTCAAGCGCCTGCCCGTCGTCGACGACGTGGGCATGCTGCAAGGCATCGTCAGCCGCGCGGACCTGCTCAAGGTGTTCCTGCGGACCGATGAGGAGATCGCCGAGGAGGTCCGGCGGGAGATCGTGGCGCATCTCTTCCCCGCGCCGGTGTCAGCGGTGCAGGTGGAGGTCCGCAACGGCGTCGTGAAGCTCATCGGCCACGCCCGGGACACCTCCCTGGTCCCGGTGGCCGCGCGCCTGGTCCGGGCCGTCGAGGGCGTGGTCGACGTGGAGTTCGAGCTGACGCACTCGGAAAGCCCTACGGATTGAAGGCTCCCCTCCCTGAAGGGAGGGGATGCGTCGCCCTCCAGGGCTGAGCGGGGATTTACGGCTCAGGCCGCCACCGGAGCCGGCGGCTCAG
>NZ_JBITGJ010000214.1:0-6550 GCF_044456925.1 Streptomyces sp. NPDC050743
ACCGGCCACAAGCCGCGAGGAGCAGCACTGGGCGCAGGCTTCCACCTGCACGCTCATGCTTCCCCACCAAAGTGGGCAGAACCCACGCTGGACCTTACGGTTCACATGGGATCGCTTAGCTGATTAGAGACGCTACCGCCGCACCCTCGGCATCCCCAGGCCGATCCAGGAGATGATCTCGCGCTGGATCTCGTTGTTGCCGCCGCCGAAGGTGAAGATGACCGCCGAGCGGTAGCCGCGCTCGAGTTCGCCGTGCAGGACGGCGCCCGCCGAGCCCTCCTTCAGCGGGCCCGCGGCCGCGACGATCTCCATGAGCCAGGCGTAGGCGACCCGGCGGGCCTCGGAGCCGTAGACCTTGACGGCCGAGGCGTCCTGCGGGGTGAGCGTGCCGTTCTCGACGGCGCTGACCATCTGCCAGTTGAGCAGCTTCAGCGCGTCGAGCCGGGTGTGGGTGCGGGCGAGCAGCCGGCGCACCCAGGGCAGGTCGGCGACCCGGCGGCCGTCGGCGAGCTTGGTCTCCATGGCCCAGCGCTGCACGTCGTGCAGGGCGCGGATGGCCATGGTGCCGTGCGCGGCGAGGGTGACGCGTTCGTGGTTGAGCTGGTTGGTGATCAGCCGCCAGCCCTGGTTCTCCTCGCCGACGCGGCGGGAGACCGGGACGCGGATGCTCTCGTAGTAGCTGGCGGTGGTGTCGTGCGAGGCGAGCGTGTTGATGACGGTGCAGGAGTAGCCCGGGTCGGAGGTCGGCACCAGCAGCATGGTGATGCCCTTGTGCGGCGGGGCGGCGGGGTCGGTGCGGGTGGCCAGCCAGACCCAGTCGGCGGTGTCGCCGTTCGTCGTCCAGATCTTCTGGCCGTTGACCACGTACTCGTCCCCGTCCCGTACGGCCCTGGTCTTCAGGGCGGCGAGGTCGGTGCCGGCGTCGGGCTCGCTGTAGCCGATCGCGAAGTCGATCTCGCCGGAGAGGATGCGCGGCAGGAAGTAGGCCTTCTGCTCCTCGGTGCCGTACCGCATGAGCGTCGGGCCGACCGTGTTCAGCGCCATCAGCGGCAGCGGTACGCCGGCCTGCGCGGCCTCGTCGAAAAAAATGAACTGCTCCATCGCCGTCATGCCGCGCCCGCCGTACTCCTCGGGCCAGCCGACGCCGAGCCAGCCGTCGGTGCCGAGCCGGCGGATGGTTGCGCGGTAGAACCGCTTCTGCGCGATCGGGTCGGCGTATCGGGCGTAGGCGTTGTCCGGGACCAGCTGTGCGAAGTAGGCGCGCAGGTCGGCGCGCAGTCGCTGCTGCTCGGGCGTGTGGTCGAGGTGCACGGCGCCTCCAGGCTCCCCAAGGGCGGTCCTGACGGCGCACACCGTAGAACGTGTTTCAGAAATAGGGAATGACGAGCCCCGGGGGAATTCCGCCGACGGTCACACCAGGCTGTGCAGGAACTCCGAGCAGGCGTCGGCGCAGGACCGGCAGGTGGCCGCCGCCGACTCGGCGCCGGGCTGCTCGTCGAAGGCGCGGGCGCACTCCAGGCAGACCGAGCGGCACCACTCCAGCCGGACCCGGATCTCGCCCTCGTCCTGCCGGCTCTCCTCGCACAGCACGTGGCACGTCGCGTCGCACACCTCGGCGCACATGATGCCCAGCCTGCGCACCCGCTCATGGCGCTCGGTGCCGTCCGGGTCGACCAGGCTCGCGCGCACCGCGCAGGCCCGGGCGCACTCCGTGCACGCCTGGGCACAGGCGAATCGGTCCTCCAGGAACCGGTAGAGCTGCTGTGAAGTAGGCGTTGTCACACCGTGCGGGTAGCCGGGGCGCAGGCCCACAAACCACCGTGCCGCACCGGATCGCGCCCCGGTACGCGTGTCCGGGAGGGCGGCGTCGCCATGCGTTCGCCACCAGTCACGGACAGTGTCCGGTTCGTCCGGTTCTGACCGGGGTATTCCTGTTCTATGGATACCGCATCGATGCAGCTGGCCGCAGCGAGCGGCCTCATGAGCCTCGTCCTGTTCGTCGTGGCCGTGGGCGTCCTGGCGCTGCTCGCCGGCGGCTTCTGGATGACCTCCCGCGTCAAGTACCGCGAGTCCCCTCGGCCGCGGCCCGAGGAACAGCCCAAGCTGCCGCCGGACGGCCCGGTGCGCGAGGTGCGGCAGAACAGGGACTACGAGGAGGTCCCCGAGACCCCAAAGGGCGGCCGGCCGCTCACCCCGTACGACCTGAGGAACCAGGACTCCCGGCCGAGCGAGACGAAGGAGCGTCCGCGCTGGAGCCGGGGTTCCAGCGGCTCCTTCGGCGGCGGCGGACTCGGCGCCCACTGACTCCCATCCGCCGAACGACCGACTTCCCCACCCGCTCGACACCCGATCGACCACCGAACCCGAACACCGCGACACTCCTGCCGGCCCGCGCCGGCCAGCCGTACGCCCCTAGGAATTCCGGGCGGCGTCCAGGCGGCCGACGCGGGCCACGTTCTGCCGGTCCTCGGGGTCCTCGCTGGGCTCACCGGCGAACCAGGCGTCGAGGATCTCCTTCAGCAACGGTCCGGAGGTCAGGCGCAGGCTCAACGCGAGGACGTTGGCGTCGTTCCAGCGGCGCGCGCCGTCCGCCGTGACGGCGTCCGTGCACAGTGCCGCGCGCACGCCGGGCACCTTGTTGGCCGCGATGGAGGCACCCGTGCCGGTCCAGCAGCACACCACAGCCTGATCGGCGACGCCCTCGGCCACGTCCCGGGCGGCCGCCTCCGAGCAGGCCGCCCACTGTGCGTCGGCCCCGGGCCGCAGCGCGCCGTGGGTCCGCACGTCGTGGCCGCGCCGCCGAAGGTCTTCGACGAGCGAACGGGCCACGGGTTCGTCCATGTCGGAGGAGACGGAGATCCGCATACCGGTGAGGTTAGTGCCTGCGGCGTGGTGAGCGCTCCCCGCACCCGGGATAGGACCATGCGCCCCGAGCTGTGATCCGTGCGGTCAGGGGTGCTCCGGCCGCTGCGCCGGAGGCACGCCTCCGCCTTCGCCGCCGCCCTTCTCGCCCTTGTCCGAGCCGTGCGGGCGGCCGCCCGCGGCGCGCTCGGCTTGCTGCCGGGCCTTCATCTGGCCACTGTCCTGCGGGGTGGCGCCGCCCTTGTCACTGCGCCGCTGTTCGGGCTGCTGCGGATTCGACATGCGCCGGACTCCCTCCGGGTGGTGCCTGGTGCCTACGGGCTCCGGGTTCCCAGGCCGGCACCGGTCACCCGCTCCGTCCTCGACGGGCGCGGCTGAGCCGGTCACCGTCCGGTGGAGGTGTTCGAGGGCGTCCAGAAGCACCGTGCGGTGGTACCAGCTCAGCCAGGACGCCGTGTCGGAGGCCAGCAGACCGAGGGCCTCGGCCTGGGCGGCGGTCGGCCGGTGCCCGCCGTCCGGCCACTGCAGCGTGATCACGCCGGTGCAGGAGCCGGCCGAGGACAGCACGGGAACGCTCTGCAGCGCGCCGGTGCCCGTGCTCAGCAGGACACGCCGGGCCTCCTCGGAGAGCAGCGCGTCGGCGGACACGTCGGGCACGCTCACCCGGCGTCCGCGCAGCCGGGCGAGCGCGTCGGCCGTGCCCTCGTCCCGGCCGCGCACGAGCAGGTCGAGAAACGTGTCCGTGCAGCCGTAGTGGGTCTCCAGCATGAGTGCGTTCACGGCCGGGTCCACGAACCGTACGTACCCGGCCGGCGCCCGCCCGATGGCCAGCGCCTCGTGCAGCACGGCGTCGATCATCTGCCGCCGGTAGCGGGGGTCGCGGCCGTCGCGGGCCAGGATCCGCAGCGGCGGCACGGGCAGGGAGCGGCGGCCCGGGAACCACACCTCGCCATCGGGCGGCCGGGCCACGACCACGGCGGAGACGAGGACGCGCAACGGCACGTTGAACCGCTGGGAGGCGTCGCGCAGCGCCCGGAAGGCGGTGCCGGAGTCCGGCAGCCCGTAGCGGACCATGAGCACGCCCTGGGCCATGCCGATGACCGGCGCCGTACGCACCCGGGCGCGCAGCGCGCGCACCTCCTTGCTCAGGTCCTCGTAGCTCGGCCGCAGCGGGTCCGCCATCTGCGACCGCCAGGCCGGCAGCTCATCGACCCGGGAGGCGGCCCGGGCCAGCTCCCGCATCGCCTCGTCGAGGGTGGCGTAGAGCTGGACGCCGTGCAGCCGGGCGAGGTGCACCGCCTCGCGCACCCCGGGCCGGGCCCGGACGATGATCAGGTCCGGGCGTCCGGTGCGTGCCCGGGTCGCCTCGCTGAGCGTGTGCAGCACCGCGGCGCCGCCGAGCTGCACATGGGCCATGTCCAGGACGGGCCGCAGCCCCGCGCGGTCCGCCTGTTCGAGGTGGCCGCGCAGCTCCGCCGACCAGGCTTGGGCGCCTGCGGCGTCGAGGCTGCCGGACATGCGCAGCAGCAGTGCGGCCTCGGCGGGCAGCCCGTCGACCACGGAGGACTCGATGACGAGCGGCGCCGGGGCGGCGGAGGGGTCGGAGGAGGGATTCATGGCATCACCCGGACAAGACGGCGCGACGAACTCGGGCGGCCTCTTCCTGACCTGTGTGCACAGTAGGGGCGCGGCCCTCGGCCGCGCCCTCCACCGCGCCGGCCGGGGCGGGCCGGTGTGCTCACCAACCGGTGCCGCCGGGCCGTGGGCCGGCCCGCTTGCGGGCCTCCAGGGAGTTCACGGCGGACGCCATGGTGGCGTGCACCCGTACGCCCGGCAGTCCCGCCGCGCGCAGCGCCTCCCGCACATGGGGCCGGGGCTGTACGACGGGCAGGGCGCGGCCGGAGAAGGCCAGGACCCCGGTGGCCCGGTCCACGGCCCGCACCGCGGCCGCGCAGGCGAGATACACCTCGGTCATGTCCAGCACGGCGTGTGCGTCGGCCCGCTCGGCCTGGGCGATGTGCTCGGCGAGCGTCTCGGAGAACTCCATCGCGTTGGTGGCGTCGACGGTGCCCCGGGCCTTCAGGACGCTGACGGTGCCGGCCTCGGGCCGGTGCTCGTGCACGGTCTGCAGGAGCAGCGGGGCCGGGCCGCCGGGGCGGACCCGGGCGCGGGACTGCTGACCTTTTTCCATGGGCATCGGGCTTCCTGGGCGCAGAAGGATCAGCCAGCCGCTTCTTGACCGGGATGTTCACTCTGCCCCCGCCCCACGCGTGACGCAACGATTCTCCAAGGGCGTGTCGCATCGGGGCGGGTCAGCCGACATACCGCCGGGCGAGTGAGGTTCGGCGGGCCCTCTCCAGCGCCGCCAGCCGCTGCTCCAGCTCGGGCGGCACCGGGTCGCGCTGGCGCAGCACCCATGGCAGCCCGGCGGTGGCGTGGGCGAAGGCGCGCGCTGAGGCGATGTCCCGGGGCACGGTGCGCATCAGATGCCCGGTGCGGCGCAGCGCGGGCAGCAAGGGGCGCCGCAGCCAGGTGAACCACAGGGTGTTGCGGATCCCGAGGACCCGGCGGGCCGTGCTGTCGCGCAGCCGGGAGGCCCGGTGGTGGACGGTGAGGTCCTCGGCGTAGGCGAGCCACCAGCCCTGTCGCAGCAGGTCGCAGGCGAGCAGTTCCTCCTCGCCGCCGAGCCACAGGCCGGGATGGAAGCCGCCGCCGGCCCGGAAGGCGTCGGTGCGCAGCACGGTGGCGCCGGCGAGGAAGGAGCCGAGGGCCGGTCCGGGGAGCCAGTCGGGTCCGCGCAGCGGGGACTCGCGCAGCTCCCGTACGACGGGATCCTCGGTGCCGTCCGGTTCGACCACGATCCGCGCGGTGAGGGCGGCGAGCCGGGGCCGGGCATCGAGCAGGTCGGCGGCGCGCCGCAGGCTGCCGGGCTCCCACCAGGTGTCGTCGTCGCAGAAGGCGACGTAGGGCGTGCGCACGTGCCGGACGGCGAGGTTGCGGCCGACGGCCCCCAGGTTGCGGTGCGGACGCAGCAGCGTCACCTCGGGGAAGTCGCGGGCGACGGCCTCGGCGGTGCCGTCGGCCGAGGCGTTGTCGGTGACGATCACGCGGGGGCTTTCGGGCAGCCGGCGCAGCAGCGCGAGGGTGCGCAGCAGTTCGGCGCGGCGGTCGTGGGTGATCACGACGACGGTCGTACGGTCGTCGGGCCTGGTCCCGGTCATCGCGGGGGGGGCCTTCCTACGGGCGTCCGGCCGCCTGCCGGTCGAGCAGGCGGGCGGCGTGTTCGACGTGCGGGGGCAGGGTGTGACGGCGGGCCAGGGTGGCCGGGAGCCGTAGCAAGGTCTCCTTCAGGGCACGGCGCGCACCGGGACGGCCCGCCGCGGCCGCCGCGGCCAGGTCGGTGCCGGCCCGCAGGACGACGGGCCAGGGGCGGCGCAGACAGGTGGTCAGCACATGGTTGCGCCGGAAGAGGAAGGGGCGGCCGGTGCGGCCGTCGGTCTCCGGGAGGTGGCGGGCGCGCAGGGCGGGTTCTTGAAGTTCTCCCCTCCCTTCGCAAGCTCGGGAAGGGGATTCCCGTCTACCTTTCGGCGACGGGCTTGACGGTTTTACCCGCCCTGCGACCGCGCCTTCCGGCGGCCGGGATCTCCGTGATGACGTGGCCGATCCGATACAGGTGCAGGATGTTCCG
>NZ_JBITGJ010000215.1:0-6497 GCF_044456925.1 Streptomyces sp. NPDC050743
GGGGGATTCGCTCGCTTCCGGTCATCCGGCTCGCGGCGACGACAGCCATGATTAGCGGCGGCCGAGGGCGGACGCAATGATGTGACCTACTACCCCCTTACGTACGAATGTCCGCTTAGTGCATGAATGGGGCTGTCGGTGCATTTCAGGGGCATCCGGTCCTACGGCCCTGGTTAGGATGTGATCCCGCTCGCATGGCCGACATCACGCCCACACCCCCGAACCCGCCCCCTCACCCCCCGGACGGGGCCGCCACCGGGAACGGACCGGGTCATCCGCCCGGCGACGGCCCGACCGGCGGCGCCAGGTCACGGCGGTGCCGGCCGCGCGGGCAGCACCCGCGCCGCACCGACCCTTTGCCGGGGAGCTGCAGGGACGAGAGGGAGGACCAGGTGTCACCCTGACCGTGTTCATCCCCAGGACCGACGGGCACCGACTGCTTCCGCCAGGCGGCATGGGTGACGCCAGGACCGCCACCGCGGACAGGAACGACACGGACCGACGCCGCTCGGGCAGGGCGTACTGCAGGACGGCAGGGATCTCTGACGGCCGCAGCGGGGACCCCGGAGCAGCGGAAGGTGGCCGGCTCGGTCAAGCGTGGCAGGCCTACTCCGGGTGGTGGCAGACGGCCAACGCGCGGCGCGGGCGGTCGCCGGGGCGGGCCACGGCCGTGCCAGCGGTCAACTGCGGGCGATGCAGGCCGGCCCATGAAGCGACGCGGTCGCGCCGCGGGACGAGGTCGACGGTGCCGACGTGCTTCTCGGCACGCTCCGCCGCCTGCCGCTGCCCGTACAGGACGGCCAGGTGCAGCGACCAGCTGACGGGCCGCCAAACCGGTGAACGATTCCGACGAGACCCCGAGCCTGCCCCGGCAGGCCCGGGCACGACGCGCCCTGGGCGTGAGCCCCCCAGCCGCGACACGGGGCCCGTGGATCCCCCATAGCCCGGCATGCCGGGACGGTCACACCTCCCCGCGGCACTCGCCGCATTCCTCTCCAGGGCATGTCGGACTGCTCGTGGGCAGGGGATCGATCTTCAGGGTTCGGGGCGGTGCGGTGGCCATGTTCGGCTTGCTCGCGGTCTTCGGCCCGCTTCCTTGTGCGGTGTGGCCGCGGCTGGCGCCCCGGCCGGGGGTTTGGTCGCTGGTGTGGCTGTGTCTCGTCGTCCTGCTTGACCCGGCCACCCGTAAGTCGTAGCTTACGTAAGTGGTGACTTACGAAGATGCCTTGTCCGCGCTGGCCGACCCGACCCGGCGGGCCATCTTCGAGCGTCTCGTCGACGGTCCCAAGGCAGTGGGGCAGCTGGCCGAGGGCCTGCCCGTGAGCCGTCCCGCGGTCTCCCAGCACCTGAAGGTGCTCAAGGAGGCCGGGCTGGTCGTCGACCGAGCGGTCGGCACGCGACGCGTGTACCAGCTCAACCCGGCCGGGCTGGGTGCTCTGCGCGCCTGGCTCGACCGGTTCTGGGATCAGGCACTGGCCGCGTTCGCCGCGGCCGCCGAGAGCGAAGGAAAGCACGAACATGACTGATGGATCCGTCCGCAAGAGCGTGACCGTCCACGCGCCGATCGAGAAGGCGTTCACCGTCTTCACGCAAGGCTTGGACAGCTGGTGGCCGCGCGGCCACAAGATCGGCCAGGGGCAGCTGAAGGAGGCGGTCCTCGAGGGCAGGGAAGGCGGTCGCTGGTACGAGATCGACGCCGACGGCAGCGAGTGCGAGTGGGGCCGGGTGCTGACGTGGAAGCCGCCCACCCTCCTGGTGCTGGCCTGGCAGATCGACGCCGCCTGGCGCTTCGACCCGCAGCTGATCACTGAGGTGGAGATCCGCTTCGTCCCCGAAGGGCCACATCGCACCCGAGTGGAGCTCGAACACCGTGACCTGGACCGCTTCGGCGAAGCCCAGGGCGAGGTCCGCGCCGCGTTCGATTCGCCGGGCGGCTGGCCGGGTCTCCTCGACGCGTTCGCCCAGGCAGCAGCGGCATAGCCCCAGAGGGGCATGCCCCCGCGGCGCGGTGCCGGGCATGGTCGCGGAATCCGTGTTGCACACGGCCCTCCCGTCTCGATCGGCAGCGAAGTCGGGAAGGCCGTTCTGGTGCGCTCGAAGGCACTCCCGGTCGCGGTAGAGGCGGATGCCCGCGCTTGTCAAACGGCGCCTTGCGACAGGCGAGTTGACCTGCCCGAGGTACGGCGGGTCCAGCGCGGGTGGGGATGGGAGCGGTGCCGTCGGCTGCGCGGGCCGGCCGGGTCGGTGGAGGTGCATCCGCGGCGGACCCATTGCATGACCCGCTCGGACACGGATGTCCTTCTCTCAGCCTTCGCCCTGGTCAGGCGGGCGCATGTGGTGGAGGTGGTGGGGCTGGACTGGAGTCGGCCGCATGCGATGGGCCATCGACGAATCGCGGAACGCCTGCGCCGACCCGCCTCGACGCTGCGGGGCCGGCTGCGGTGCTTCTCCCGGCAGGCAGTGCCGGGCGCCGCGGTGTCCACCTCCTTTGCTGGTGGCGCTCGCCGCCGCTCGGAAGTGGGCCACGATTCACCCGTCGCCGACACTCCACGAACCGAAGCTGAAATCCGGTTGGTCCATGGGACGTCTGCGCTCACCGTCCCCCTGCTGCAGCCAGGAAGATCCGATGCCGCTCGAGGTCGACGCCGAGGACCGCGACCACCAATGCCCGGCCCTCCACGACAGGTGTCTCAGGGAGTTCTCCTGGTCGACGGCCCTCGTCCGCGGCGGGGCGCCGAGGACAGGGCCGCGGACGGTGTGGGGCCAGCCGGCCACGAAGCAGGTTCCATAGTCCTTGCCACTCCCCCATCGGGCCAGAGTCATGGGACACAGTCGGACCATCACAGGCTCAGCCCCGAATCGGCGTGTGTTCGCCCCTCGGTGATCGTCGGATGACGTTACTTCGGGCCGGAGTTGAATGCTCCATTTGGGGGAATTGCGGTGACGGACCGCGCGGCGGGAGGTTGAACGAGTATGAGCGCAAGTCATAAACGCAAGCGGTCACGGTCCCGAGCATTCCAGCAGGTGCAAGCGCAACTGACCCGTGCGGCTGCAGCGATGGCCGCGGGGAAGAAGCCGCCGCGACAGCTAGTCGAAGAAACGGTTCGCCCGGCAGATGCAGAACCGGACACCCGCCATGACAAAACGGCACCGCCCGGCTTGACCTGAGACCATCCGCCCGCCTTTCTCGCCGCCTCACCAACGGCGGCTACCTCGCCGAGAGTCGGCCCGTTGCCGAACTCCGCGAACCTGGCGAGCACTTCCTCATAGCCTGCCCCAGCCCCCTCGTGCTTTTGTTCCCGCTCCCAGCCCTCAACAGTGGAGTGCGGCGCACCTCGCCCGCGCACCGAGCAGTAGCCGCGAAAGACCTGGCCGAGGGCGGCGAAACGGTCGCGGCCGGCCTCCTTACCGGCCTCGCGGCTCCACGTCCCGCAGCCTGCTTCGAGTTGCTCGAGCCATGCCGACCCCGGGCTCGCGCATGCCGCGCCTGTGGCAGTCGCCCAGCAGGCCGACCCACGACTCGACCGACTCGCACAGACCCTCGGTGTCATCGCCCCACACGCACGCGCAGCCGCGATCCGGCGGGCCCCGGTTCCGGCAAGCAGTGCGGCCCAGCTTGGACGCCTGCACCGCGTCCTCGTCGACGGTGTCCACACTGCACCGCTCTCCTGGGCGGAACGGGCAGAGTAAGGGGGAGAAAAAAGCCCTGTTCGAGCCGATTGCCACGGCCAGGACGGTTCGGGCCGAGCCACTACTGGTCGTGGTGTCCGAAATGCAAGGCGGCAGCCGGCCAGGCGCTCCCCCATCTGCCGGCGGCCTGCCAAGGGCAGCCGGTGCAGGTCCCTCCCGAAGATCGAATTTCCGTTGAGCGTTCCAGGCGTCGTCTGGTCGGCCCCGCCGCGGCGGGGCCGGTGGGCGTCGCAGGCATCAAGCCTCGGCACAGCGCCCTGTCGCGGGTACCAGCGGCTCGTCGCCGGTACCCGCGACCGGATCTCTCGTGCGGTTGCTTGCGCCTGTTTGCGGAGCCCCGCGTCAGCGGGCCGGGGAGGTGTCGTGCTGCCCGACCCAGTCGAGCACGACGTCGGCGACTTCACGCCAACCGCTGTCGAATACCAGCGAGTGCCCGCGCCCCGGGATACGCCGATAGTCGGTGTTGGTTCCGGGCTGGTAGAGCTCGGCCGCCTGGCGTGACACCACTTCGGGGATGGTGTGGTCGCGGTCCCCACCGAGGATCAGCAAGGGCCCGCGCACGCGGTCGCTCAGGTCGACCGCGGTGGGCGAGCGCGGGTCCTTCTTGGCGGCCGTCAGGTCGAATATCGGTCGCCCCGGTCCCGGAATCGCCCAGCGCCGGTACAACTCGTCGGACTCCTCGCGGCTGACGGCGTTGCCGAACGCGTAGCGGAACTGGCGGCGGGTCAGCATCACGGACCCGTCCCGGTTGGCCTTGCTGCGCAGCACCGGCAGCGCCGAACGGATCTGTGGGATCGGCAGGGCCTTCACCCCCTTGATCGGCGCCGGGTCGATGGCGACGGCGGCCGAGGCGATGCCCGAGGCCAGGAGCTTCTGAGCGATCAAACCGCCGAATGAGTGCCCGATCACCACGGGGCGCTCGCGAAGCCGGCCGATCTGGCGCGCGATGTGGTCGGTGATGTCCTGGACCCCGTAGCCGGCCACCTGGTCGGGGCTGCGCCGGGCCGCCTCGACGGTGTCGCCGTCACCGGGCCAGTCTGCCGACCGCGCCTCGTAGCCGGCGCTCGTGAACAGGTCGACCCACGGGTGCCACGCCGAGGCGTGGATCCAAAGTCCGTGGACGAACACGACCGGGGAGCTCACTGCGCGCCGCCCGCGGAGGTGGCGGCGTCCTCGATCACCTTCGTGACAGCGGACGGAACCTCGAGCATCGACAGGTGGTCCGCGGCGGCGGTCACGACCGTGCCGTGGGCCCGCGCTGCCATGGCCTGCTGCTCGGCGGGCGGGAGGACCTTGTCGTTCGTTCCGATGAAGAACCAGCTGGGCACGGTCTGCCAGGCCGCGGGTCCCGACTGCTCGTTGAGGGCGCCGCCTGTGATCGGGGTCTGGGCGGCGGCAAGCTCGGCGCCGATGTCGGCGGGCAGGCTGCCGGCGAACGCCTTCGGGAACAGGTCGCGCTTGACGTACAGGTCCGCGTCGCCCTGCGGCTGGGACGGGTCCTGAACGGCGTCGAACACCGCGGTCGAGTCGGGGACCGCGAGCGAGGAGCCGGGCTTGGCACCGGTCAGCTGGGCCACGGTCTCCCCCTGCGCCGGGGCGTAGGCGTCGATGTACGCCAGGGCCTTGACACGCGAGATGCCGGCCGCGGCATTGGTGATGACCGCTCCGCCGTACGAGTGGCCGACGAGCACGACAGGGCCGGTGGTGGCCTGATTGACGAATGCCGCGACGGAGGCGGCGTCGGCAGACAGGCCGCGCAGCGGGCTGGGCGCGTCGAGGACGGTGTAGCCGTCGTGCTGGAGCCGGGACGCCACCGGAGCGAAGCTCGAAGCGTCCGCCCAGGCCCCGTGGACCAGGACGATGGTGGGCTTGGTGGCAGCGAGCTGATCGCCGGCGTGGGCGGGGGCTGCGTCGGCGCTGCCGGTCACCGCGAGGGCCGCGGTCACCGCTGCGGCGGCCGCCAGGATCGCGGCGCCGCGGCGTTTGAGCGAAGTATGCACGGTCATGAGATGCCTCCTAGGGAGGAAGGAACGTTCCTTCCTCCTCGACGGAAGCATCTACGGGTGACCTGTGTCAAAGAGCTCGACTGTGGCATGCCCCACAGGCAAGAAAGAACGATCGGTATCGACTAGTATGTGGTCATGACTGCAGACGCCAAGACGCGTACCGCGGGACCACGGGACCACCTGCTCGAGGTCGCCAGCGACCTGTTCTACCGGGAGGGCATCAACACGGTCGGCGTGGACCGGGTCCTGAGCGAAGCCGGCGTGACCCGGTCAACGATGTATCGCCACTTCGCGGGCAAGGAACAGCTCGTCATCGCCTACCTCCAGCGCGAGGACGCACTGATCCGGGCGCAGTTCGAGGCCGCCGCCGAGCACGCGGTGTCGCCCGATCACCTTCTGGAGCTGGCCGTCGAGGGCGTGGCGGACGACGCCGCGCGGCACCACACCCGGGGCTGTCCGTTCATCAACGCCACAGCGGAGTATTCCGACCCTGCGAGCCCGGTGCGCGGCGTGGTTGCGAAACATCGGGCCTGGTTCCGTGCGGCGCTGCGCGAGTACTTCGCCGCGGCGGGCCGTGACGATCCGGACGGCAGGGCCGACACGTTCGTCATGCTGCGTGACGCGGTGCTGGTGGGCAGCTACCTCGACGATCCCGACAAGGTGCGCACGACCTTCCTGCGTAACGCCCGCAACGTCGCGGGGCTGCCCTAGAAGATCACTGAAAATCTCGGGTTCTGGCCTCGCGGGTGCTGGCGTGGGGTCAGACTGCTGTGTGTGCGGGGGGAATGGGCTGGGGAGACG
>NZ_JBITGJ010000216.1:0-6470 GCF_044456925.1 Streptomyces sp. NPDC050743
GACGAGAACTCCGGCACCTTGCACACCACCACCTCAAGATCGCAAGCGGCAAACATCCAGGTCAGACACGTGATCGCTTGGAAAACAGCTTCTGACACGCGGAGGACAGAACATGGGATCCGACGTTGACGTGCTGGTCGTCGGTGCTGGTCCAGCGGGGTTGCTGCTCGCAGGTGACCTGGCCGAGGCCGGAGTGCGCTGCACCGTCGTGGAACGCCGAGAAGGGGAATCCCAGCTGACACGCGCATTCGCCGTTCACGCCCGAACGATGGAGCAACTGGACGCCCGCGGCCTGGCCGACGACCTGCTGCTGACCGGCCTCCGCAACCCGATCTTGCAATTCCTGCGGATCGATCTGTCGCACCTACCGACCCGTTACCCCCACGTGCTCGTGACGCCCCAGTACAACACCGAGCGACTGCTCCTGTCCCGCGCCCTGACACACGGCGTGAACATCATGCGGGCCCACGAAGTGACCGGCCTCCAGCAAGACCCGAGCGGTGTCGACGTCACCGTGAAGACACCAGCCGGCACTGAACACAGCCTGCGCGCAGACTTCGTCGTCGGCGCAGACGGACGAAACAGCTGCGTGCGCCAGTCCCTCGGCCTCCCATTCCCCGGCCGCTCCGCCGTTCGCTCCATGATGCTCGCAGACGTCCGGATGGCTGATCCGCCGAAGAAGCCGCCCACCGTCGCAGCGACCGGAGACGCCTTCGCCATTGTCGTCCCGTTCGGCGACGGCTGGTTCAGGGTCATGGCCTGGAACCGCCACCACCCCATGCCCGACAACGCATCGGTCGATCTGGAAGAAATCAAAGACGTCGCCCGCCAGGCGCTCGGCAGCGACTTCGGCATGCACGACCCTCGCTGGCTCTCCAGATTCCACAGCGACGAACGCCAGTCACCCCGCTACCGAGTAGGCCGAGTATTCCTCGTCGGCGACGCCGCCCACGTCCATTCCCCGGCTGGCGGCATGGGCCTCAACACCAGCATCCAGGACTCCGCAAACCTGAGCTGGAAACTCGCAGCCGTTCAGCGTGGCCGCGCACCAGACACCCTGCTCGACACCTATCAGAACGAACGGCACCCCGTGGGACACCGGGTTCTGCGGATGAGCGGAGCACTGCTCCGCGGCGTCCTCACCACACCACGGGCATTGTGCGGCCTCCGTGACTTGTCAGCGCGTACGGTGCTGCAAACCCCACCAGTGGCCCGACGACTGGCCATGGCAATCTCGGGAATCGACATTTCCTACGCCGCCGCGGCCGGCGCGCATCCCCTCGTCGGCAAGCGGGCACCTGACGTCCCCCTCAGCGACGGACGCAGACTCTACGAAGCCCTCCGTAAGCGACGGTTCGTCCTTGTCACACCGTCCGACACGGAGCGCTTCCCCTCACTGATCACAGAGTGGGCCGGCGAGGTGGAGATCGTATCCCCGAAGGGCGCTACCAAAAAGAGTGTTCTGGTCAGACCAGACGCCTATATCGCATGGGCCATCTCGGACGAGTCACCTGAACATCGCATCGACGCGGCCCGTCAAGCATTGACCGAATGGTGCGGCACACAGGGCTCCAGCTCTGTAGCCCCTTCACCCGACTAGGGTCTGTCGTCAAATGATCTTGAGTGGTGGATCATGGTCGGGTGATACGTCGCCATGAACTGTCCGATGCCGAATGGGAGTTCGTCCGGCCACTGCTGCCCGTGTCGTCGCGTGGGCGCAAGCGGCCCGACGACCGCAGGGTCCTCAACGGGATCGTGTGGAAGTTCCGTACAGGCACGGCCTGGCGGGACGTGCCCGAGCGGTACGGGTCGTGGGCCACGCTGCACACCCGTTTTCGCCGGTGGGCGGCGGACGGCACGTTCGAGCGGATGCTCCGCGCCGCCCAGGTCCGGGCGGACGCCGTCGGTGACATCGACTGGCTGGTGTCGGTCGACTCCACGATCGTCCGCGCCCACCAGCATGCCACCGGTGCTCGAAAAGGGGGCTCCGCAACCCGGCGCTCGGACGCTCCCGAGGCGGCCTGCCGAGTAGCCGGGAGGGATCTCACCTCCCGGCTCTCACAGATCCGTGCGTAACAGTCTCCCGTTACACGGCTCTTGTCGTTCTGTTCGTCAGGTCATCACGGCTGCAACGGTGTAGCGCCAGTGTGCGAACATGCGGGGGAATCGACGGGCGATCTCCTGCATCTTCGCAATGGCTTTCCGTTCAGCCGCCAACCGTTTGTACTTCTGGCGGATCCAGCGCACCAGGTAGGCGTTGATGCGCATCAAGAAGGAATTCAGTGGACGTTAAGTCCGTTTCTGGTAGCGACCTCGTCCGGGTTGGGTGAGGAAGCCTTGTCGGACGAGGCGTCCCAGGCGGCTGCGGGTGACGTTGACGGTCGCATCGTCGGTGGGCATGCCGAGGAGTTCGTGCAGCTCGCGGGCTCGAAATGCCCGGCCGGGGTGCTGGTTGAAGGCGTTCACGATGGCCTGGTAGGCGGTGTTCGTCTCGGGCGGATCGGGCTCGGTCCCGGGCGGGATGCGTTCGGCGATGATCTTCCGGGTGGTGGCCAGGTCTGCGAGTCGCGCTTCGGTCTCGGCCAGAGCGGCGGTCAAGTGGTCGATCTGATTGCGTAGTTCACCGGCGCGGGCCGTGGTTTTGTCGTGCTGGTCCTGGAGGTCCGCCAGGAGCTCGCTGATGTTCACGCGGCCAGCCCGAGGGTGTCGCGCCAGGTGGGGGCGGGTGTGGTGAGGCGGCGGGCCATGTTGGCGATGGAAGCCCAGTAGACGCGCGAGGCGGAGGTGTCGGGGCGGTGGTCGTACTCGCGGGCCAGGCGGCGGTGCAGCATCAACGTGCCGTTGACCTGCTCCACGATCCACCTCTTCGGTTGCGGAACGAAGCCTTTGCCCTGGTCTGCGGGGTTGCGGCGGACGACCTCGACGTCGATGTCCAGCAGGGCGCCGTGGATGAGGACCTCGTCCTTGAAGCCCTGGTCCACCAGGGCCTTCTCCAGACGCATCCCGCACCGCTCGGCCGCCTGATCGAGCAGGGCAGTGCCGGCGGCGTTGTCATGGGCGGAGGCGGCCAGCACCACGACGCCGACGATCAGCCCCAGAACGTCGACGGCCAGTCCCCGCTTGCGCCCCGACACCTTCTTGTTGGCGTCCAGTCCCGTCGTGGTCTTCGGGACACCCGCGGCCGCGCGGACGGACTGGGTGTCGATGATCACCAGGGACGGGTCCTCTAGGGTCTGTCCGGCGGATCTTGCCGGGCTCTCCCTGAGCACAGCCGGTGCTGTGGCACTTGACGGTGCTTCCGATCAATTGAGTCGACACCCGTTCCGAGCTGCGGGAAACTCCTCGCGATGACTCAACGAACCGACACGCCTCCCACGTGGGACGAGCGTACGCAGCTGGCCACCTTCCTGGACTACGCCCGTGATACCGCGCGAGCCAAGTGTGAGGGCGTATCCGCCGAAGATGCTCGCAAGGCCCCACTCCCGAGTTCACCGCTGATGACGTTGTGCGGGCTGATCAATCATCTGCGGTGGGTCGAGTACTACTGGTTCCAAGTGATGTTCCTGGGCGAGGAGCTTGCGGGGCCGCTCACCGAGGCGACCGACGATGATCCCGATCCTGAGATGCGGACAGCAGTCGACATCCCGTTGCCCCAGCTTCTCGCCGAGTACGAGGAGCAGAGTGCCCGCTACCGTCGCCTGGTGTCCGACCACGAGCTGAACTCAACGGCCAAGCGTCCCATCAGCGACGGCCGCCACGTCGATCTCCGCTGGGTGATCCTCCACCTCATTGAGGAGACGTCCCGCCACAACGGCCACCTCGACGTCGTGCGTGAGCTCGTCGACGGGCGGACCGGCGCCTGAGATCTGTCGTGCGGGTCACGATCGGAGCCAGAGCCAGAGCCGGATCGAGGCGAGGGTGACGGTGCCGTGGAACACATAGGCGCGCTTGTCGAACCTGGTGGCCACGGCGCGGGAGTTCTTGAGTGCCAAGATGGTCCGTTCGACTTCGTTCCTGCGCTTGTAGATCGTCTTGTCGAAGCCGGCGGGCCGTCCGCCCTTGCTGCCGCGGCGTTTGCGGTTGGCTCGCTGGTTCTTCGGCTCGGGGATGGTGTGCTTGATCTGCCGTCTGCGCAGGTAACGGCGGTTGCGGCGGGAGGAATACGCCTTGTCACCGCCGAGGTGGTCCGGGCGGGTGCGGGGGCGTCCGCCGCCGAGGCGGCCGACACGGATGCGTTCCATGACGGGGATGAACTGCGGGGCATCGCCCCACTGGCCTGGAGTGATCAGCAGGGCCAGGGGACGGCGCCCGCCTTCCCCAGCCAGATGGATCTTGCAGGTGAGGCCGCCCCGGGAGCGTCCGAGCCCCTCGTCGGGACGGTGTTGCCGGGGCGCGCGCCTTTTCCCGATCTGCGGGGGCCTCTTGCGTGCTCCGGCCGCGTGCTGGTGGGCTCGGCAGGTGGTGGAGTCCACCGACACCATCGACCAGTCGATGCTGCCCTGGGCATCCGCGTCGGCCAGGACGGCCGCGAAGAGCCTGTCCCACGTGCCGTCCGCTGACCAACGTCTGTGCCGCTCATACACGGTCTTCCACTTCCCGAACCGCGCAGGCAGATCCCGCCACGGCATCCCGGTCCGGTTCCGGTGCAGGATCCCGTTGATGATCCTGCGGTGACTGGCCCAACGACCGACGCGCTGCCCAGCCTTGGGCAGATGCGGCTTCAGCCGGGCCCACTCCTCGTTCGTGAGATCTCCCCGCCCCATGGACAAGCCAACGGACGGAAGCGCGAGAAGTCACATGATCCGCCGGACAGGCCCTAATCGCCGGGCTCTCTCCCGCACCTGGCAGCGCAGGAGTTCGGAGATCTGCTGGTCGAGCCCGTCCTGGCGCCACAGGCCGAAGTAGTAGAACACCGCCGACCAGGACGGCAGATCATGCGGGAGGTAGCGCCACTGGCAGCCCGTCCGGTTCTGGTAGAAGATCGCGTTCACGACCTCCCGCAGATCGCAGGACCCGGGATCTCCGGTCGCTGACCGCGCCACCCTCTCCTGCTTCCAGGCCGTGATCATCGGCTCGATCAACGCCCACTGCTCGTCCGATAAGTCGCTGGGGTACGGCTCTCGCTCCATGCCCGCATCTCAGCATGCGCATGCCCAGCAGATGGCCTGCGCGACGATCAGTACCTCGATCGAGCGATCACGAACCGAGGAAGATCGGACTTAACGTCCACTCAGTTCCCACGGCCTGAACCGGCCGTAGTCGGTTCAACGTCTCACGCTCGTCATCGGTCAGCACCAGCTCGGCCTTCGGCCGTCCCGTCCTCGCCACCCGGCCATCATGCCGAACCGCCGAGGACTTACGCAGCGAATTCCCGACTCAGGACACTAGGGAGCCGCCTGCCTCGGCCCAGGCGAGGTGGTGGCGTACCTGGTTAAGGAGCGCTTTGCGCTCTGGCGGGCCGTAGGAGGTGCATTCCCGGGTGGCCGGGTCGACGACGCGGACCGTGCTGTCGGGGCCGCTGCACAGCAGGGCCCGCTCGATGGGCGCAAGGCCCAGGCCGAGTGCGTCGCAGCCCTGGTCGCGGATGAGCCGGACAAGGCCGGCCACCACCGCCTCCCAGTCGCCGACCTCGCCCCAGTGGGCGCCGCCGCCCAGTTCGTGGGTGAGCGTGGCCAGCGGCACGATCTCGCCCGGCCGGCGGCCTGTCACCAGCCGGCGGTGGATGCGCATCCCGTCGGGCTGCTTGATGCGGGGGTGGAGCAGACAGGCCGCGGCGACGACGGAGGTGTTGAACTCCCGGGCGGGCAGCGGGTAGTACGGTTCGTGCGCGAACAGCAGATACAGGGACATGCCCGTCGGCTGGTGGCCGTCTGGCACACGCTCGTGCTCTACCGGGACCGGCGGCTTGCTCGGCTCGTTCATACGTTGCTTCCTTCCGCAGGTCGGGTCGACGCGGTGGTGCACGTGGTGCAGCGGCCGTCGCCGCCGGGGCGGGCGCGCCGCGGTGTCGGCCCGGGGCAGGCGCGGCAGGGCGGCCAGCCGAGGCAGGCCGGGCAGAGGTCCTCGCCCGGCGCGGTGGCGGGAACGCCGCAGCCGGCGCACTCCACAAGGGCCCGGTAGGTCAGGGCCTCGGTCACGGTGCGGGCGGCCGTCGTCGTGGACCGGTGGGTGGCCGTGAGCGTCCGCGGCTCGTCGCTAGGAGCCGCCTTGTGGTGGCCAGCCATGGCAGTGGGTGGCGGGTAGGCCTGGGCGGCTCGCAGGCGGGCGGCGATGATCGCGCCGACCGTGGTGCGCACCGGGCTGGGCAAGGGCCGGTCTGCGATGACATGGCGCAGCTCCTCAGCTCTCCAGCCGGCCTGAAGCATCACCGTCACGACGCGGCCTTGATCGGTCAGCGCCTGCCCGGTCAGCAGCAGCTCAGGGCGCAAGGCTCCGAGTTCGAGCAGCAGCCGGATCCCTGGGTGCATCGC
>NZ_JBITGJ010000217.1:0-6410 GCF_044456925.1 Streptomyces sp. NPDC050743
TTGGCCCGCTTGAGTTCGGCGTTCTCCTTCTTCAGCGCCTTGAGCTGGGCAGACTCCTCCGTCGTCGTCCCCGGGCGCTGGCCCGCGTCGATCTCATGCTGCTTCACCCAGTTCCGCAGCGTCTCGCGGGAGCCGATGCCGAGCTTCTCCGTCACCGCCTGCAAGGCGGCCGTCTCGTTCGGGTAGTCGTCGCGCACCTCGGCGACCATGCGCACCGCACGGCGGCGGAGCTCAAGCGGGTAACGGGAAGGTCGTGCCATGACTCGATCCTTTCATGAAATCGAGTCTCTATTCGAACCGGGGCGATTCAGAGTCCGCCGGTGATCGCTCCGGGGCTGAGGCCGGCGTACAGGCAATCAAGGAACCCGCTGGATCCGTTACTTCCGGCCTGCGCACGCCAGCTGCCACGGTCGGCGAGGAGGAGCCCGAGGGTCAGGACGAGGAGTCGGCTCCCGCCGCGGCCGCCGAGCAGGCGCCGACGGATGCGGCCGCTCAGCCGACCGGGGAACCACCGGCGCGGGAGCTGCCGTCGATCCCGGGCGGAGCTGAGGGGGATCGCTGGTTCAGGGCGGAGTCGAACCTGGTGTCGGCCCGGCCGAACTTCAAGCAGGCCGTGCGGTAGATGGCGTTCCTGGACACCGCGACCGGTGTCCTGGTGTGGAGCGGCGGGACTGCCCGGCTCGAGCTGGGCCGCGCAAGCGTGGCGGAGATCCTGACCGCGGTGTACGCGACGGTCCCGGCCACGATCGAGCGCATCTACGTGACCGGAGGCGATCCGTGGCACCGAGATGCGGCCCGGCATGAGTTTCTCCGGGACGCGGTCGCCGCGTGGCTGAATGGCCCGTTGCCGGAGGGCTGGCAGGTGGAGTCCTCGCGCGGTAAGGACCGGCAGGCCGGGCACCTGGTCCACCCCCGTAACCCGGTGGGCCGGTGGCAGCGCGGCGACCAGCACACCGAAATCAGGTCCGTGGGTGAGTGGTTCGACCCGGAGGGCGCGTCCCCGGAGATCGTGCGGCAGGCATTTGTGGAGCTGTGGAAGGCGCTGCACGAGAAGTGGGCGGACGTGGTGCTGATGGGGTCGCCTTCGCAGACCGGCCGTGACCTGTGGACCCGCACCATCCCGGAGCGGGGCCGGTGGGCGGAAGGATATCCGGTGCTGTCACAGGAGATCCGCGGCCTGCTGCACGCGACGGCCGGGCAAGGCCGCACCGAGCTGATCACCCCGCCCCGGGTGCCGGAGCGGGTGCCGGCCTGGTACGAGCTGGACCGCACGTTCGCCTACGCCAAGCACTGCTCAACCTCACCGACTGGCGTTCCGCGCCGGATGACGAAGACCTCGTTCGCCGCGTTGAACGACAAGGAGAAGAACGACCTGCTGTATTCGCCGTCGCACTGGCAGGTGAAGGTCACCATCCCGGAGGGCTGGGAGCACGTCGGGCTGCTACCCGCGCCGGCGCCCGGGGAGCGGTCCTGGCACTACCCGTACGAGCCGGGGCAGACATTCGTCACGTGGGCGGGAGGCGCCGAGGTCAACCTGGCCCTCCGCAACCCGATCACGCCGTGGCGCATCGAGGTCCTCGACGGGATGGTGTGGGAGAAGAACCATCGCCCGCTGCAGGAGTGGTCGGTAAAGCTGAGGAGCATCTGGAATCACCTGCTGCGCTGGTCCACTGCGCACGGGGATGAGGCGATGCGGTGGGCGTTCAGGCTGGCCGCGCGGGCGGTGCGGTCGATCCTGCTGTACGGAATCGGGACGTTCGCGCAGCGCCCGAGGATCACCACTGGGTCTGTGCCACTCCATGGGGACGGGTCCACGCCGGAGATCCCCGACGGTGCGCATCTGACCGGGATCACGGACACGCACGTCACCTGGCAGCTACGGCGGGTTCGCGCGGGACCCGTACGCGCACCCGGAGTGGGCGGCCGCCGTGTGGTCGGCCGCGCGTGCTGCGCTGCTGTCCACGCACCAGAGCGTGGTCATCGGGCAGGACGAGAAGACCGGCGACGTCAAGGTCGGCAAGGGAGTCCCGGCCGGCGCCCTGCACCTGCCGGCAGGGTCGATCCTGGCCTTCCGTACGGACGCCATCTACACCAGCACCCGGCCGGATTGGCCCTACAGCGGACAGCCAGGCGACTACCTCCTCAAAGGCGCCCTGGACTGGGAGCAGACCACCCCGACCAGCGACGAGGAGTTCTACACCCTGCAGAAGCTGGGCCGCCAGAATCTGGAGGCGGAAGGGCTGTGACCGCGGACGTGATGTGGGACGCCCGCTGGGAGCACTCCGAATGCGGCGCCTCCGGTGAGGCTCTGTTCCCCGACGAGGACTCCCCCGCCTCCGGCCACGACGACTGCCCCGAGCCAGGCGAAGTCGGCTGGTACGGGCAGTGGGAGTGCATCTGCGGCGCCGGCGGTGACGGCGAGTGTGAGGACGGCGACCGGGCCACCTCCGGCCACGAGTGCAACACCGACGACGAGTTGGACGACGAGGTTGAGGAGACGGCCGCATGACGCCCCCCAGGCAGCGCGGCGGCGGCCGCCGCGATCAGCGCAATGAGGCTGCCCGCCTCACCGACCAGCTGATCGCCGAGGGCTTCAACCGGAAGCAGGTCGCCGAGATCCTCGGCCGTGATGCGTCCCTAGTGTCGCAGTTTTTCACGAAGAACAAGGGCGCATCGATGGTGGAGGCGTTGCGGGCGGTCGTGCAGGAGGTGCAGGCCGGCGGGCCGCGGGACATCGACAGCCTCAAGCGGCTGGCCCGCGCGCACGTGCGGCTGCGTCTGACCAAGAGCGGTGAGCGGGCTCGTGTGCGCCACCGGAACACGGTGCGCAGCACTCGTACGGTCACCGATGAGCGGGGACGCCGGGTGAAGGAATGGACGTCGTCCCTGGCCCGGGCTGGTGCGCAGCACATCGCCGCCGGTGCATCCCGGCTGTACCTGGTCATCGAAGAAGCCGCTCGACACCAGGGGAAGATCGCGTTCACTGTGCGGGCGCTACGCCGCATGTTCACTCACGATGCCGGACGGCTGGCCGACTCCCCCGGTGTGCGCCGCAACGTCGTCCAGCGCGCCGACGGCACCGAGGAGCGCGCCTACGGCGCGAACGTCGGCGGCCCCGCATCCGGCGAACAGGGCTTCGACGCAGTCCAGTTCAAGCAGCTCGTGGACGCGGCGGGCGGGGACGTGACCGCCGCCGTGCAGGGCTGGCTCCTCATGACCGGCCGCATGCATCCCGAAGCCGAGATCGTCTACCTGGAGATCCGCGCCTGGAAGGAAAACCGGTGAGGACCCACAGTGCTCGTCACTTCGGAAAGGAAGACGGTATGCCGGCGAAGGAACTGCCGGCGTCGCCGAGCTGCTGCTCGCCAACAGCCACGCCAAAATCATCCAGCTGCCCAAAGTGCAGGGGCTCGTGTGGGAGGCCACCAGTGCCGGTGCCACGCCAGACGGCGAGGGCGGACGGAACACCCCACGTCGGCGGGGAGGACATGCCGGCCCACTTTTTCACCCGGTCCCACAGCGGAACACCCCCGCGTCGGCGGGGAGGACTACAGACGGGTCGCGCCGGCGGCGATGTGCTGCGGAACACCCCCGCGTCGGCGGGGAGGACACCTACGACCACAACGCCGCACACGCCGAATGCTTCCAGCCGCACCGGTCCGCGAACGGATACGTCGACTGTGACGAACGGGCGCTGTGATCCCTGACGGAACGAGTCAATGAACGAAGCCGATGCTGGTCATCCGCTCCAGGGAACGCGCGAGAGAACGGCTCCGCGGACGTCGGCAGCCCTCCGGTCGTCCGGAGCCGGAGCGCGACATTCAGCCGACCGCCTTCCACGACGCACTGTCTACCGGATGTGCGGACCGATCATGCTCCGCCCGGGCTGCCTCGAGCAGGCGGCGCCAAGAGGTTACGGTCGGCCGCCGACGGAGCAGAGCTCGCCGCTCCCTATCCGTCATCCCGCCCCAGACTCCATGCTCGATGCGGTTGTCCAGGGCGTGGGCGAGGCACTCGGTTCGGACGGGGCAGCCGGTACAGATGGTCTTCGCCCTGCTCTGCGCCGCACCGTCGACGAACAGTTCGTCCGGATCCGCGGTTCGGCATACCGCTCGCGTAGTCCAGTTGTCCCGATCATCCTCATCCACCCCGGCGCCGTCCTCTCCCCCGTCCGGCCCGCCTCCCTAGCAGGAGGCGCAGTTCGGCAACGGTACGTCATGCACATGGGGCATAGAAGATCGCCATCACGGCGCAATCCATTCGAGTGAAGGGGCCTTGACGGGGTGTGCCATGCCGCATGCAGCTCAGCTCATCCAGTAGCCGGGCATCGGCGCTCGCCAGCGCGTTGCACCCAGTGGCAGTCAGGAACGGCGATTAGGTTGAGGGACCGTGCGGTACGAGGAGGGCGAGTGACGGACCAAGATGGGCTGCCGTATCGGGCGGAGTCGAACCCCGACAGGAACACCGTCGCGGCCAGCACCGCGCGGGTCAGCCTGGCGCGCACCGGCCGCTCCGCCTCAGCTGAACAACTCCAGGACGGCGCCCTACAAGAGGCCGCCCGACGAAAGCGCGGCGCGAACAACGACGCGGACCCGACGACCCGGCATGACGCACGACGCGTGACCCGCACGGGCCTGGAGTCGTTGAGTACGGCATCGCGCCATGAACATCCGACCCCCCGCGGATGCGCGAACCTCGTGAGGGCCCGGAATCGCCAACGCCCGGCCCCGGGCCCTCACCCTCTTGTGAACCACTAACGCCTGCCCGTCGGGATAGAAGCAGTTGACGCGCCGCCTACCATGACTGCGTGATAGCCCGCCGCACCCTTGGCGCCGGCCCCCAGGCCCCGCACAGCATCCGCGCCGCCCAGGCCGACCTTCTCAACGCACTTCCCGAAGTCCGTCTCCCCGACCTGGACGAGTTGCGGGCCCGCGGCGTACTCGGCGCTCAACCTGCGATGACACCGATCCCACGAAGGACTCTCGGAGTTGGCGGCCGCGTCGGCGAAGAACCGAACCACCTCACCGGCTGACCGCCCCCTCAACACCACCCAGGGGATGCCGGTAGTGTCGCGAGCGGTGAACAAGGTCGCCAATGAGGGTTGCTCGTTGCGGCCGACTGGCCTGGCGGGGTGTTCGGCGGTGGCAACGTTGAAGGGGCCCGCTGTTGCGGACCCCTTCTTCTGGTAGCGAGGACAGGATTTGAACCTGCGACCCTCTGGGGTTATGAGCCCAGTGAGCTACCGAGCTGCTCCACCCCCGCGTCGGCGGGGAGGACGCCGAAGTTGTTCTCCACGAGGATCGCGTCGGCGGAGCACCCCCGCGTCGGCGGGGAGGACTACTTGTTGGCCTTGAACGAACCGTCCTTCTGCGGAGCACCCCCGCGTCGGCGGGGAGGACACGTCCGAGCACCACCGGGGCTTCTGGGGAACCGACGAAATAGGGCTCCCGAAGTGACGGAATGCGACGAGTTTTTGCTCCGCCCTCGAACCGGTGGCCGACGGTTCACCCCGGCCCCTGACGGCGTCTTCTCGCTGGCTGCGCCTGTGCATCAACCCGTGGCCCGGCAGTCGAACGGCCGGCGGAGCCAAATGAACCTGGTACAGCGGGGCCCAATCTCGTGCTTACACACAGGGCGTCCGCCGCGGTGTTACCGCTGCGGGCTAGGGGAGGGCGACTGAGTTGCCTCTGGCTCAAGGACTGGCAGGTGCTCAAGCAACTCGTAGGCATGGTGAACGACTTCCGAATTCTCCTTAAGCCGCTCCCTGCTCTCTTGATCAATGCAGCCGGACGCTGACGCCGACAGGGCATCAGCCGCTGCTGCTGCCTCACCGACCTGTTCGCGTTCTCTCAGCGCTACGTCCTGAGGCAGATGGCCGCCGAGTACTCGGTCGGCGTCGGGCCGAGTCTGATCGACTCGGACGACATCAGCCACCACGATGCTGCACCGTTTAGCCTCAGACGCCGCGCGATTGGCCTGCACTGCCTCACTGACAGCAAAGCCCGAAGCAGTCAGGGTCAACACCGCAAACGTCCCGGCGAACAACTCGATTGCGCGGCGAGGCCTTCTCCGTGGGTGGGATGGCTTCGACTCCGCCTGGTCAACCTGTGGCGGCTCCGCCGCTCCGTCATCTGTTGGCACATCGATAGGTGACGTGCCTGCGCAGCGCCGCTACAAGGCGCCGCGCGGATAGAGATCAAATGTTGCGCCACTAGAGTGGGGCGCCCGCGATTCACGGGAATCTCCGCACACTGTCACGGGACGTCTACGCCCCGAAAAGCCGTGTTTCAGCAGGTCAGCGAATTCCGTCGGTTGGCCCTTCTGCTGTGGCGGGGCACCCCCCCCGCCCCGGGGGGGGTTCGGCGGCGGGTTGATACCCCGCGGCCGCCAGGTGCACCCCCCCCCCCCCC
>NZ_JBITGJ010000218.1:0-6364 GCF_044456925.1 Streptomyces sp. NPDC050743
GCGCCCCCCCGGGGCGGGGCGGGGGGGGGGGGCGGGGCGGGGGGCGCCCCCCCCCCCCCCCCCCGACCGCAGCTCTCGGCGACGCGGAGGGCGTCGTGCAGGGCCTCGGGTGAGGCAACGGGCCAGGAAGCGCAGCTGCCGGCCGCTCCAAGCCGGATGGCTGGAGCCCACATCACCCGCCCCCTTGAAGGCCAGATCGACGAGCTCCATCACCTCACGGCGCCCCTCATCAACATGTCCACGCTTCGGTGCTGGGAGAAATCTGGGAGAAGATCTTCTCCCAGCGCCTCTCGGGCGCCCTGGCAGACCAGCTCATACCAAAGGCCTGACCTGCATGAACACCTCCGAGGTCAGGTGGGGAACCCACCCTGCCCTTATTCGGGACGAAGAGGTCGGTTCACCAGGCTGGCGACAGCAGAGCACGGAGCCCGGGCCGTCTCTGGGCCGTGCGGGGGTGCTCAACGACGACCAACGCTGACAACCACCGACGGCTAAGTCGCAGGTCGCAGCGTTGATCGATTACACGGCCGCAGGTCGGAGACCTGGCCTTTCACATCTTCGACCACTGATCGCGTTCGATGGAGGTGACGAGGGTCTACAGCTGGGCGGCTGACTGCGACTTTTATGGCCTCCGCGCCGGACTGGCGGATCGAACGATGAACCCGTTGGTGAACTCCTCAGGGCTCATGTTCATCAGCCGCGTCGCAGCGCAGGGCCCTCCTAGTCAGTGCGTGACGCGTGCGGCGAGGAGAGCGACATCGTCGTGGAAGGTCCGTCTTCGGCGGTGGGTGAGCAGCGCGTCGCACAGGTGCGGCAGCGGCTCGGTGGCGTGAGCGGCGGCGATCTGGGCGACGTGACGCATACCGTCCTCCAGGGTGCCGGCGGGGTGTTCGACCAGCCCGTCGGTGTGTAGCAGAACCGTGGAATCCGCAGGGAGGACGTGTTCGTTGTCGGGCCTGGGCAGGCCGGGGTCGACGCCGAGCGGCAGGCCCACCTCGGAGTGCAGATAGCGAGCCTGGTGATCGGCGGTGACCAGCAGGGGCGGCAGGTGGCCAGCGCAGGACCAGCGCATCAGCCTGCCGCCGTCGGTCGCGGGTTCCAGGCGGGCCACCTGCACGGTGGCCAGTGGGCCGCCGTGCAGTTCGTGCAGGACTTCGTCGAGGCGGCTCAGGATGCGGCTGGGGGGCTCACGCTGGTCGAAGGCGATCACCCGGAGCATGTTGCTGATCTGGCTCATGACGGTAGCGGACTCCAAGCCGTGGCCCATCACGTCGCCGCCCATCAGGCACGGCACCTTCCCGGAAAGGTGGATCACGTCGTACCAGTCCCCGCCGATCCTGGGAGCCTCGGTGGAGGGCTCGTAGCGGGCTTCCAGCTCCAAGCCCTCCAAGTGCGGCATCCGGGGCAGCAGGCGACGCTGGAACTCCTCCGTCGCCAGCCGCAGCCGCTCATACAGACGGGCATTCTCGATGGCCACGCCGGCAGCGCCGGCCAGCGCGGTGACGACGTCCTGGTCCTCGTCGGTGAACGGGCCGTCCGCCTTGTCAGCCAGGTACAGATTGCCGTAGACGGTCTCCCGGACCCGGATCGGCACCCCGAGCAAGGTGGTCATGACCGGATGGCCCGCAGGGAAGCCGACCGCGTGGGGATGGCTGGCCATGTTGTCCACGCGCAGCGGGCGCGGGTCACGCACCAGGTCACCGAGCGGGCCGATACCATGCGGCAGCACACCCCCAGCCACCCGGCACTGATCCGCTCCGAACCTGAAGTGATCAGCTCGGCAAAGTCCCCCTCCTCGTCCAGTACACCGACCGCGGCATACCGGGCCTGGACCAGCTGCCTGGCGGTGTCCGCGATGGCATGCAGGACCACATTCAGATCCAAAGCGCTGCTGACGGTGAGCACCGCATCCAGCAACTGGCGCATCCGCCCCTGCGCGCGAACGGCCTGGTGCAGACCTGCCTGGATCCGCTCCAGGCCCTTGACGCCAAATCGCGCGCTGTGCCCGACCGGCCCGCCAGACTGGTCGGGGACACGCTCCCTGACATCCTCGTGCCTTCCCGCATCACCACGAGTACCCGATGAGGCACGCATATCAATCACGTGTGTGCTGGCTGGAGCACGACGAGCCGTGGACCATGGAGTCGGAACTCATATCTCAGCTCGACCTGCCGCTGAACCTCGACAAGCACCGCCACAACGGCCTCCACGGCCGCCTCAAGGAGCTGCGTGGCAAAGCGCGCGACCGGGCGAGAGCAATGCCCATCAGCGCATAGAGCGTCCGGCTGACATCACCAACTGACATCAACGGCGCCGAACCAGAGCGGACGACGGCGGCTTGGCGGTAGCAGGAGGACTGCTTTTGGCCCTTGGAGTAGCAACGCGGCAGCGCGCACATAGCTACGAATGAACTCCTAAAGCGGTGCTCACAGCGGGTTCTCCCCCAACGCACGAGCACCCTCCCGGGCCATCCTGGGGCCGTGGAAGGGCGCTCGATGGTGACCAACGTCGACAACTGCCGACAGCTCGGCAGCAGCTCAGGGCGTAGATCCGCTAGGCGGCCGCAGGTCACGGCCGCCGATGATCAGTTGTGGCTGAGCTGAACTACAGACCGTCACACTCGATCAACGAGCCATCGGGCCCCAGCGTGTAAACGCGCGGCGGCGGCATCGCTTCAACCGCCCTGCGTAGCGCGGCTTCCTGCTGCGCAGGATCAGGCCCCTGGGGGTCTCGTACGTGGAATCCGTACAACGCGATGGCCTCCGCGTCGACATCATCAGGCTGCGGACGGCCTTCCAGAATGAAGCCGCAGAGCGCGCGCAAGGCGTCCTCGCCCAGGTCCAAGGGGTGGAAGGGCAGAGCGTAGGGCTCTTCCTCCTCCCCCGGCCAAGGAACGACGTCGGCCGGCCGGTCTCCGGCCCAGTACGGCACTTCGAAGGGGAGCGGTTCGCCGATGTTCTCGATGATGCCGCTGTCCGGGGACAAGCTCAGGGAACGGACGAGGCGCCCGTCCTCCCATACAGCGAACGCCAGCCAGTCGACAACGCTGTGCATCGCGTGCAGGACAAGCCGTCGGCCGGCGCTTGCGGCCACAAGGTGTTCCGGGAGCTGGGAGGGAGCGTCGATCATCACCCTCTGATCGCCGATGACGTCCACGCCTGGCCAGCTGGCCGCGTACGCCGTTCCCTTCGGGGGGTAGACGCCGTCCCCGAGATCCGAGCCCGCACACTCTTCAATCTCCCAACCCGGGTAGAGCCGCCCCATCATGGCGGTCGTCCGGTCCAGGTCCGCCGCGTCCACCTGCCGCAGCAACTCCGGCGCGTCACCGTCGGAGTACACCAGCAGTCCCGTCTTGGCTCCCAAAGCCCCTCCCCCAGAGCGCTGCCGTCCATGGGCGAACGCACCATAGCCGCATGCTCTGACAACAGGAGTGGCTCAGTCAGCTGCCTGGCTGGGCCGTCCCTGGGCCGTGCGAAGTCACCCGACGCCGACCGACAACGACAGAAGCCCACGGCATCCGACAAGGTCAGAGCCGTGGGCTTCCTCAGTCCCGCTGATCAACAGGACCGGTGATCAGTAGACCGGCATGTCAGGCCCACACACGGCGTGCCTGACGGCAGTGACGGCAACGCTGACGGCAACGACGGCGGACGGCAGCAGCGCTCGGCGGCCCGGCACGGGAGCGGCACGGGACGATTCGACCGCCCCACCACGGCGTGCCCGCATCTTCTAAGCGCCTGTCCCGCCGAGTCCCGCCGGGTGCGGCACCAGAGGCACTGCACATCGAAGCACGGATCCCACACCACAGACGCCCGGTCCGGTCGCAGCTTCCGACACACCTCCGACACACTCCGGGTCGCAGATGCCCTCCGACACACTCCGCCGCAGGTCAGAGAGCTATGAGGGGCGATCTACGCATTCACTCCGGAGCCGTTGCCGTACAGCAGCGGAGTACAGCACACCGCAATCGCGGCTGACTGTCAGAAGCCGTCGATGGCGGGCTGACCAGCCCACCAGACCTCTCTGCCTGCGAACGTGCTCGCCGTAGGGGAGCAGGTCGACGTCCCCTTGTGGCTTTGCGGGTTCGGGGCGGCGGATCACTGCCGGGGGTGTGCACCGGCTTGTCCCCCTTTCACCCTGGCAGCAAGAGACCCCGGCCGGTAACCATCCGGCCGGGGTCTCTCTATGCGTTGTTACTCGGGGCGGATGTGCTCCGCCTGCGGGCCCTTCTGCCCCTGCCCGACATCGAACGTGACCCGCTGGCCCTCTTCCAGGGAGCGGAAGCCGGAGGCGTCGATGTTCGAGTAGTGGGCGAAGACGTCGGGGCCGCCGCCGTCCTGCTCGATGAAACCGAAGCCCTTTTCAGCGTTGAACCACTTGACGGTGCCGCTGGCCATGTCTGTCTCCCTCAAGGAAATTCGGAATCCCGCACCGTGCGGGATCCGGAGGTGATCGCCTTGGTCCGGAGAGGCGCTGAACAGCAAGGACGCCCGAGACGTGTGTCACGGGCGAACGGACTTCGGAACCACGACTACTTGTACCGACGCTACACCGGGCGAGGCCGAAGATCACAGGCCTTATGGGATCGCGTAGGCGAATCTCTAGCGTCACCACGGCCGTTATCGGCCGACGTCGCGGCGGCTGCGGACGGCCTTCCACGCCGGCCGGTGAGATCGACGACCATCATTCCGTCTGCAGCCTCGCGGACGAGGATCCAGCCCTTCGCCTTGCTGTCTTCTCAGCCGAAACCGATCCAAAGCGGTCGCGCGACAGTGCTGTACAGCAGCGAAGTACAGCAACCTCTGCACCTACGCCTGACCGCCACAGGCCCCAGGCGACCGGCTGACGTACCCAGGAGACCTCAACGACCGTCACGCCCATAGTTCGCATCGAGGGGGTCACACAACGGGAACCACTAGCGGCCCCGGGGCATCTCTGGGGCCGTCTGTGGGCCGTCTGTGGGCCGTCCGAGCGCGGCACCGGGTGCCTGAACACATCCTGACTGCCGCCGTGGATCACCCGCCCCGCCCGTCCCGTGCGCGCACCATGGCTCCATGCACACGCACGCATATGGTCTCCGCATAGCGGTCCTCCGTCCCGCCCCTGCCCCCGCGACGGAAGAAGACCGCCATGCACGCACCCGTTCCGACCGCCAGCCCGGCGCCCACTGACCGCGCGAGCGCCTGGCTGCGGCGCAGTCTGGGCCGGGCCGTCGTCCTGTCCTACGCCGCAGCCCTGCTCGTGCCGGGCCCCGGCCTGTGGCTGCGCCACCCCCACGCACTGCCGCTCGGACCGCTGATCCGACTGCCGGTGTCCACCGCACCATGCCTGCTGTGGCTGGTGCTGTTCTCATCCGGACTCCAAGTCCCCGTCCGTGATCTGGTCCGAGTCCTGCGGCGCCCGAGTGCACTGCTCGCCGGGCTTGCGCTGCACCTGGCGATCCCGTTGCTGGTCATCCCGCTCGTCGCGGTCCTGCTGCACGCCTCGCCCGACACCGACGGCGGCAGCGGCCTGGTCACCGCGATGATCCTGATCGTGGCGATGCCCGTGGCGGCTGGCGCCACGGTGTGAACCGGCAAGGGCGACGGCGACCAGCCGACCATGGTCGGCCTGGTCCTCGCCTCTACCCTCATCAGCCCACTCACCACACCTCTGGTGATCGAGCTGCTGTCTCCGCTGCTCAGTGGCGGCTACGCCAGCTCGCTCGCCGCGAGTATCCACACTGCGGGCGGTGGCTTCACCTTCGTCGGTGTGGTGCTGCCCTGCGCGGCGGGCATCCTGGTCCGGCTCGCCCTGCCCGCGTCGTTGCTCAGCCGGGCGCTGGGCGCAGTCGTGCCTGCGGCCCTGGCCGGCTCGCTGGTCCTGACGTACGTCAACGCCAGCGGCGCCCTCGGCTCCTTCGTCGCTAGGCCACGCCCGCTGCTGCTGGGCGCCGCGCTGGTCGTGGCGGCACTGGTCTGCCAGCTGTCGTTCGTGCTCGGCCGCTGCGCAGCGCGGCTGCTGCGGCTGGACCCGCCCGCCGCTTCCTCGCTCACCCTCGCCTGCGGCATGAACAACAGCAGCACCAGCGCCGTACTGATCACCGCCGTGCTCCCGGACAAACCACACCTACTGCTCCCGGTCCTCGCCTACGGCCTGCTCCAGAAGACAGCCGCCAACCGAGTCGTACGGGTCGGGCCTTCCACGGTGTTGCGTTCTATTGCCTAGAACATCGCGGTCCCCGGCCCGACGCCGGGACCCACAGGACACCGGTGCGCGCAAGCTGTCGCAGCGTCTCTAATCAGCTAAGCGATCCCATGCGGACCGTGAGGTCTGACACGGGTTCTGCCCACCTGGGCGGGGACGCATGAGCGTGGAGATGGAA
>NZ_JBITGJ010000219.1:0-6334 GCF_044456925.1 Streptomyces sp. NPDC050743
CCGAGCCGCCGGCTCCGGCGGCGGCCTGAGCCGTAAATCCCCGCTCAGCCCTGGAGGGTGAGGCATCCCCTCCCTTCAGGGAGGGGAGCCTTCAATGCCGCCGTCGACCACCTGGTGCACCACCTCGACACAGCCAGCGAGCGAATCGACTACCGACACCGCCGCGAAACACTCCGCGGCTGGTGGATCCCAGCCTCGACCTGGGAGGAACTCACCGCACAGATGCCCCGCCGGGGTGCCCCTGACCTGGGACGACTCAAATGCCAGACGGCCTCCGTCTTCGTCTGGACGACAATCACCCAGGGTGACGTCCTGCTCGCCCCTCGCCCCCTGGACGCGGACGTCAGCCGCCCAAGGCCCGTCGGCTGGTCGAATCAGCGAAGCCAGTTCTGGCATCGTCTCGCGCACTCTCAACACCTGAGGCACTACGTCGATCTTCGCCAGGCCCTCACCAAGTACGCAGCGCACCTCGCCCAAGAAATCGACTCGAGATCCACGGCCTAACCGGAGCCTTGCGTAAAACGTCGATGAATACTCTGAGTGACGATTCGAGGTGATGCTGGTGACTCAGCTCCGTTCATGATCAGCGGAGTTTCCTGTCGGCGCTAATGTCCGTGATCTCTGCCGCGGCGTCGGCGTAGGTGGGGTCCTCCTTGTAGCGTGCGGCGCTGGTGGCGTTCTGGGCGAGGGGGAAACCGACGACGACGAGGCTCTGGGCTTCGGCGCCGAAGGCGATCATGCGACGGGCGGTCCTGCGACGGATGCGTCCTGCAGCCGGCCTGCACGGTCGCACCGTTCACCGGCAGGGGTTGCTCACCCCGCGCGCTGGCGCGGCGCGGCGCGTGAAGCGCCGCCCCGTGCCGCGCGTCGCTGTGCTCGGCGCGGCCTGCCATGGGCACCGGCTGTGGCGCCGGTGGCTCAGCTCAAGCGGTGACCTCCGGGGCGGGGGCTGCCGTGAGCCCGTCGCGCAGCGCAGTGACCAGACGCGGGAGGTCGGCCGTGCTCTTGGCGCCGCCGAAGACGTAGAAGTCGGGGCGCACCAGCATGGCCTCGATGCCCGTACGGGCCAGGTCGGACAGGTAGGTGCGGTCGAGATCGACGACGTCGTCGGGGCCGTTCGCCGCCGGGTCGTCGGTGATCCTCAGCAGGCGGAGCCCGACCTGCTCACACCAGGCCAGGGTGTCCTCGTCGAGCCCGTCACGCGGATCACCGGTGGTGAGCAGGGTGAGCCCGATGCCGACGGTTTCGTCGAACATGCCGGTGCGGCCCCTGAACCGCACCCGTCCCTGCCGGCTGAGGTGCCCGGTCGGCTCCGCGGTGGCGCCGGTGCAGTCGCGGTCCAGCAGTCCGCCGGTGAAGGTCCCCAGGAACTGGTCTCCTTGTGGTACGCGGCCTGCCTGCTGGTCGGCGATCATGCGGGCGTCGCGCTCGGCGGCCGCGGCCGGGTCCGGCTCGCAGACAACCCTCCCCAGCATCACGGACTTCTCGATCGCATTCTGCAGATGCTGGCATCGCTCGGTGGTGTAGGTGTCCAGCAGACTGTCGTCGGCTTTCCCGGACAGCACCAGGTCGAGCTTCCAGCTCAGGTTGATGGCGTCACGGAGGCCCGAGCACAGGCCCTGCCCGGAGAACGGCGGCATCTGGTGGGCCGCGTCTCCGGCGAGCAGCAGCCGGCCGTCGCGCCAGGAGTCCGCCCAGCGTGCCCGGAAGGTGTAGACGGTTTGCCGCTCCAGGGTGGCGTTGTCCGGGTGCAGGTCCCACGGCTCGAGCAGCTTCCAGGCGGTCTCGGCCTGCTGGAGCTCGGCGATGGACTCGCCGGGCAGGCGCATGAATTCCCACCGACGGCGGCCGGGACCGCCGACCACCGCTGTGGTCGGCCGGGCCGGATCGCAGAGCTGCAGGTTCATTGGCGTCCATGCGCGGTCCCGGTCATGGGGTATGACGTCGAGGACCAGCCAGTCGTACTTGAAGCCGAGGTCGGTGACCGAGGTGCGCATGCACGAGCGGATGAAGCTGTTGGCGCCGTCGCAGCCGACGACGTACGCGGCCCGGAGGGTACGCTGCGCGCGCACCCCGTCACGGAGCAGGGGCTCGTCTCCCGCGCTCTCCGCCACGGTGACTTCCACCTCCGTGGGGCCCGCCTGGACGGCCACGGCTTCCCAGCCGCGCAGGATGTCGATCCCCGGCAGCGACTGGACGCGCTCGTTCAGGGCCGCTTCCACGGTGGGCTGGTTGAACGCGCTGAAGTTGGGCCAGCCGGAGTAGCTGTCGTCCGAGAAGTCGAAACGGAGGAGTAGCTGACCCTCTCCGTTGCGCCACTCGTAGTCCACAGCGGGTTCACTGACAGCGGCCATGTCCAACCCCAGCGACGCCAGGATGCGGCCGGCCTCGTGGTCGAAGCCGACCGCGCGTGGCAGCGGGTAGGGCTGCGGCCAGCGTTCGACGATGCCGACCCGGCGGCCTGGGGTGGCCAGCTGGATGGCCGTGGCCAGCCCGACCGGACCAGCGCCGACGACCAGCACGTCGTAGGCCTCCGCGGCGAGACCCTCGGTCGAAATGCTCATCATTGCGTTCCTTTCGTCTGTTCAGCCGGCGTCGTGCGCGCCGGTCATCATCGCGGCGAGGTCCTCGGGGCGGAGGAAGGACGGCGGTACGGGCGGGCCCCAGTTGTACAGGGCGAGGCGGGCGTCCTCCCACGTCCCGGGGGTCCACAGTTGGTCGTCGACGATGCAGTCCATGTCGGAGTAGTACTCGGAGAAGTTGCCGGCCGGGTCCCGGAGGTACCAGAAGAAGTTCGACCCCAGCTGGTGGCGGCCCAGACCCCAGATGTGGCGCTCGGGGTGGTCCTCCAGCATCCGGGTGGCGCCGCGTCCCACCTCGTCCACGTCGTCCACCTGCCAGGAGGTGTGGTGCAGGAAGGAGATGGGGGCCTTCTGGACGAGGACGTTGTGGTGGTCGGTGGAGCACCGCAGGAACGCCGCGCCCGGTACCAGGTCGCTGACCTTGAAGCCGAGCCCTGCGGTGAAGAAGCGCTGGGAGGCTTCCTGGTCGGTTGAGCCCAGGACGACGTGTCCGAGGCGGCGGACGCGCACCGGACCCTCACGCAGCACGCCGGGGGCACGCTCGCCGGTCCGCTCGATCCGCCCGGGAGCGTTGTACGGCATCCGCGCGGCGGCGGGCTGCACGATGCGCGGCTGCACCTCGACGGTCACCGTCACCTGGGTGCCCGGGTCGACCGCGCGCAGGCGGTGGGTGTCCCGGACGAACGGCACCTCGAGCCGGTCGAGGGCCGAGCCGATCCGCCCGAGGTCGTCCTGGTCGTCGGCGCTCAGGGTGAGTTCCTCCAGGCGGCGCCGCGCCGCCTGGACGATCTTGAGCTGTTCGCCACCGTCGGCAGTGGCGAATCGGCCGTCGCCGAGGTCGGTCAGTCCGAAATCGGCGTAGTAGGCCGAGGTGTCGGCCACATTGGGCACCCCGATCGTGATGTGCGCCACGCGGTGCAAGGCCATGGCAATCTCCTCCAAGAGTTTCAGTGTGCGGGTGGTTGTACGCAGACAGGTGTGGGGCCGCGCGTCAGACGGCCTGGGTGCCTTCGGGGTAGGTGGGGCCGGCGACCAGGGGGTTACGCAGCTCACCGATGCCGTCGATCCAGCTGCGCAGTTCCTCGCCGGGGGCCAGGAACCGGCGCGGGTTCCGGGCGCCGCCCACGCCGGCCGGGGTGCCGGTGAAGATCAGGTCGCCGGGCAGCAGCGTGCAGATCGACGACATCCAGGCGATCTGCTGGGACACCGAGAAGATCATCTGGGAGGTACGGGAGTCCTGCATGGTCTCGCCGTCGATCGCGCAACCGAGCGCGAGGTCGTCGGGGTTGTCGAACTCGTCCGGGGTGACCAGCACCGGCCCGGTCGGGCTGAAGCCGGGGAACGACTTGCCGAGGGAGAACTGGGGCGCCGGTCCCGACAACTGGATGCCGCGCTCGGACAGGTCCTGGCCGAGCGTGAGGCCGGCCACGTACTGCCACGCGTCCGAAGCGGCGACCTGGTGCGCCTCACGACCGATCACCGCTACCAGCTCGACCTCCCAGTCGACCAGGGCACTCGGCAGCTCGACCGTGGCGTAGGGCCCGGTCAGGGACGTGACGTACTTGGTGAAGACAGCGGGACGCTCCGGTACGGCGACCCCCGACTCCGCCACGTGGTCGGCGTAGTTCAGCCCGACCGCGAAGACCTGCCGCGGGCGTGGCACCGGCGCGCCCAGCTGCTGCTCCACCACGGCGATCCGCTCGTGGCCGGTCGCGGCCGCCGACTGGGCCCAGTCGCGGAACTCGGCCCAGCGGTCGAAGACCGCCTGCGGGTCCGAGGAGAACAGGCCGTCGCTGGCCTTCTCCACATCTACGGCGCCGTCGGGGAAGACGAGCACGAGACGGCTGTTGAGTGTGGCTGTCCGCATGGCACAACCTCCATGTTCAGAAAGCGAAAAGGGGAAGGGGAACGGGACGATCGGGTGATCAGTCGGACGGTCGTTGTCGCTGCTCCGGCTGTGTGGCGGGAGACCGGGCCCGTCCCACGTCGTCAGGCGTCGGCCCGTCGCCAGACAATGCGCACCTGGGAGTCGTCGGCCCCGGCAGCTGTCAGCTCCAGCCGTCCCGGGCCGAACTGGACCTCGCGTACCAGGTCCGTCCCCGTCCACGGTGCGTAGTGACTGGTCTGAACGTGGTGCACGACCGACCCGTCCGCCTCGCGCTCCCAGCGTCCGGCGTACGCCACGGTCCCGGTGGCCATCTCCTCGAACGGGGATACGAACGGGGCGTCATCGGGATGGGCTGTCAGCAGTGCGCTCATCCAGCCGTCGGCGGCGTAGTGCAGCACCCCCCTGGGACGCTCCCCGAGCGGACGGACGACCGTCCCCTCTCGTGTCAGCGAGAAGTCCTCGAGGACCCAAGCTCCGAGCAAACTGTCCATGTGTGCCTCGCATCGTGCTTCAGTTCCGTCGGCCCGGCCGCGCAGACATCGTCACAGCACCACGGTGACGGCCCGGCGGCCTGGCCGAGTGGCAGGCTCCTGCCACTGCTGGATGAAATCGGGCTGATGACTGAACGAGTAGGCCATCAGCTTGGGATGGCGGTGTGCCGGCGTCCGGAAATCCGGGGCCGGCGCCGCCCGGGGTGCACCCACGGGCGCAGTTGGTGGGCGCGCCACTCACCCCCGAGAGCTGCTCCAGTGCTCCTCGAGGGCGGCGGCGACCTCGGCCGGCTTCTGGATAGGCGTCCAGTGGCTGCTGTCCAGCCTCAGAAAGCGGGTGGCGCGCACGGAAGCCGCCATCTTCTCGCCGAAGTCGACGGGGCAGACTGGGTCGAACGCCCCCCAGAACACCAGGGACGGTCCGGCCAGGTCCGCCAGACCCGGTTCCCACTCCGCACCGACCGTCAATGCGGAGCGGTACAGCTTGAGGATGCTGTCGCGCATGGTCTCATCCACGCGGCCGGCCGTCTGTTCGGCCAGCTCGGCCGGGATCTGGGTTTTGTCGGTCAGGTCCTTGGCGAACGCGCCGGCGTCGTACTCCTTGGCCCAGCGGTCGCCCGCGACGGGGTCCTGCCACAGCTTGGCCAGCGGATGCCAGTCGTACTCGGCGCTGACCGGACCGTTGCTGCCGGCCCATGTGCGGATCAGGTCCGGACGTACGGAAGCCACGCGCGCGGTGAGGAGGCAGCCCCAGTCGTGGCCGACCAGGTCGACCGGCTCGCCGATTGCCTGCAACCGCTCGATGAGCCAGGAGACGTACTCCTCCTTGGTGCAGTGGAAGCCCTCGGGTCGCGGCGAACCGAAACCGGGCAGGTCCCAAGCCTCCACGTCGCTGCGGGTCAGGTGCTCGCGGACGCCGTCCCACACGTGGTGGGTGTCGGGTACGCCGTGGATCAGAATGGCAGGCATGAATGAGCTCCTACAAGGATGGATATTTTTATTGAGAAGCGAAATAACGGCACAGGGAGGGTGAAGGAGCCGAAGCCTCGTGCCGCAGGCCCGCGCCTTCGCGCCCACGTGGATGGGACCGAGTGGCGGCACTTCCCGCCTGCGGCGTTTCGATCGAGACTGGTCAACGAGTCGGTGCAGCCGTCCCGACCGGGGCGACGACTTGGTCATGCAACACGGCACGAACCCGGAGTGATGCGGTCTGTGGTGCTACGCCGGCGGCGACGAGGAACGCGGTTGCCGCGGCCTCGCCCGTGGGGTCGGTCCACGGGCATGCGGCGTTCTCCTCGGCGAGGGCCAGCATGAGTGCCTCCAGTGCTTGGGCGAGGACGGGTGCGGGAAGGTGGTCCGCGAAGACGCCTTCG
>NZ_JBITGJ010000220.1:0-6331 GCF_044456925.1 Streptomyces sp. NPDC050743
TCACCTGGGGCTCCTTCGCCGTCACGAAGTGGGTGACTGGCGTCTACCCAGACCACCCGCGGAGGGCGGGACTTCGCCCCTTCATCGCATCAATACCTGTGGATGGCTTGATCACGGCGGCGGGTTGACCCCTTGGATGGACTGCCACCCAGAGCCCGGGGTGGCTGACGTCAGGAGTTGGACTCCTGCGCCCTGGAGAGTCACGAGCGCGGTGTGGACAGGGTCGAGTTCGTCGACGGAACGCCCGAAGTAGGCATGGATCTGCGTCAGCTCCAGATCGATGACCTCAGCCGAGTCGCGGATGTGGTTGAAGCGCGCGCCGAGGCGAACCGGCCCGAGGATGCAGCGCACGGTGGCGGTGGCCTCGGACGGGGTCATGGCGGTGACTTGGTCGATCTGCAGTTCCACCGCGGCGATATGGCCGCCGGGATAGATGGGCTCGGTCATGCCGCCACCTTGCTGCGCTCGACCAGGACGCCTTTCTCGAAGCGTGCACCGGAACGGACCAGAGGCACCAGGTGGGCGCCGGTGATCGCACGCCAGCGGGCCTGGGCGGACTCGATGAGCTTGAACACCATCGCGAGGGCCGCGGCGGGACTGCCGGCCCCGCGGGTGACCTTGGTGCGGAGCTTGACTGTGGAGAACGTCGACTCGATGGGGTTCGTGGTCCGCAGGTGGACCCAGTGCTCGGCCGGAAAGTCGTAGAACGCCAGCAACTCGTCCCGGTCTTCGGTGATCTTCGCGACGGCCTTGGGCCATTTCGTGCCGTAGGTGCGGGTGAACGCCTCGATCGCCTGCTCGGCGTGGGCGCGGTCCTCGGCGTTGTAGATCTCCTGCATTGCTTTCGTCGCGCCCGGCTGCGCGGACTTCGGAAGACAGTTCGTGACGTTCCGGGCCTTGTGAACCCAGCACCTCTGATGCCTCGCGGCGGGGAAGACCTCGGCCAGGGCCTTCCACAGGCCCATCGCGCCGTCGCCGACGACGAGTTCGGGGTCGCGCATGCCGCGTCGGCGGCAGTCGCGCAGCAGGTCGGCCCAGGACTCGGTGGACTCCCGCAGCCCCTCGGCCAGGGCAATCAGCTCCTTGGTGCCGTCCAGGCGGATGCCGAGCAGGACCAGGACGCACGAGTGTGCCTGTCCAAGCCTCACCTTCGGGTGCACACCGTCGGCCCAGACGTAGACGAAGTCGCGGTCGGACAGGTCGCGGTCCTGGAAGGCGGAGTGGTCGTCCTGCCACTGCTTCGTCAGCCGGGTCACCGTTGCCGCCGACAGGCCGGCCGCGCCGCCGAGAAACTGCTCCAGCGCGGGCACGAAGTCCCCGGATGACAGTCCGTGCAGGTAGAGCAGCGGCAGCACCTCCGAGATCTTCGGCGACTTGCGGCACCACGGTGCCAGGATCTTCGAGGAGAACCGCTTGCGCTCGCCGGTCGCCTCGTCGACACGACGGTCGTTCACCCGCGGAGCAATCACCTCGACAGGACCGGCCGCGGTGACCACGGTCCGGGGCCGGTGGCGGCCGTTGCGGACCACCAGGCGCCTCCCATGCTCGTCGGTCTCGGCTGCCAACTCCGCTATGTACTGGTTGACCTCCGCCTCCAGCGCGGCGGCCAGCATCCGGCGTGCGCCTTCGCGGACGATCTCGTCGATCAGGGAGCCGGACTGTGTGGAGCCGTCATCGGTGACTACGCTGAGCACGGGCGTGCCTTCCCGACCCGCGCTGCTACGCGGGCCTACTCGGAGACCTTCAAAGGATCATTCGGGAAGGTACGCCCTCCGCGTCCCTCCCCACACCGATCCACAAGTCCTGAGCATTGCTCGGCGGTCCGCGTCGACGAGTTCCTCACCGAACAGCTTGCTTGAAGCGTCCGCCATCACCTGGGCGACCTGCACGCTCGGCACGGTGATGATGCTGGCTCCGCCGAGGACCACGATCCCTGTCCACAACGGCGGACACAACCGCGAGCCAGGAGAGACCACAACGTTCGCCCCGTCCGGCGCGGCACAGAACTCCACTGGCTTCGCCGCCAGTTCTTTCCATAGTTCCCGGGCCCGGTCAAGCAAGAGATCGCTAGTCATGGCCGAATCGTGTCCGGCCCCACGCTCTTGGACGACTGATTTACGGGGGCAGAGGCCGCAGGCATCCTCACGTCGCGACGCCTCGTGCACCACGCTTCCGCTTGCGGCACGACGACCACAGAACGAGCGACAACAACGCCTCCAACTCGCTGTCGCGGACATGTAGTCTATGAATCGTCGCAGTTCAGAGCAGGTTCACGAGCTCCTGCGGTCGGTAAAGATCTCCAGGGCGCGGTCGCCGATGGTGAACTGGCCCCGGGGTCTGCTGTTCGACGACTTGCCGCAGTTCGGCGACGATCTGTTCGGAGCGGCACTGGCTGACGTTTCCGACCTTTTCGGTCTCCTCGGACATGGCTTTCACCATTCAAGTGCGGGCCTCGCAGAGATCACTTACAAGCCGCCGTCCACCGTGGCCACCCACAGCGCGCACAGCGTGATCTCCAAGTCGGAGACGAACGTCCGCCTCGACTCGGCGAGCCAGGCCGCACTCGCCAACCAACTGCTGGAGAACATCGGCATGCGACTGCTGGTCCGCGTGGAAAAGCACCGCGAGACCTACCGCCACGCGCTGCACCCGGACGTCACCGTCAGCATCGACACGGTGGCCGGCGTCGGCACCTTCGTGGAGACGGAAGTCATCAGCGCCAACGCGACGCAGGCTGCCCTGCGCGCCGGCCACGTCGAGAAGGGACTCGACGTGGCCGACCTACCCATCGTCGATGTGCCCTACCGGGATCTCGCCCTTGCCCATGTCGCCGCTCCTTGAGCAGCGAGCACCCGCACGCCCCTGCGCCCGTGCCTTTGAACTCGATGGCATCGAACTCCGGTCGCGCCGACCAGATGGTGTCCAGACGCCGCAGCAGAGGGCACCGTAGAGGTCGGCGTCGTCACGTTGCCGAAACGGTCGGCTGGCCGCGCAGCTGTGGTGTCACTGGCCGTCGGTAGCGTGAGAAGCGTGATGGTGGGCACCGAAGAAGCCAGGCTGGTCGTGCTGCGCGGCAACAGCGCCTCAGGCAAATCGTCTGTCGGCTGGCCTCCGTAAGAGGTGTCGGCGGCGGCTCAACGCTGGTTCGGCCGTCGTCGAGAAGAGGTTCGGCCGCGGCCTGGCCCTGGTCGGTCAGGACAACCTCAGCGAATGAAAGCTCCGAAGGGTCTCGAGGTTCACAGGCAAGCTCGGAGCGTCGCATGTCCATTTATCTTCACGGCTTCCCTGCAGCCAAGTAACCTCTGGGGAAATTGCCAAGGGGGGCATGTGAAATATCAAAAAGGGATCTTCGCCGCCGTAACCGTGACCGGTTTGATCGCCTTCGCGGCGAGCAGAACTACGGTGCGGCAAGCCACCACTGCGTCAACGCTCAACTCGACGCCAGAGATACCTCACGAGTCTCCTGAGGGTCACTACGATGCCCGCAAAGGAGCTGCCGGCTACGCGCCCATTGTCGGAACCCTCGGCGCACTGGCGGTTGCCGCAGTCGTCGTCGTGTTCACAACTCTCCCTGACCCCCTGCGCCACAGTGAGGCCGCTGCGTTTGCGACAGGGCTTTTCGTCGTCACCGTCATCGGCAGCATTATCGGAGCCATCTCCCTGGCTGCCATCGGTGGAGAAAGCGCCCTGACGCCCAACTTGACGCCGGCGGTGATGTACGCCGCTGTTGCGGTCGTCATCGCACTCGTCGATGTGGTCGCAGCGTTCGAAATGCTCGCCTCGCTCGTGCTGTCCCCTGCCCGCCTCCTCCTGCAGGTGATCACAGGTATAGCCGGAGCCCTCGGAGTGTTCTTCACCGCCCTTGCGCTGGGAGACAGCTGGGCCACTCACCCGGCGGCGCACACGTCCGGCTATGAGAGGTGGAGATCCGCAGAGTGGATCACTTCGCAGCACGACGCAGACAGGGCCGCGATCCGCGTCTCGGCCATCGGTATTCTCCCGGCCGTGGCAGGCACGGCCCTGCGAGTCACCAAGGTGCTGCATCCGACGGCACATGTCGCCGCGGCGAACACGATCACTCTCAGCGGTCTGGCCTTGACGGTCGTTGCCACGGTTCTCAGCGCCCTGCGTTCCCGGCATCCCGAAAGCGGGCCATCGCGGGGCACGCGTCGATGGGAGGCTTACGCCACTACCCTCGCCACCAGTTCCTACACCGCCATCCTCCTGATTTTTTTGCCGTGAGGAGGGCGCAGGTCATGTGGCCGCGCGACAATCATCTGGCCTGACGGCGCCGCTTGCCGAGGCTCATCAACGACAAAAGTGGCGTCACACCGGGTGCCGTAGCAGCACTCTCGCTGTCAGCCCGAAAGCCATTGAGAGTCCGTATGGCCAACGAATTCAGTGATCTTGCGAATGAGCTGTTGCGGCGGATGGCCACCGATCAGCATGCACGAGGAGTGTGCCAGGACGGACGTGCATCGCCGGATGGGGAGGTCATGCTGGCAGTGGACGCTGACAACACTGCGTGCTTGCCTCGGTCTTCGACCGGTATGGACGGCCCGGCCACGCTCTGGTGGGCTGTGCTTGATCCAAGGCCGGGTAGTTAACGTATTTACGCTGGTGGAAAGGGGTTTATGGGGCGGCCTGGCTGGTGTAGGTGGCGGGTCCGGCTTTGTGTATGAGTCCTTGGCGGGCCCATCGGTCGAGTTGGCGGCGCATAGTGCCCAGGGTGACGTCGCCGAGATGGCGGGCGAGGTCCCGCGGGTGCCAGCAGCGGTCGGGGGCTGTGCGGAGGAGGGCCAGAACGCGCTGCCTGCGGCGGTCGTCCGGCGGGATGTGACGGTCGTCGTGTGTGGTGGTGGGGAGGCTCGGCTCGGGCTCGAGGATGGCGATGTCGAGGCCGGTGACGGTGCGGCTGGTGTCCGGGCGGCCGTCGTCCTGGCGGTCGTGGTAGCGGGAGATGGGTGACTTCACCTTGCGGGTGCTCACACGGGGCCGCCTCGGTGGGAGAAGTCCGGCCAGGAGCTGCTGGCCGATGACGCCGGCCGTCCCGCAGCTGGTGATGCCGGCGGCCTGGACGACCAGGCCCCGGGCCGTGTGCAGGGCGATGGTGAAGCCGCAGCGGTCCGGGTCGGTGCCCGGCCGGGACTCGGCGGCCTCGACCATGACCGCGCGCAGGGCCTGGTAGAGCGCGAGCAGGGCCCACATCTCCTGCTCGACGCCGACAGGGTCGCCCGAGTGGAACACCCGGCCCTGCAGGAGGGTATGCCGCAGCGCGTAGTAAGCCGATTCGTGCTCCCACCGCTGGTGGTAGAGGGTGACCAGGGCCGGGGCCGGGTAGCGGCGGGCGCAGGTCAAGGTGGTGGCGAGCCGGTAGGCGCCGGTGAACGAGGTGTCGTCCTTGCAGGTCACGGTGATCTTCGCTTCGACGATGCGGACCGGGAGGGTGCCGATGGCGGACAGGTAGGAGCCGTCCGTGAGGCGGGTCAGGACGGGGGTGCGGCGGTTGGCGCGGAGGCGGCCCAAGAACTGGGCGCCGGTGTCGGCCACGGCGGCAGGGAAGGCGTTGGCGTCGAAGCCCTTGTCCCACAGGACCAGCATGTCCGGGCCCAAGTGGTGCAGCAGGCGACGCGCGTAGGCGGTCTCGCCGATCCCGGTGGGGCCGAACACCGCTCCGATCAGGGCCCGGGTTCCGGTCTCCACGAGGGTCATCAGCTCCACCATCGGGTAGCCGCCGCGGCTCTGCGGTCCGAACCGATCCACGTTGCGGACATTGTCGGGGATCTTGATGGAGCTGCAACCGTCGAAGGAGACCGTTCGAAACCGCCCGTATCGCACGCCTGGCGTCGTTGGCTGGGCCAGCGGCCCGGACAGCACCTCGAACAGGCGCCGCATCGGACGGGTATCGATGCGGCGGCGCAGGTCACGCAGGGCCGTCGCGGTCGGCCGGACCACCTTCAGCTCCGTCAGGCCGGCCAGACCTGCGGTGAGCTTGTGCCAGACCAGCGTGTAGCCGACCTCCGGGAACAGACACATCGCCAGCAGGAAGTAGACCCCGACTCGTGAGGGCAGGGCCCGTAACCGACGCTGCACCGTGCGGGTTTTCCTCCAGAACCGAATCGACGAGTTCGAACGGCACGATGCGGGTCAGCTCACCGAGATGACCGGGAGCAAATTGCCCCGCGGCCACCGTGAACACGCGGGAGACGGTCATCAGACCAGGCGGCAGGGCACAATGAGCCTTTCCCGGTAAGCGATCATGCCTGTGTGTGATCGTTTAGACGGTGCGGTCGTATTCGAGCTGGAGCAGGACGAGGGCTGCGGCGGCGAT
>NZ_JBITGJ010000221.1:0-6013 GCF_044456925.1 Streptomyces sp. NPDC050743
CAGCGATCCCACTCCGCTTCGAGTGCGCGCCGCGCGGCAGCCGACAGGCGCACACGGAAGGTGTACCGGGCATGCCCGGTGTCCTTCGTGGTCGCCTCCGTCGTCATGCATCCGAACCTACCTGAGAGCACTGACAGTTGAGAGTTCTTGATCGTGGTGGGCGGCGTCACCGCCGTGCGGGGCGGACTTCCGAGCTCAGCTGAGCGGAGATTTGTCGGCCGGGTTCCGGGGGCGCTTGTTCGGTCGGTAGCTGGGGCCGTTCATGATCACCTGATGGCTGGTGTTGATCGGTCGGTCCAGTAGTGACTCGGCGACGACCGGGGAAGAGGGGATACCCGTTCCTGGGCGCCTGGTTGCTGGCGATGATCAGAGAGCGTTCCTTGCCGCTCGGAGGCGAGTTCGTAGAGGTCGTCGGCCTGGGACGCGGACAGCTGGCGCATGGTGAAGTCGTCGAGGATGAGCAGGTCGGGGCGGATGAGTTCGCGGATGCGCTTGTCCCAGGTGCGGTCAGCGTGGCCGCCGGCGAGTTCGGCCAGAATCCGGGTGGTCTTGGCGAATCGGACGTCGGCGCCCTGGCGGACGGCCTGGCGGCTGAGGGCCTGCGCGATGTGTGTGTCTTCCCGAGAGAGCTACCTTCTCGACGATCTGCGTCGAATCCGTCTGCATGCCGCGAGGCGGCACCGGACGTGCCGAGCCTCTCCTCGTAGTCCGGCCGGCGACGGTCAGGGGAGCACAGCACGGCGGCGACTTCTGCTTCGCAACGTTCTCCGGAGCCACGGCGAACGGCCGTTCCTCCGCGAGGTGGCTACGGAGGAACGGCCTTCGGCGCATCCTGGTGCCCAGCGCAAGGACCGGGGCAGCTGCACCATCGGCATCCTCGGTGCCCTGACCGGCGCTAAGGTGATCGAGGACGCGCAGGTCGGCCAGGCCGTCGCCATCGCCGGAGTGAAGACCTGGCAGGCGCCAAGGCCGCCGGCAGCTGGATCAAGTCCGGCTGGAACAGTCTCTTCTCCTCGGGAGGGTGATGCGGTGGTGACCGGGTACTGGATCGAGCGCAGAGTCGTGGGCTCCTGCGTCATCGCCGGCTTCGCAGCGTTTGCCGGGCTGGAGATTGCGCGGGTCTCCGACCCCGGGTTCTGGCAGCTCGCCCCCGCACTCCTGGTGCTGCTCGTGGTGAGCTCCCTGGCCTACCGGACGCTGATCCGGCCCTCGGTCGACTGCGACTGGGAACGGATCGTCGTCCGGAACGCGAAGACCGAGTACACCGTCCCCTGGGGCCGGGTGAAGAGGTTCGACTGGAACGGGCGGAGCGGTCGGTTGAGCGTCGTGCTCACCGACGGCAAGCAGGTCTGCCTCGAGGCATTCAGCGTCTGGCCGACGCTGGGCCGCCACGACCAGGTGAAGGACGAGTTGGAGCGCCTGCGCCGGGAGGCCCCGGGGCAGGCGGATCCGGTGCCGGTGAGCGAGCGGCAGTCCACCGCGTGGGCCGGTTCGCTGGTGACGCTGGTAGTCGCCGCGGCGCTGCTGGCGCTCGGCGTCGAAGGGCTGACGGGACTGCTGTGAGCGGTCCCAGTAGTTGATACGCCGAGGCCCCGTAACCCCTGCTGAGAGTTACGGGGCCTCGGCGTATCCGTATCCGCTCAGTGCATGCACATCCTCGGGAATGCCGGCCGTCTTCCGGCGCTCGGAGTCAGAGCACCAGGAGTGCTCGGGGAGATAGAGCCGACGGTCAATCAGCGCCCCTCCCGGCCGGTGGTGTAGGTGCGGACCTCCTCGCGGACGGCTCCAGCGTCCCAGCGGGCGTATCGCAGCAGATGTTGCATCCGCCCGGGGCGGGCGTGTTCCGCCTGCTCCGCCATCCACGGCAGTTCTTCCGCTCAACGCCCGACAGCAGTCCAAGCAGATATCCGCGCGCGGTGGCGCGCGGTTCCATTCTCCGGACAGGCTCCACGCTACGGCCCGCAGCCACCACACGATCTTCAGGAATCACCACACCTCCCGATGATCAAGCGGTGACCGCCCCCGTTGGAATTGCTCGCCCGACCGAACGCGCCGGTACGTCCCGGAATCGATCCGGACGCATCGGGAGGGTCGACGCTGCAGGTCATCGACCCCTGCGGCAATATCCTGAGATTCGCACAGCCGCCGTGCTCACGCGGCACGTCGCTGACGAACGCCACCTTGGAGACCCAGTCGGCCGCTTCGTTGACCGTGCGCAGGGCTACCGACAGCGGATGCCTGCGCGGCATCCGGTATCAACTTGACCTGCGTCACGCTCTTCACAAGCCTGATCATAAGGTTGGTGTATGTCACCCTCCTTGGGAGCCAAACCCCGATATTCAGAGAGGCCGTAGCGTCGTCTACGCCCTGCATTGCGCGTTTGGTCTTAACGCCGGAATACCGGCGCGGACCGTTCACCGGCGAGGTCCTGACGCGCTGCGAGGAGGTTATGCGCGACGTCTGCGCCGACTTCGCAGCGGAGCTGCGGGAGTTCAACGGCGTGACCGAGCACGTCCACCTGCTCGTCCACTACCCACCGAAGTTCGCCCTCTCCTGGCTTGTCGGCTCCCTCAAGGGCGTTTCCGCCCGGCGTCTGCGCCAGGAGTTCTCGGGTCATATCCGCAAGTACCTGTGGGGCGAACACTTCTGGCCTCCCTCATACTTCGCCGCGTCCTGCGGAGGTGCACCACTCGCCGTGGTGAAGGAGTACATCGATAACCAGAGATGCCCTGGTTAAGGTCAACAGTGCAGACCACTCACCTGCGCGGGTCAGAGCTCCCGAGAGAGGGGGGGATCCTCCCGGGCCCGAGAGAGGAGGGTATGCAACCTCTTGTCTGGTTCGCCGTTGTGTGTGGACGAGGCGCAGTGATCAGTCGCTCGGGGTTGGCCGATACCGGGCGCCGAGCGACGGAACTCAGTGGGCGGGAACCGGCTCGGACGACGGCCGCCACTCCCGCCTGAGCAGCCCGTAGACCCACGAGTCAGAGACCTCGCCGTTGACGACGCAGTCTTCCCGCAACGTCCCTTCCCGCACGAAGCCGAGCTTCTCGAGCACGCGGGCAGATGCCACGTTGCGCGTATCGGTCTCAGCTTGGACGCGATTCAGGTCCAGCGTGTCGAATGCCCACCGCAGCACAGCGCGCGCGGCCTCGGTCGCGTAGCCGTGGCCCCACGCTGCATCGTCGAAGCAGTAGCCAAGCGACGCGCTGCGGTAGTCCGGATTCCACCTGTTCAGGCTGCACCAGCCGAGGAACGCCCCGTCAGAGACGCGATCTACGGCCAGCCGCGCCCCGCTGCCGTCCTGTGCCATCTGCCGGCAAGCCGTGATGAACTTCTCGGCGCGAGCGCGTTCGCTCCATGGGGGCGCGTCCCAGTAGCGCAGCACGTAGGCGCTGCTGTGCAGTGCGAAGAGGTCGTTCGCATCCGCGTCTGCGAAGGCACGCAGTCGAAGGCGAGCGGTGTGCAACGAGGGGGTGGGCAGCGACGTCCTCATGTTCCCTCCCCTGATCGGTGGCCGATCAATCAGACATCCGATGCGGGTCGCTCGCAACGGGTTTTCTCCGCGGGCTGGAATGACGACGTGTCCGCTCATCGGCGTGACCGAGCGTCCCCCCAGAGGGCGGCACTTGAGGTGCTGCCCGGGTTGGCCTTTCGGTTGGGCTGAGCAGTCTGGTTGAGGCCCGCCGGAGGGGCTACGGCCGTGGCAGGGTGAACAGCCCCTGTCCGGTCTCGCCCAGGATCCCCCGCTCGGCGAGCCGCTTGAGCTTCAGACGGACGTTGTTGATGTTCCTGGGAGCGATCTCCAAGTCCATCGCCTCACATACCGCCCGCGCTCGCAGCGGGGCATCGGCCGCGGCGAATACGGCCGTGATCTGCTGGTAGGCCGGACGGTCCGGCAGCTTCGCGGCCGGCGGCACGGGTGGTTGCGGATCGGGCAGCCCCAGCAGCGTCTTGCGAGTGATCGCGGAGGCGGCCAGCACCACCGCGATCACCAGGCTCAACACGTCAACGGCCAGTCCCCGCTTGCGGCACGCGACCTTCTTGGCCCGCGTCCCGCCCGGTCGTCCCGGCGGGCACCCCGACGGCGGCGTGCAGGCTCTGGGTGTCGAGCACCACCAGGCTGGGATCGGCTAATCGACCCCCTCTTGTCCCGCACCTGCCAGCGCAGCAGGTCGTGGATGGTCTGGTCGGTGCCGTCGTCGCGCCACTTAGAGGTCATCTCATTTGGTGGCTATCTGCGGGGAATCCGCGACAAGTCGAGCCATCTCGTGCAGGCGGTGCCAGTACTCAGGGTCGTCCGCTTCGCTGAGTACAGGTATGACCCGGTCCAGGCGGGCGAGGCAGCGAAGCAGACCGCTTCGGCCTCGCGCTTCGAGCTCGCCGCCGTTCTTGATCCAGATAAAAACCCAGGCTGCGGTGTCCGAGTCCAGCATCACCAGGTCGAAGCCAGCCCGGTCCGCGCCAGCCAATCCGGGAGGAAAGGGCAACCCCATGAACTCTTGGTACAGGCGTGCTACGGCCTGAAGCGCAGTCTCTTTGCTCACGCGGGCCATCATGGCGCAGCTTTCACAACGCATGGAGTGGTCTTGAGTCTGCGGTAGCAGATGAGGGTGCAGGCGATGCTGGTGAAGGCGAGGAAGTGCTCGGCCTTGCGTTCGTAGCGGCGGTGGAGTCGGCGGCAGCCGGCGAGCCAGGCCATGGTCCGTTCGATGGTCCAGCGGTGTCGTCCGAGCCGCTGTGAGGTCTCCACGCCCTTGCGGGCGATGCGGTGAAGGATGCCTCGACCCGAGAGCCATTGCCGCAGGTGGCGGTAGTCGTAGGCCTTGTCGGCATGCAGCTTGCCGGGCTTGCGTCGGCGAGGTCCTCGGCGGGACCGGATCGGAGGTATGCCCTTCACCAGCGGGATCAGGGCCTGGCTGTCGTTGACGTTGGCGCCGGAGATACCGACGGACAGGGGCAGACCGGTCCGCTCGGCGATCAGATGGATCTTCGAGCCGTATTTGCCCCGGTCGACAGGATTCGGACCTGTCAGGTCCCCCTTTTCAGGGCCCGCATGTTCACCGAGTCGATCGCGCAACGGGACCAGTCCAGCTCACCGCGGGAACCGAGTTCGTCGAGGACCAGGCGGTGCAGCTTGGCCCACACCCGGGCCTTCGTCCACTCGGTGAACCTGCGGTGAGCCGTCGCACCGGACGACCCGAACGACGCGGCGGGAAGCTGCTGCCACGTGCAGCCCGACGTCGCGACGAACACGATCGCCGCCAGAACCTCCCGGTCGCCGTGGCGACGCCGGCCGCCGCCCTGAGGCCGCGACGGCGCTTCCGGCACCACCCGCTGGAACAGCTCCCACAGCTCATCCGGCACCAGCCGCTCAACAATCCCCGCCACGGCCAACAGCCTACCGAGCCAAATGAGATGACTTCTTATGGAAGTAGTACTTCACCGCCCCGACGGGCGGCAGGTCGTAGGGGAGGCAGTCCCACTGGCAGCCGGTCCGGGACTGGCAGAGCAGGGCGTGGACGATCTCCCGCATGTCGTGGTTGCCCTGGTGGCCGCTGGCGGAGGGGTGTCGGGCCTTCCACGAGGTGATCACGGGCCCGATCAGGGCCCAGCGTTCGTCGGATAAGTCGCTCTGTAGGACCGGCGCTCGCTCACAGGTGACACTCCGGCACCCCCATGCCTCCCAGGCAGCGGAGATGCAGCGATCCCACACGTTCCAGTGACGACAGATACGACATCACGGCGCATACCACCCTCTGAAGGACTCCGTTGGGAAATCCGTGAACCGGGTGTGGGAGGGCCTCTATGCGGCCAGGTCGAGCCGGGCCAGGTGTGAGGTTCGGGTCGGGCCGAGTGGGGTTTCGGTGAGCCAGGCATCGAGTCGGATGATGTTGATGGCGGTGGCGGCGAAGACGTGGCCGAGGTGGGTCTTGGGCAGGCCGGTGTAGCGGGTCCGGCGGATGCAGGTGCGCCGCACTGCCTGGGAGATCGTGCCCTCCACGCCGGCGCGGAT
>NZ_JBITGJ010000222.1:0-5972 GCF_044456925.1 Streptomyces sp. NPDC050743
AGCAGGCGTGGATCAACGACCCCACCCGACGACACGAACCACAGCAACACAGTTCATAGCCGCACATTCGTTTCATTTGACTTGACAGCTACCGGCTGCGGCGACACCGCATACGGCGCGGTGTGGCACCGACCGCGCTCGCCGAGGCGGCCGGCAGCGCTCAGGGACGCGGTTCGGTCAGATCGTCGTTGTGTCGATCACGAAGCGGTACCGCACGTCGATGGTGAGGACGCGCTTGTACGCCTCGTTGATCTGGTCGGCGCGGATCAGTTCGATCTCCGCTCCGATGCCGTGCTTGGCGCAGAAGTCCAGCATTTCCTGCGTCTCCGCGATCCCTCCGATCAGGGAGCCGGCGATGGTCTTGCGGCCGGTGACGACGGAGAAGAGGTCGAGGGAGATCGGTTCCTCGGGCAGGCCGACGTTCACCAGGGTTCCGTCGGTCTTCAGCAGGGACAGGTACGCGCTGAAGTCGAGCGGGGCCGCGACGGTGGAGAGGATGAGGTCGAAGGTGCCGTCCAGTTCCTCGAACGTCTTCGGGTCGCTGGTGGCGTGGTAGTGGTCGGCGCCCAGTCGGAGCCCGTCGTCCTTCTTGCGTAGGGACTGGGAGAGCACCGTTACCTCGGCGCCGAGCGCGTGGGCGATCTGGACGGCCATGTGGCCGAGCCCGCCCATGCCCAGGATCGCCACCTTCTTGCCCGGGCCGGCGCCGAAGTGCCGGAGTGGGGAGTAGGTGGTGATGCCGGCGCACAGCAGCGGGGCGGCGACGTCCAGGGCGAGATCGTCGGGGATGCGCACGACGTAGTTCTCGTCGACGACGATGGCCTGCGAGTAGCCGCCGTAGGTGGGCTGGCCGTCCTTGCCGGTGTCGTTGTAGGTGCCGACCATGCCGCTGCCGGTGCAGTACTGCTCGTTGCCTGCCTTGCAGTTGTCGCAGGTGCGGCAGGAGTCGACCATGCAGCCGACGCCGACGCGGTCACCGGTCCGGAACCTGGTGACGCCCGGGCCGACTTCGGAGACGATGCCCGCGATCTCGTGGCCGGGGACCATCGGGAAGATCCCTTCGTCCCAGCCCTCGTCGACCTGGTGGATGTCGGAGTGGCAGATGCCGGCGTATTTGATGTCGATCAGGACGTCGAATTCGCCGACGTCGCGGCGTTCGATGGCGGTGCGCTCCAGCGGAGCCTTCGGAGAGTGTGCAGCGTAGGCGGTAGTGGTGCTGGTCATGCTGGTGTTCCCTAAGTGCTGAGTTGTGAAGCTGTTGGCGGTCGAGTGGTGAGGGTGACCTGCCGGGGTGCCTGGCCGCTATCGGTGGCGGGGTGTCGGTGCCGATAGCGCCAGGCGCGGTGGGGTCAGCGGCTGCTGAGCTCGGTGACGAGCTTTTCGGCCAGTGGCTTGCTGGAGGCGGGGTTCTGGCCGGAGTACAGGTTGCCGTCGACGACGACGTGCGCTTGCCAGGGGTTCGCGGATCGGATGACCGCTCCGCGTGCCGACATGACGGTCTCGACCAGCCACGGGGCCCGGCTGGCAGTGCCGTTGAGCCGTTCCTCCGCGTTGGTGAAGACGGTCAGCTCGCGGCCGGCGAACAGCCAGCGTCCGCCCGGCAGGTTCGCTGACAGCAGTGCGGCAGGGCCGTGGCACACCGGGGCGATGATCTTTCCGGCAGCGTCGGCTTCGATCAGGATGCGGCCGAGGTCGGGGTCGTGGGCGAGATCTTCCATCGGTCCGTGACCGCCGGGCAGGAAGATGGCGTCGTAGTCGGCCGTCTTGACGTCCGGCAGCGCTGTGGGGTTGGCGAGGGCTTCGGCCGCTTCTTCGATGTAGGCGGCGAAGTGGTCGGCTTCGGGACCTGCGGCGTCGGGTCGCAGGCTCACCGGGTCGGCGGCCGGCTTGCCGTCCACGGGCGCGGCGATGTCGACGGTGAAACCTGCCTGGGTGAAGATGCGGTGCGGAACCACGAATTCCTCGGCCCAGTAGCCGCTGGGGTGCTTGCTGCCGTCGGTAAGCGTCCAGTAGTCGACGCCCGACAGCACCATCAGGATCTTGGCCATGTCGGCACTCACTTTCTTTGGGCGGGATGCCAGCCGCAGCTGAGCGGAAGGTGGAGATCGGCGTTCGGCCCGGTCATTGAGAACCGGCACCTGCCCGGTGGGTCTCCGCAATCCAGGACAACACGCGGCCTCTGGTCGGCGGAGGCCGCTTCCCTGCCCTGACCTGCCAGGGAATCCGTTGCATAGGACTGGGCGGCCCCCCTTCCCGGTCGACCGCGCGATACCGCGGGCGGAGACTGGAGGCATGGCCAGAAACGTTGAGCTCAGCGAGTTCCTGCGGCGGTCCCGCGCCCGCATCAGCCCCGAATCCGCTGATCTTCCCGAGCGAGGGGCCTACCGGCGCGTACCGGGGCTGCGCCGGGAGGAGGTCGCGCTCCTGGCCGGGGTGAGCACCGACTACTACACGCGCCTGGAGCAGGGTCGGCAGATCAGTCCGTCCACCGGGGTGCTGGAGGCTGTGGCCGACGCGCTGCGGCTCGACGCCGCCGAACGCGCCCACCTCTTCGACCTCACCGGACCGAAACCCGGCAGCGGCCGCCGCTCCGCACCCGCTGTCCAACGCGTCCGGCCCGTGGTGCGCCGGTTCCTGGATTCCTTCACCGACCAGGCAGGCTTCATACTCGGACGCCGCACCGACGTGCTGGCCACCAATCATCTAGCTCGCGCGCTGATGACCGACTTCGATGCCCTGCCCGCACGTGAGCGCAACCTCACCCGCTGGATCCTGCTCAACGAGGCCGCCCGCTCCCTGTACCCGGACTGGGAACAGGTCGCCGCGGAGATGACGGCGATCTTGCGTCTGGATGCCGGCCGCCACCCCGACGACACCCGGACAGCGGAGCTGGTGGGTGAGCTGGCGATGAAGAGCCAGTGCTTCCGTCGTTGGTGGGCGGACCACAGGGTCTTCGACCGCACCCACGGGCGCAAACGCCACCACCATCCCGTCGTCGGTGATCTGACCGTGGAGTACGAGGCGTTCACGCTGCCGGGCGAGAGGGATCAGACCCTGTTCCTGTACCTCCCAGCCCCGGATCAGGTCTCCCAGGACGCCTGGACACTGCTTGGCAGCTGGAGCGCCCAGGAACCAGCAGCCTCACGGGATTCCAGCAACCACAGCAGCACCTCCGCGCACACCCGGCGACTCGGCTAGCGCGCTGCTGTTCCGTCGGGCTGTCTGCCCCGGGCCCGCGGATCGACGGGCCCGGTCACTGCGGAGTCAGGGAAGGGCGAGGAACTCCAGCTGCAGGTTGTCGGGGTCACGGAACACGACAGTCGAGTAGGCGAACGGTTCCGTCTCGTCCCTGATGGGCGTGTGCGCAATCCCCAGTTCGTCGAGCCAGGACATCCACGCCTCCAAGTCGGCACGCGAGCCGACTTGGAACGATATGTGGTCCAGCCCGGTCCGTGATTCGAGAAACCCTTCGTGCTGATTGCCGGTGTTCTTGTGCAACCCGATCACGACTCCGGAGTCGGGTGTGATCAGCAGGATTCCGTAGCCTGTCGATTCGCGGTAGAGGTGGTTGAACTTGTAGTCCACGCGCTCCGCGCTGAACAGCCGCTGGTACCAGGCCAGGCTGTCTTCCAGATTGGAGACCGTGAAGGACAGGTGGTGGACTCCGGTGATCCTGGGGCCGGCGATGACCTGGCTCATGACGAACCTCCGGTAGCGAGTGGTTGACGTTCTCTCGGGCCTGGCCTGCGGTCAAGGGAGTGCTTCGAGGAGTTCTTTGGCAAGAGGGCCCGATGAGGCGGGGTTCTGCCCCGTGTAGAGGTTGCGGTCCACGACTGTGTAGGGCTCCCACATAGGACCCTTCCAGTACTGGGTGGGCAGCTTCTTCAGTTCGTCCTCCAGCAGCCACTTGGCTTTGTCGGCGAAGCCGACGCCGGCCTCCTCCTCGTTGCAGAAGCCCGTCACGCGGTAGTCGGCGAAGGGTGTGTCGCCTTCAGCGTCGCGGGTCGCGAGGAGAGCGGCGGGGGCGTGGCAGACGATGCCGAGCGGTTTGCCGGAGGCGAGGGCGTCGCGCAGGAGGGACGGAGTCCGGGTCGGCTGAGAGGTCTTCCATCGGTCCGTGTCCGCCGGGGTAGTAGACCGCGTCATAGTCCTCAACCCGCACCTCGTTGAGGGAGATGGGATGCCGTAGCTCATCCGCCGACTCGATGACGGCCTCTTCCTTGAGGGCATTGTCCTCGCCGCCCGCCATGCGGGGTTCCAGGCTCATCGTATCCACAACAGGCACAACTCCACCGGGGGTTGCCACGGTGACTTGGTGTCCGGGGTCGGTGAACACGCTGTAGGGCGCCACGATCTCCTCGGCCCAGTACCCCGTCGGGTGCCGGTGGCCGTCCTTGAGGGTCCAGTAGCTGGCGCCGGTCAGCACACAAAGGATCTTGGCCATACGGCGCTCCTCTGGTATGCCGTCGTCTCAGAAAGGACTTACGGGGTCATTGATTTAGGCGTGTATTTCAAGTGTGTGCGGATGTCCTGAAGGTTGCAACGAGCTCTTCCCGTCCCCCGCCCCGGCGGCGGCCTGCTGGAGAGCTTTCGCCGCCGAGGGCCGGCGAGGATGGTCCGCCCCTTGACGGTCTTGAGGAGGCTGTCCAGGTACGCCGAGTCCTCGGGCGTGCACGCAGAGGATTGTCCGCAGTGGTGACCTGGTAGCCGTGCCGCTGCAGGCGTTCGGCCACTCCGCTCCAGCTGGGTCTGTCGGCGAAAGCCCGTGCACCAGCGCCACGGTCGCCTTCCGGCCCCCGTCGGGTGCCAGCGGCGTGGGTGGCTAGCGCGAGTGTCGTGGACAGCGCCGCCACGGCAACGCCTCTCATGCTGCGTGACTGGGAAGTACCGAGCGTAGCCACGCGACGCTTTCTCGGAAACTGCCAGGGCTGACCGGCCCCGATCTGCTCATCGCTCGAAGGTGCCGTACAGGGTTGCCCGCGCGATCGCGTGAGTGAACAGGAGGAAGTCCATGAGGGCAGGCGTCGTCGTCGCGGACACCTCCAGTTTTTCCACGGCGACGGCATGCACCACGAGGAAGTAGCGGTCCGGGCCGTTTCCGGGAGGCGTCGCCGGACCGAGGTACCTTCGGTAGCCGGCGTCGTTGGCCAGCGTCACCGCGGCGCCGGGCAACGCGCTTCCGTCTCCCGCCCCGGCCGGAAGGTCGGTCACGGAGGCGGGGAGGTTGGCTACGGCCCAATGCCAGAAGCCCGAGGCAGTGGGGACGTCGGGGTCGAACATCGCGACGGTGAAACTGCGTGTTTCCTCGGGAAAGCCGGACCAGCTCAGCTGCGGTGAGATGTCCGATCCGCCCGCTCCCAGGATGCCGCTTACCTGCTCGCGGGCCAGTGGCTCGCCGTTGGCCACGGACTGCGAGGTCAACGAGAAGGTCCTGATCGGCGGCATGAAGTCGTAGGGACCATAGGGTTTGATCATGGCGTTTCCCTCGCATCCCCTGCCCGCGGAGCGGAGAGGGTAAAAGGCACTGCCGGCGTCAGTCCGCCGCAGCCGCTGCCCTCGCCGACCGGTTGCTGTGGTTGCCCGAGGCAAGGGCCGCTGTGACCGGGCCGGCTGTTCGCCGTCGCTGCTGTCTGGCTCAGGTTCTCCTCGCCGACGGACCTCGAATGCCCTGTGGCGAAGGAAAAGACATGGCACGGCGGCACCGGTCCGCTCTAGCGCGCCTGTGCCGCCGTGTGACCACGTATCCAGCGTGGCACTCCCATGCCTCAACCGTATGCCGCGAAGGGCGGCCGGGCCACTGCGTGACCGTACAGCTCGGCAGTGCTGCGGGGCCCTCCCCCGCCGCGTCGCTGAGGCCATGCGAAGTGGGACTTGCGGCAGGGCCCCGGCGTTTGCCTCGGATGTCTGGTTGATCATGTGATGCCGTAGAGGGCGAGGACGCGGTGGCGTTCGGTGTGGGCTCGGCGTCCGGC
>NZ_JBITGJ010000223.1:0-5928 GCF_044456925.1 Streptomyces sp. NPDC050743
TGCGTTCTTTTTATACCCGGGCGCCCCCCCCCCCCCACCCCCCACCCCCCCCCCCCCCACGGGGGGGGGGGGGGGGGGGGCGGGGGGGGGGGGGGGGGGGGGTGGGGCCCCCCCCCCCCCCCCCCCACGGGCCTGGCCGTGAGACGAGGCCAGGACATCGCGTCCGGTTCTGCCGGGCCAGGGGACTGCTGGGCGACCAGGTGACGCTCGGCCAGGGGGCCGCCTTCGATGCGTAAAGGCAGTCGCCCCTGCCCTCGACGGGTGCCTGCGCAGGCGCCACCGGTCCTGCGCAACGGAAGATCAGGAAGCCTCGGTGCGCAGCCGTACCGCGTCACGCGACTGCGCAGGATCCTCGGTTGGTTGCGCAGCCCGATTGCGCATCGCCCATCCAGCGCTGCGTGCCGGTTGCGCAGTCGGGTTGCGCAAGGTGCACACTAGGGGTGAAGAGGGCGTGGTCGGCCCAGACCATGAGCCCGACCACGGCAGCTAGACGGCTCCGTTGCCGGATCGTGACAGGTGGTCGGGGCTCATGGCCGTCAGCCTGGTCGGGGGCACTGGATGAGCTGACGGGATGGACCGCGCGCACGCCTCCTTAACTCAGCGCCCCCGGCCACCGCACGCCCGCCCGCTCGCCCCAGGGCCTCAGGGCGGCTCGCTCATGGTGCGCGAGGGATCGCAATGAGCCGCTTCGGGGCGGGGGTCCGGCGCGGGGTGATGGGGGCGGACCAGTTCACCCAGATCGCCAACGGCTTGTTCCGGGATACCAGGTTGTCCTTCAAGGCGAACGGGCTGTTCGGACTCATCAGTACGCACCGGGACGGCTGGCGGTTGACCGTCACCGACCTGGCGCGCCGCGGCCGCGACGGCGAGGCGGCTGTGAAGAGCGGGCTTAAGGAGCTTCGAAAGCACGGCTTTCTGCTGAGGGAGCGCGAGCGCAACCGGGATGGCACCCTCGGTGCGGCCGCGTACGTCATCACCGACCTGCCCAGCTTGGAAAACAGCAGGTCCGGGCCGATGTCGGGTTTTCCACCGGTGGATAACCCGACGTCGGTTCATCGGCCCACTAAGAACACCAACAGAAAGAACACCAACAAGCAGAACACCAGATCCCTCCGTCCGTGCCCCAGCCAAGCCACGCGAGCACCAGGACGGACGGACCGGCCGGACACGCCGAAGCCCGCGCCGGCGGCGGATGCGATGCACCCGGGGATCCAACTGCTGCTCGAACTCGGAGCGGCTCGCCCCGAACTCCTCCTGACCAGACAGGCGCTGACGGACCAGGGCCGCGTCGTGACCGTGATGCTTCAGGCCGGCTGGAGCAGCGAGCAACTGCGGCACGTCATCGCTGGCCGGCCGCTGCCGAAGCCGGTGCGCACCTCCGTCGGCGCGATCATCGCCGCCCGGCTCCGCGCCGCCCAGGCCTACCCGCCACCCGCCACCGCCGCCGGCCGGCACGACGGGCCCTCGCTCCAGGAGCCATTCGCACCCTCTGACCGCCGGTCGTCGGCGGCGCCGGCCGCCCGCACCGTGAGCGAAGCCCTCACCTACCGGGCCCTCGTCGAATGCGCGGGCTGCGGCCGCCCCGGAGCCGCCCCCGGCGAAGACCTCTGCCCGGCCTGCCTGGGCTGGCCGCTGTGCCGCACCTGCCCGGGCCCCACACGCAAGCGTGCCCATCCCGATGGCGACGGCCGCTGCACCACCTGTGCGTCCGCCCTGACCAGTCCTTTGGAAGCGAGCACCGAATGACGGAAACGGCTCACACACCGCCCCGGATGACACCCCAGCCGCCTCTGTGTCCCTTCGCCTGCGATCCCCGACGGTGGGAGGCGGAACAGGAGCGTGCGCTGCGGACCGGCCACGTCTGCCGCGACACGGCATGCACCGGCACGTGCGAGCCCGTACTCGTGTACGAGCGCACCGGGTGGGGGTGGCTGGCCTGGACCGTACCCGGTGACGGCACTCTGCCCGAGCGCCCAAAGAATTACCGTCGCCGTGGGGGTCATCAGCCTCTTCGCGGCCCTGTTCGCCCTGAACCGCGGCGCCCCTGCCGACATCGTGCTGCCGGCGATGCTGCTCGCACCCCTGCTCACCGAGTACCTGCCCGACCGCCTCGACGAACGGGCCGGCGAACACGTCCGCGTTGTGGAAGACAGCGCGGCCTGCCAGTACCTGCAGCGTCTCGCCGCCCTGCACACCTACCTCGTCCAAGCCGCCGCCGACAACGACCGCTACGCGCTGCGCCGTTCGGCCGAGATCGGCCAGCACCTGCTGTGGGACGCCGCCGGCCTGCTCCAGGATCAGGAAACCCGCAATGTCTCGGCTCAACTCATCGATCACGAACGGCTGATGGTCCAGCTCGCCAGCCAAGTCACCCAGACCCTGGAGCGCATCCGCACCGAGGCCCGCTCCGGCGAAGAGAACCAGCCCGGCGAGCACGAGGCGCGGCTGGGCCCGTACCCGCCCAGCCTTACGCGCACGACCTCGCCAACGCCCCGCCGCACGCCCGGCACGCCAGCACTGAAGGGAGAGCGCCCCATGACCCAGGCCCAGCCCGACAACGCGATGCGCACCACGGACGTCTACCTGCTCTTCGCACACGAGCCGTATTACCCCGGCGACGGTGTGCAGGAGATCAACACCACCGTGGTGGCCGCCGCCTCCCTGCTGCACCCGCAGGTGCGCCAGCCCGACGGCGTCCGCATCCACGACCTCCTCACCCGTGGTCGTCGAACGGGCGAGATCATCCCGCTGGCCGCCCTCACCCACGAATTGGGCGGCGGTGCCGACTGGCCCAAGGTCGGCGACTGGGAGGGCGTCACCACCGACCTGGTCCAGCTCGTCCACGCAGAGCGGTGCGACGCCCTCAGCCTCGGCCTGCCTGAGATCGCGCGGGCCCTGCTGTGTACAGGGCCGCACAACCACGTCCGCGCCTACGACGCCGTAGCCGACGACTTCCTCGTCTACGGGGACACGGAGCGCGATGCGGTCCTTGCAGAAATCGGCAGGTACCTCACCGAGCTCGTGGCCGAGCAAGCCCTCTGGCCCGGCGACGGTCTGCTGCCTCCGCTCACCGACCAGGTATGAGACCGCTGAGAGCGGAACCCCGGGTCCCCGACCAAACCCCGACCACGAGACCCCGACCATGGTCACGGCGGGAAGCAGCCCCATGGCCGGGGCCGTGGTCGGTGCTTGGTACGGCAGTCGGACTTCGTGATCTGACTCAGCCCGACGCGGTGAGTACTGGCGTCTTCGCTGGTGAGACCAGTGCATGCCGAGTCGGCCCTAGCTGACAGGCCACACGCTTGGGCCGCCCGCTCGTACGTAGTCGGCATATTCGTCCATGCCGAGGCCGCGGTTCATCCATCTGCTCCGGACCGCCCCGGTCAGCGACTCTGCCAGCTCGAGCGCCCCCAGCGGCTCGGATGCGATCCCGAGTTCACAGAAGGGCATATCCTCGTCGTCCTCATGCGGGTAGAGGAACGGTGCAAGCTCGTAGAGATTCCGCTGTCCCTGGTAGCCGTCGGCCCGATCCACGCCGCCGTACAGCGTGATCACGTAGCCATGCTCCCGCGGCCAGATCTCCACCCATGCGACGCCCCGCTCGCCGTTGTGCTCCTTCGGCCCGAGGAACTGCTCGATCTCTGCTCCACGACGCAGTGCCCCGACGGCGAACACTTCAACCAGATAACGCATGCCACCACCGTAAACGGGAGGTCTGACAGCAGAAGCCGACGATGCCGGCGTCGATCAGACCGCCCCGTGATCATCATGGTGAGACTCAAGTTGAATATGGGCGGCCTGCGCAGCGGGCCGCCGCCGTCCACGCCCACCAGCAGGCCGCGATGCCGGAGTTGCTGGAGGGCTGCACGACGGATCCGGCGACGTGGCTGCGCACGCCGGAGAACCTTGTTCGGTTCGCCGCCTTCACACGCGAGGCCGATGCACGCCGCCGCGCCATCGCCGACCGCCAGCAGTCGGAGCAGCCCACCGACGCCGTCGGCCCTGCCGACCAGCGGCAGCACTACACGCCCCGGCCAGACCAGGTCAGGGGAGCAGGCCGCACCCGCTGAGGGATGCTGATGGCGCCAGGCGGAAGAGGAAGTCGCCGCCCGCGCGGAAGCGGAGGCGAACAGGCCTCGTGGCATCTCCCCGTTTCGGGGATCGGCTGCGGCTCCAGGCACTGCCTTCGACTGAGTCCGTGCTGGCTCGGAACTCAAGCCGCGTGGTTGGACAGCGTGGGAATGGTGTCCGGGGGGCGGGGCACATGAGTCGGTGTAAGACGCATGCGAATGGTGGTTGCAAGGGAGGCTTGTGATGCTCATGGCGCACCCGGCCGTGTTGAAGAACTTGATTGAGCAGTACGAGACGCTGCGTGTCCTGCATGCGGAAGAGGGGCATGAGGAGGTGCGGCGGCGGATGGACGACATTGCTTACACGCTGTGTGTGTCGACCGGTACCAGCGATATCGACGCCGCTCTCATCGCAGCCCAGCACCGGCTGCCCGGTGCCCGGGTCGAGGACGACTCCCTCCTTGCAACCTGACTGCTTCGCTGGTCGGTCGGGGTCAGTTGAGATTGAGGTGGATCACTTCGCCAGTGACGGGCATGAGGCATCGGCTCTCACTGCAGGCCCCGTAGCTGACGACCACGTCGGCTTGGTGGGAGCCGGTTTGCCGGACCGGCATGGTGAACGTCACGGGGCCGTCCGGATAGACGGGAATCTCGCTCTGGAGGCCCGTTGGTCGAAGGAGCCGGGTCACGAGGTTCGCTGACGGCGGCTTGCCAACAGCGGTGAGATCGCCGTGGACGGAAAGCCTGGTGGGGATGCCCAGTCCGTCGACACCTTGTGAGGGGAGGTCGATGCTGTAAATGTGGAAGCCAGGCTGTTGTGGGCTGAAGGTTGCCTGCAGTTCGCGCTGACCGTTGGCTGCAGGCAGCAGCGTGACAGTGACCGTGACTCCGTTGGCCGTGGCGTGCTCTGTGGGTTCAGGGACTCGTTTTTCGCCGCAGCCGCTGAGGATGAGAACTGCTGCTGCGGCTGAGCCGAGGGCGACACTGCGCCAACGTGGGGTGGTCACTGGCTTCCGCTGGGCGACCAGCGAGTCAGGAACGCGCTGACCTGGCTCGGCTCCATGGTTCGGGCGTTGGAGAAGGAACCGTCGTTGGTGGCGGTCCGCAGGGTGCCGTCGGACTTCAGGACGACCAGGGCCGGAATCCCGCTGGTGCGCAGATTGACGTACTGGCTGGCGAGACCGAGGTTGTGATTGAACTGGCCCACATCGACGGCGACCGCGACGTAGCCCTTCTGCAGCAGCGGTTCGACCTGGGCCGAACGGAACATCACATCCAGAGTCCTGCAGTCCGGACACCAGTTGGCGCCGAAGTCGATCAGCACTTCCCGATGGTCCTTTACCGCTTCCGCAAGGGCTGCCTTGATGTCGTCCTTCGCGTTGCGGGTGGCATCGTATCCGTCGGGGAGGGCTTGAGCGGTTGCCGATGCTGCCGCTGGACTGGGGCTGCTGCCGGTAGACCCTGTCGCGGTGGGCGTCGTCGCCGTGGCAAGCGGGGCCTGGGAGGTGGTGGTACTGCTCGAAGCACACCCTGCGGTGAGCGCAACGGTTGATATCGCGGCCGCCAGTACAAGGCGTATTCGGCGCATGGGGTTCCCCTCACGTAAGTGATCAGTCGCAGGAGGATAGCGGTAGTCGGAGTCCAGTTCTCACCCGGCTTGGTGACAGCCTTTGTGCCCATGCGCCTGGGTAGGCCACGCACGATCGGCCTCTTGCCTGGCCCCTCTCGGCTGAGCCGGATCGAGCAGGCGAACGGCCCGTGGAGGACACCCCCGGGTGTGCTCCACCGGCCGCGGTGGCACCGGGGTGGCGGGTCCCCCACCTGGGCGTGGGGGGGGGCGGCGCGGGGGGGCGGGCCG
>NZ_JBITGJ010000224.1:0-5928 GCF_044456925.1 Streptomyces sp. NPDC050743
CCGACGACCGACTCTTCGGACAAGTCACTTCCCGGACCCGCCGAACCCGAGCCTACGCCGACACCCCAACCAGCTTGACAAACACAGAGGCACCCAAGGGCACGGACCTGTCGCGATGGGATGCCGATGAGTTCGATGCCGTTGCTCACGCCCTCAACAACAGGCCGCGGAAAACCCTCGATTGGAAGACACCCGCCGAAGCCCTGAACGAGTACCTACTATTGGTCCAAGAAGCCAATGTTGCGACGACCGGTTGAGTCCGGGCAATACGTGTCCATTCGCTACACAGAGCGATTGGCTGAGGTCGGGCCTCCGCGTCGGTCGGCTCCGTCGCGGACAGCTATGACAACGCAATGGCCGAGGCCCTGAACGGCACGTTCAAGGCCGAACTGATTGAGCATCAGGGTCCATGGCGTGACTTCGACGAGGTCGAGCGGGCCGTGTTCCAGTGGGTCGCGTGGTACAACGGTGAACGGCTCCACTCCGCCCTCGGCTATGTGCCGCCCGACGAGTACGAACAGGCGTACTGGGCGCAACTGGAGGAAGCCCCGCAGACCGCTTGATCACACGATCGCGGACTCCACGAAATCCGGGGCAGCTCACTTGAGCGCGGACGGCAGGCCGTAGGCAGGCACTTGCGGGTGATCACCACAGAGCGGCGGGGCGCGGCGTAGAGACGCTCTGAGACACCCCCGTAGGCCGTACCCGTACCTCTCATTCCGTCTCACGCACCTACAGACCACCACCCGGCACCGGTCCACCCGGGCGCGCCACCCTGCCCGGCACACCCCCGGCACTGGTGCCGGACACGGGCGCAAGATCACTGGGGTCGCCACTCGCAGCACAGAGCACCACTGATCACGCCACCCCCCCACACCCCAAAACCATCGTGCGCACACCCCTTTGACCTGCACTGATGTGCCCGCACACCCCCGTGCACACACCCCCGGCGCACCACTGCCCGCACACGTTCTGAGCTGCGGAGATAGCGCGTCATTGCAGGTCAAGCGCACGTACCCTGGACAGGGGAGAGTGCAGCGCATATCTAGCGGTGCAAAGCCGGACATAACGGATTTCGATTATGGGTCCCATCCGAGCCGGCTGCGCGCCTGCCACCGTGAGAATTTCCGGCCCCCCATCCCTGATCCCCCTAAAATTTCGCGCGGTCACGCTCCGCCACAGGGGGTTCACCTCGGGATCCCTTGATCCATCTCTCCCGATCCCACAGGCCGGTATGCCGACCTGACGCGTAGTCGGCCCGGCTTCGTCACGCTGCGTCGGGGTCCGACGGGGGCCGGACGTCCACGACGAAGTCCGGGTCCTCCGTGCCGCGCTCCTGGCCCAGCCACAGGACGACCCGTACGTGCCTCGCCCGGGGAAGGTCGCGCACCTCCCACTCGGTCATCAGGTCGGCGATGACGAGGGCGGCGGCGTACTGGGGGCCCTCGGTCGAATCGTCGGCCGTGATCGAGCCATGCCACCGTTCGGGGTCGTCGTAGGGGCGCCAGCCCTCGGAGCCGTGCGGCTCGAACACCCGGTACACCCAGTCCGTACTGGTGTCCATAACACCGATCGTGTCACCGCAAGGAGCCTCATGCGCCGCATCGGATCGACGCCCGCCCAGCGCGGGTGCGGAGCGAACAACAGCTGCCCCGACGTCCTGGAGCTGGACACCGGCGACTTCCTCGTCATCGGCTCGCTCGTCGGGCGCGGGGTGCACCTCACCGCCGAGGGGGAGGCCCGCATGCGGGAGCTGGGCGCGTCGGCCGGCGTGAACGAGGTCATCGTCAAGGTGCCGCGCGACTGCATCCTGGCGGCGGCGAAGCAACTGGCAGCCGAGGGGCTCATCGCGTGAGATATTGGCTCTGAACGCACAGGAGCCTCGTCCTCCCGCCGGTCGCACCCGGCGGACTGCGAGGACGAGCCCCTGGCGGTGGTGGTGAGCCCTGGCTGATTGCTCAGCTGGGGCTCCCGCTTATCAGGCCCACGGCCGGTGTCCGTAGAACAACGCGCCCACGATGATCACATCGCAGGTCGCGCACACACGCTCCGCAGAGATGTGCTGCCGGACGAGAGCCCACCACCGATCTTTCCACCATCGAAACGGCTTCATGATCGGCCCTGCCCTTCCTGGCCCGAAGGCCGCTAAAGCGGGGGTCGCCCCGCGTCGCTGGGGCCCAGTCCGCGCCCCAGCTGGATGGTGTGACCCTGTGAGAGCAGTTAAACGCCAGTGGTGACCCGCTGTCAGTGCGTCTTTCACGAAACGGAAAATGCCTGGTAGAAGAGGGGTTCATCGGCTGGGCGTCCCCATGCAGGTGTGCTCGAAGCAGCTCTCCAGCACGCTGCCCATGTTGCTCACGAGCGACGGGTCGGTGGCGCCGAGGAGGGGCAGGGACGCTGAGGATGCCGAATACGGCCCGCCCCGCGGACTCCGCGCTGTCTGAGCCTGCACATCGAGCCCCGCTGCCCTATCTCGGCGGGGCTCGACGCCCGGCTCTACAAACATCATGTACGGAAACTGAGGTGGAGCCGGCCCGCGGAGCTCAGGCTTCCGCGGCGTCGGGCTTGATCACGGTTCGCTTGCAAGCGGAACACTCGGGGTAGACGGTTGCCTCGCCCTCCATGCGGACTCCGCAGATGCCGCCGCACGTTGTGCAGAGGAGATCCTCCGACTCCTCACCGATGAAGGGCACCAGATGAGGCGGTGACTTGACGGAGGCCGACGTGTAGGTTGTCGTCTCTTTCGGCAGAGCGGGTGCGGAAGCCCGGCCAGCAAGTAGGGCGGGCAGAGTCTTGGCCGTGGCCTTGTCGTGAATCTTGAGCATCATCAGACCCAGGTCCGGCCCTAGGCCAGCAGGGTCGAAATGCAGCACAGTGCCGCCAAGCAGCTTCCGGTGCACCTCCAGGACTTCGATGTCCCGCAACAGGTGCGAGCTTGCTTGCCCGGAGGCCTCCCCAACGGTGATGAACCGAGACTGCGTCACAGCTACCCAGGAGTTCGGGCTGCTGTCGACGAACGTCACAACTGGCGTGACCACGTCCGTTGCGGCACTGAACGCGAGAACGGTCTCGCCCTCATAAAGGGTGCGATCTATGATCTCGCGGGCCTCCGAAGCGTTCATGGGACCCCTCGGACGTGACGGTCTTGAGCGGAGGCTGTGAATGCTATCCACCTGCGATCCGTTGACAAGCCGTTCTGTCGAACCTCGATCACCGGCTGCGTAGGTCCAGGGGGAAGGCAACCCGGGACACTGGCGGGCCGTTGCGCTCAGCGGGAGCTGAGCGCTCTCGACGCCGCGTTGATCACGTTTTGAGCGTCGGCTCCGTACACCGCGGACTCCTGCAAGGTCTTCCAGGCCTTGAGGTAGGTCGCCACGGTGGCCTCGTCGTCCATCCACAGCTCAGCGTGCCAGGTTTCGGTTACCACCTGGCGGTCGTCGTAGACCCAGAAGCCTGCGCCGGGCGGTAGCTTCAGGGAGGCGCCGAACGGGACGATGCCCAGCTCGACGGTCTTCAGGCCGATGACGCCGGACAGGTAGGAGAGCTGGGCAGCCAGGTCGGCCGGCGGGCAGACCAGGTGCCGCAGAACCGACTCGGACAGGATGATGTGGTACTTGCGCCCCGGCTCGTACAAGAGCCGCTGTCGCTCCACGCGGGCGGCGACCGCGTCTTCGAGGTCGTCGAGGCGCGAGCCGTGAAGCTGTGCGAAGTGCCGCAGGATGGCGCGGGCGTAGCCAGGGGTCTGGAGGATGCCGACGACCCAGGAAGACTCCCATGCACGCAGCACCTTGGCCTTGGCCTGAGCGTGGTTGTGGACCGCCTGTACCGGGCGGTGCCCTGCGGCCAGCTGACGCCGCCAGGAGCGTATCTGGGACTCGAACCCACGCAGTCTGGAAAGAAGTTCCTTGTACGCCTCAGGCTGGCCGACTGCGGCTGTGAACTGACGCAGATCCTCAGGAGTGGCCGTCTGCTTGCCCAGCTCCAGCTTGGAGACCTTGGAAGCGGGCCAGCCCAGGCGTTCGGCGAGCTGTGCTCCGGTGAGCCGGCCGTCAGGCGTGGTGAGCCGTAGTTCGCGCAGTCGCAGTCCCAGGCTCTCTCGCGCCTGCTGATAGTCGGTGCTCAATGGTTGTGCCTGCCTAGTCCTCTGTCGCCACCAGGGCCGCGAACTGCTCATACGGGACCGCATAGTGCCATGTGGCGTCCCAGGCCTGGAGGTAGCGGTTGACGGCCGCGGGCTCGGCGATCAGTTCGGCGCCGGTCAGATCGTCGTTCTCGTCAAAGAGGAGCCGGGCCACCAGCCGCGAGTCGAAGACCCAGAAGTCCTCCTGAGGCAGGTGGAGGCGCTCAGCCTCCTCGCGCCACAGGTTGTGGATCTTTTCGCCGAGCGCGGCGTTCTTTTCCGCGTAGGCAAGCAGGTAGCGCTGCCCCTTGGTTGCCGGGCGATCGACGATGCGAACGCGCTCGACGCGTGCGCCTTGGGCCACCTGGCGGCGAATCGTGTGGCACCAGGGAGTGTCCATGTCCCAAGCCGGAGCCTCGCCGCGGGTGAACTGGGCGTAGGTCTCGGTGCTCTCGTCCGAGGCGTACCGGCGTCGCATCTCGATCCGGCGCGCGGTGTGCTTGAAGTTCTCGAACAGCTTGCCGAAGTCGGTCGGATCGATGGTCCTCGGTGTCTCGTCGCGCGGGCCGAAGTCGACCAGCGTGTTGCGCGGCACGACCACGGCCACCTCTCGCTCGGTATCGAAGTGCTGAAGCTGCCTCAGGTCGTCCGGGTCGGTAATGGGGCGGCCTTGCACGATGACTTCACCGCTGTCGAGATCCTCGTGCACTGCGGGGCAGCCTCCCTCGCCGCTGCCGGTCCCGTTGAAGCGTAGCTGTCGGGCCATGGTGCTTCCCTTCATTGGGGATCGATCCACTCAGCATCGCTAGGCGCGACCGCCCAGGACTACACCGCATTGCCAGCCTCGCGAGAAATTTCTAGGCAGGCAAGGGTGGTTGCGAGAAAGAACGAGAAATCTGTCTCGCGTCAGGTAAGTCCCCCTTCCTACCGTCTCGTTCATGGCCACGAAGAAGAAGTTGGACGTCGACCCGTATGTGGCAGTGGAGGCGCTCCGGACAGCCCTGACTGAAGTTGGGATCGTCTTCCCTTCCCTCAGTGTCGAACTCGCGTCACCGGACTTGAGGCTCGTCGAGCTGGGCCGGGTCCGCGCCGACGTGGCCGCGCAGCTGGCGGAGGCACTTCGGCGAGGGGGCCGTGAGTGATGGCAGAAGAACCAGAGGAGCACCCGGACGGGGCCCTGGTCGTCGACACGAAGAGCAACAAGCTCGGGTACGTCATGGGCCACGTGGGCCCGGCCGTTCAGCTGCGGCCGGTGGCCGGCGGACGCGAGTGGGATGCCGACCCTGCTCGCGTCCGCCCCGCCACGGACGCGGAGCGACTGGAGGCGATGCGTGAGCGAACCCGTGTGATGAACTCGGTGAGCAGCGGGGGAATCTTCCCGTGAGCGAGACCGCCATCGACACCTCGGGCATGTCTGCCGAGTGCGCGCTGGCGCAACGGCCTGGCTACAAGGACCTGCACCGCTCCTGCCGCCAGACCGAGGACGTTCCGCTGCCTCACGGTGGCGGGATCCTGCTCATGAGCAAGTGCACCTGCGCCCACCACCCCTACAACCAACCCAAGAACGTCCCCTCCGGTCAGCAGCCCCAAGCCGTCTGACCGAGCGAGTCCACTCGGCCCCGCTCGTCCGCCTCCCCCACCAGCGGACGAGCGGGCCTTCTTCGTCGTACTGTGGCGCTTGTGACTGATGCTCAAGTAGCACTTACCGCGGCCCGATGAGCTTGCACTCGATGGACGCCGTCCCGAGGATGCCTGCGGCCAGCTCGGCGGGCATCGCCGGAGGAGTGGGCAGCGCCGCGGCAGAACCC
>NZ_JBITGJ010000225.1:0-5777 GCF_044456925.1 Streptomyces sp. NPDC050743
GCCGCCGCAGCCCTCGTCCTGCTCCAGCTCGAATACGACCGCACCGTCTAAACGATCACACACAGGCATGATCGCTTACCGGGAAAGGCTCAATGCCCCAACGGGCGCAGAAACCCCACAGGGCTCACCGATTTCGCCCCTTTTGGCGAACGTCGCGTTGCACGTCCTCGACGGGGCGTGGCAGCGCGAGGGTAGTCGGTTAGGGACGCTGATCAGGTACGCCGACGATTACGTTGTCTTGTGTCCGAGCAAGGAACGTGCCGAGCAGGCGCGGGATCTGTCGCGCAGGGTGCTGGCCGGGGTCGGGTTGCAGCTGCACCCGGACAAGACCGGCATCGTCCACCTCGCCCGAGGCGGACAAGGCTTCGATTTTCTCGGCTTCCACCACCGCAAGGTGGAATCGTGGCGGCGGCGGGGCAGGTTCTACCTGCAACGTTGGCCCTCGGCGCGAGCGATGCGGGTACTGCGGGACAAGATCCGCGCAGCGACCGTCTCCTCGAAGACCGAACGGCCGGTGTCCGCCGTGGTCGCCGATCTCAACCCGGTCCTGCGGGGCTGGGCCGCGTACTTCCGCAACGGGAACTCTGGGCGGAAGTTCAATGTGGTCAACGGCTACGTTCACGAACGGCTGGCGATCTTCGCCAGCCGGAAACACGGCCTACGGGGCCGGAACTGGACCACCCGCTACAACTCCGGGTGGCTCAGTCGGCTCGGGGTCTACCACCTGACAGGGAGCGTGCACGGGGCGACGGCGCATGCCAGCCGGTGAACGATGTCGGAAAGCCGTGTGCGGGAGAACCGCATGCACGGTTTGAAGCGGCGGGGACTGGAAACGGAGCAGCAGCCACCGCGCCAGTCCCCGACCCTACTAGCTCCTTCACGACCAGGCCGCGGCTGATCTGCACGGCCCAGAAACCCACGCAGGCACCACCCGTTCACCTTCGGGTGGTGCCTGCCGCGCGCTGCTGTCGAGACTCAGGCCTTGTTGACCTTGGCCGCGCGTCCCGGTCCTTGGATCTGGAACGAGACGGTGTCCCCGGGATGGATCTCGTCGGGGTCGATCACGAGGTCGTCTACCGTGAAGTACAGCACGGGACCACCTTGGTCGTTCTTGATGCTTCCCTCGCCCGGGTCCGCGTTCCACTCATGGATCTTGCCTTGGTCCATGGCTGTGTCTCCTTGGCTCGATGGGGGGCGAGCTCCGGTCGCATGCCGGGCTCGCTCCCAGCGAACGCGAACCCGCGTGCGTCAGCGACCGCTGTGCGTCGAACAGGTGACGACGGCCGCGAGCCCACCGACGGGCGTTCAGCGCTCCCATACCTCCGGGCCGCCACCGTGCCACTCGATCAGCGGCGAGTTCACCAGGTCCACCACGTCCAACCCCTCCAGGCCGGCACGCTCCAGGAACACGCTCAGGTCATGCAGGCTGTATGCGGTTCCCAGCGTCTCGCTGCCGACCTGGATGCGACGGCCGCCACCCTCTCCGGGCGGGAACACGATCACGCGACGCTCAGCCATAGCCTCAGCCTCGCCCAACGGCAGGTGAGGCGCATTTGGGGGACGGCTGTCAGTGGCGGCGGTTTCTCCACGGGGGTCGCGTTGTCGTCGTGGTGTCTTGTGGCCGAGCTACACCAGCCGGTGTAGCGTCGTAATCAGCAGTCGTGGTTCCGAAGTCCCGTTCGCCCGTGATCGCATCGCGGGCGTTTTTGCTGTTCAACGCCTCTCCGGACCAGGGCGATCACCTCCGGGACCCGCACGGTGCGGGACCCGATACGAGTCCCCTCGAAGGAGACAGGCACATGGCCAAGGGCACTGTGAAGTGGTTCAACGCGGAAAAGGGCTTCGGCTTCATCGAGCAGGAGGGTGGCGGCCCCGACGTCTTCGCCCACTACTCGAACATCGTCGCCCAGGGCTTCCGCGAGCTGCAGGAGGGCCAGAAGGTCGAGTTCGACGTTACGCAGGGCCAGAAGGGCCCGCAGGCGGAGAACATCCGCCCCCTGTAACGCCACACGCAAGAGAGGCCCCAGCTGGTGGGTACATCCCGGCTGGGGCTTCTTCGTTCCCGTCCGCCGGTTGCGCCTGCCGGGGCCGCCCTACCTGTCAGCCCTCGCTCGGGACGATGAAGCGCCTGAAGAGACGAAACGAGGGCGTCCAAGATCATGTTGTGACGCACAACTTGGACACCCTCGCGACAGCACTCTATGCGACGACCGATGACCTGCTGAAGGAGCGTCCGGACTTGGCGCCGCGGCGACCGCCAGTCCGTATCGCCCCGCGGCTGAGCGATGCCGAACTGGTCACCCTGGCGATGATGCACCCCTACCGGACCTGGCCCCGGGTGACGGCTGGCGCGGTCAACACGTCCTCCGGCACGGTGCTCCTCCGCCTCGACATCGACGGGCAGACCGTCCTGGCCGCCGAGGACCGCACGCCGGGCCCGCTGCTGACGCCGGGCGGGGTCGGTGTCCGGGCGGACAACACCGAGCTGCTCTTCAGGGACTTCACCGCGCTGGTGCCGCGCAGTTGAGCCACCGGGGGGAGAAACCGGGCCGCCTCGCGGCCGGCGGATTCCACGATCGTGTGACCGGCCGGCCCGCGCAGCCCCGCTCGGGGCCCGGCCGCCGTGAGACCTCGGTGAGCACCGGCGCCGCGGCGGGGTCGGGAACTGCTGCCGACGGATGGCACGTGGACGCGTTGTGGCGTTGCGTGGGGGAGCATCTCGACCGCGACGTGCGCGCGCCGGTGTGGCGACGGACGGCACCGCCCCCACACGACCGCAGTGATCGTGCGGGGGCATCGGACCGTCCAGGCCGGACCGGTTGTCCCGGGGCAGGAAACCCGCCCTCGCATTCCCGGACCACGGACACGATCCGCCGGCGCCGGATGCGGAGCGAAAACCGGGGGACCAGTCGGCCCACCACCGTGCGGGGCACACGGCCGAGCACGAGTCCCGGCAACAGGACTTACTCCCGCTCGGTCTCCAGGAACGGTCCTGGGTTTTGAGGGCGGCGTGGATCCGTGCGCATCGTCGGCTGCCGCCCGGGAGTGGGGAGTGTGCGCCACCTACGCGGCGGTGTCGGCCCGCGGGCTCAGGCGAGGGCGGCGACGAGCAGGGCGAAGGCGGCGATGATGACGGCGACGCGGACGTAGTGGAAGCGGTCCCAGCGGTTCATCTGCTCCTTCCAGTCGGCGGGCCGGTTCTCGGGGGTCCACGTCTTGCCCCGGTTGTTGATCGGGACGAGCAGCAGCATCGACATGACCACGCTGACGATCAGCAGCGCGCCGGCGGTGACGACGAGTCCGGCGCCGTGGTGGTGCCATCCGGCGACGGCCCAGATCGCGCTGAGGACGAGCGAGCCGATGTACCAGAACGGCATCACGGCGCCGAGCATCCGGCCCCCGTGGGCGCGGCCGAGTTGGCCACTGTCCTCGGGAAGGGCGTTGAAGATCGGGTTGATGACGAAGGCGACGGAGAACTCCACCCCCACCATCAGGCCGACGATCACGGTGGTGAAGACCTCGAGTGCGTCGAGCATGATGACCCCTCCAGGGATCTAGCGTTGCTAGCCGATGAGGCAACGCTAGTACTGCTGCCGCTCGATTGTCTAGCAGTGCTAGGATCGATTTATGTCAGTACAGGAACGCAAGGAGCGCGAACGGGCGGAGCGCGAGCGCCTCATCGTCGCGACCGCCCGCGAACTCGCCGAGCAGCAGGGCTGGGACGCGGTCACCACCCGCCGGCTCGCCGAGCGCATCGAATACAGTCAGCCCGTCCTCTACAGCCACTTCCGCGGCAAGCGCGAGATCATCGGCGCCGTCGCCCTCCAGGGCGCCACCGAGATGGCCGCGGCGGTGCGGGCCGCGACCTCCGCCGCGGACGGCCCGCGCGCCCGGGTCACCGCCCTGGCCCGCGCCTACCTCGACTTCGCCGCACGCAACCCGGCGGTCTACGACGCCTTGTTCCAGCTCGACGGCGGCCTGGCGTACGCGCAGGAGGACACCCCCGAGCCGCTGAAGGACGCCTTCGCCGCCCTGCTCGAGACCCTCGACGAGGTCGCCGGCGACGGCGTCCACCCGGGCCTGTTCACCGAGGTGTTCTGGGCGGCCCTGCACGGCCTTGCCACCCTGACCCGAGCGGGCCGCCTGCTACCCGAGGACGCCGAGCCCAGGGTGGAGCTACTGGTGGACCGGCTCGCCGTCCTCTGACACACCGTCCCGGCGGGCACGCAGTCGGGGTCCTCGGGCGCGGCTGCCTGCCTGCGGTATCGCCTCCGGTCACTCGCGCCCACGCGGCGGAACCAGCGCAGTACCAGGACCGCCTGCCGAAACGGGCCGAGGGCGCGCGATCGGCGCGGGGTGCCGATGCGGCGGCGGTGTGCGGCGAGCAGCCTTGCCACCTCTCCACGACATGGCACGGGACGTCGAGCATGGCAGCACAGGTGAGCAACGTGGAGCCCTTGGTTGTTACGGACGTGATCTTCGCAGACCTGTCCTGCCTGGGGCTTCACGCCTACCAACGCCAGGTCTTTCCCTACGGCCGGGCCGGCGGTACTTCTGGGGCAGGGCTCAGTCGTCTGGGCAGATGACGAAGAGGGGGCGCGCGAGTCGGTGGGGGTGGTCGCCGATCTCGTTGAGTGCGGTGCGGATCTCGTGGAGGTGGCCGGTGGTCATCTGCAGCGGGGGTTCGTGGGGTTGGTAGGTGGTGCGGACCGGGTAGTCCACGCCCGGTTCGGTAGTCATCTCGATGTGGCAGCCCAGGATGTGGGTGACCGGCCTGTGTTCGGAGAAGTCGATCAGGCGGTCGATGGTCCGGGCGAAGGCGGACCAGTCCTGGACGTAGAGTCGGCCGGGGTAGACCGTGTCGCCGGTGAGCAGGAACCCGGTCCACGGGTCGTAGAACGTCACGGCTGCCTCGTGGTGCCCGGGGGTGGCCAGGCATTCGAGCCTGCGGCCTCCCAGATCGACCCTCGCCACGGCGGCGGGGTTCTCGTCGAATCCGAAATACTTCCAGGCGTTGGTCAGGTCGGCGCTCACTACAGTGGTGTCGGGGCGGTCGGCGAACTGGCCGTCGCCCGCGATGTGGTCGTCGTGGGCGTGGGTGTGCAGTACCAGCAGGTGATACCCCTGCCGGGGGTGGCGGGCGAGCCAGCCGTCGACGAGCTGGTCTACCACCTGGCGCAAGGGGAAGAACTCGGTGGACGCGGTGGCTCCGGTGTCGATCAGCACCGCCCGTGTATTGCCGAACAGCAGGAACAGGAACGGCGCTTCGTAGTCGATCGCCATGTTCTGTCGCAGGATGACCGTGTGCTCGTCGTACTCGTAGACCTGGACGTCCGGGTCAGTGTTGTGCTTGGACGACGGTGAGCCGTGGATCCAGCGGACGTCTATCGCGCGAGGCCGGGGAGCCGGGCTGTCGAAATCGATGAAGGATGTGCCTGCAGCCATGACGCCTCCTGAGCTCGTCAGGGTGACTTTGGATCGTCGAGGGCCAGGCCGGTGCCGGCTATGAAGCCGTCGAGGGTGTCTGGCCAGTACTAGCGCGCTGGTAAGTTGACGGGCATGTTCCTCACCTTGGCGTAGAGCGCACACCGGACGCGAGGCCGGCTTCAAGGCCCTCGCGCCCCTCGGTGTCCCCTCTTCCGCCTCCACCAGAGGAACATCAGCATGTCCACGCATGCCCCCGCGCGGCCCTCGTACGCCGCCGTACTGCGCCTGCCGCACGCGCGCCGCACCTTCGCCGCCGCCCTCACCGCCCGACTGTCCTACGGCACGGTCTC
>NZ_JBITGJ010000226.1:0-5754 GCF_044456925.1 Streptomyces sp. NPDC050743
GCTCACCTGGGGCTCCTTCGCCGTCACGAAGTGGGTGACTGGCGTCTACCCAGACCACCCGCGGAGGGCGGGACTTCGCCCCTTCATCGCATCAAGACCTAATAGCAGTGCACGGCGTCGGATGACCCCTACTCAAGACTCGGAGCCGGACTCCTGTCCACAGGCAGAGGGCTCCGTCGCCGTGCACTCATGTGAGTGAGCTTCGATCGCCCTCCACAAGGGCATTCATGATCGCGACCCGAGCCGTCCGTACGATCACCCGCTCCTCAACACGCGAGCCACGGAGCTCTCTCCGAAGACCGGGGCCGTGCGGCCTGCTGGGGCCACGAACAGCTCATCGGATGTCGGGCCACTGAGCCCTCCTATTAGGTCGCTGCGTGTCCCCGCACAGGCTCACACGCTGGGCAAACACGGGAGAGAGGAGCAGGCTTGACGATCACCTGCGGAATCGACTGGGCCGAGAACCATCACGACGTGGCCCTGGTCGACGAGGCCGGACAACTCGTCGCCAAGCGGCATATCAACGACGATGCGGAGGGCTATCGCCAGCTGCTCAACCTTCTGGCCGAGGCCGGAGACAGCCCACAGGATCCCATCCCCGTCGCCGTCGAGACCGCACGCGGCCTGCTGTTCGCCTGCCTGCGCGCCACCGGCCGGAAGGTGTACTCGATCAACCCGATGGCGGTCGCCCGCTACCGTGAGCGTCACCGTGTAGCCCGGGCGAAGTCCGACCACGCCGACGCCATGGCGCTGGCCAACATCCTGCGCACAGACGCCGCTGTCCACCGGCCGTTGCCGGCCGACTCCGAACTGGCCCAGGCCATCTCAGTCCTGGCCCGGGCCCAGCAGGACGCAGTCTGGAATCGGGCCCAGCTGAACAACCAGCTCCGCTCTCACCTCAAGCAGTACTTCCCGGCTGCACTAGCGGCCTTCCAGGTCCGGGGCGTCGGCCTGGACTCCCGAGAGGCGCGGGCCGTGCTCGCCGCCGCGCCGGACCCGGCGTCGGCGGCGCGACTGACCCGCACCCAGCTGCGGTCGCTGCTGCGCAAGTCCGGGCGGCAGCGCAACATCGACACCTGGACCGACCGCCTGCGGACCGTTTTCACCGGCGACTACCTCCACCAACTTCCCTTGGTGGAGCAGGCGATGGGGCGTCAGACCGCTGCTCTCGTACGACAGTTGGACGCAGCCTGCCAGGCCGCGGACGACCTCGCAGCCGCAGCGGCCAAGGCATTCTTCCAGCACCCGGATAGCGAGATCATCAGCAGTTTCCCGGGCATCGGACCGCTCACCGGGGCTCGTGTGCTTGGTGAGATCGGCGACGACCGCTCCCGCTTCCGCGACGCACGCGCTTTGAAGGCATACGCCGGAGCCGCACCGATCACCGTCGCCAGCGGCAAGAGCCACGCCGTTCACCATCGACGCGTCAAGAATCAGCGGTTGGCCGCAGCCGGCTACGTCTGGATCTTCGGAGCACTTCCTTCCCCGCAGGTCAAAGAACACTATGACCGGCGCAGGGCCCGCGGGGACCGACACACCGCCGCCATGCGGAACCTGTTCAACCGCTTCCTCGGATGCCTGCATCACTGCCTGGCCACTGGGCAGAGGTTTGACCCGTCCAAGGCTTTTCCGGGCGCCGGAGCAGCTGCTGTCTCTTGACTTCCTACGAAGCTCGGATGTCTGTGGACCTGCTGATCTCGGTTTCGGTCGGGTGACTTGATCGCGACGAGCTCGATTTCGAAAGCGTCGTCGTTCTCCAGGTAGGCGGCGTAGTGCTGTCCACCGCCGGCGTATGGGTGCCGCTCGGGGAACATCAGGTGCCAACCGTGTCGGGCGGCGTCGGCTGTCAGCTTCTCGACCATGGCGGCGTCTTCGACGTGGAAGGCCAGGTGGTTCAGTCCCGGGCGGCGGCGGTCGTGCTGTTCGGCGGTCAGGTCCGGGGACTGCTCGATGACCAGGTAGGTCGGCCCGAGCCGCCAGCTGCGGCCGCCGTCCCAGCTTTGGAAGAGGGTGTAACCCAGCGCCTCCAGCAGCCAGCCGAGCGAGGCGAGCGCGCGGTGGAGGTCCGGCACCCACAGCTCGACGTGATGCAGCGTGCCGTGCGTTGGCTGGCTCATGCTGCGACCGCCTCGGGACGCTGGACGAGCTGGCCGCGCTCGAAGCGGGCTCCGGCGCGGACGAGGGCGACGAGGTGGGGTGCGTTCACCGCCCGCCAGCGGGCTTGGGCGGACCCGACGAGCTTGAAGACCATGGCCAGGGCGGCGGTGCGGGAGCCGGCGCCGCGGGTGTCCTTGGTCCGCAACCGGACGGTGGCAAACGTCGACTCGATCGGATTCGTGGTCCGCAGGTGGATCCAGTGCTCGGCCGGGAAGCCGAAGAATGCCAGCAGCTGCTCCTGATCGTCCGTGACCTTCTTGACGGCCTTGGGGAACTTCGCCCCGTAGAGCTTGGCGAACGTCTTGATCGCCTGCACCGCGTGGTCGCGGTCTTCGGCGTTGGAGATGTCCTGGATGGCCTTCTTCGCGCCGGGCTGCGCGGACTTGGGCAGGGCGTCGAGGACATTGGCGGTTTTGTGAACCCAGCACCTCTGCTCGCGGGTGGCGGGGAACACCTCGGCCAGGGCCTTCCAGAAGCCCAGGGCGCCGTCACCGACCGCCAGGACTGGGGCGCGCATATCGCGGCGGGTGCGGTCGCGCATCAGGTCGGCCCAGGACTCGGCGGATTCGCGGTAGCCGTCCTTGAGCGCGACCAGTTCCTTCGAGCCGTCGGCGCGCACGCCGACCAGGACGAGCACGCAGGCTTTGGCTTCCTCCAGGCGGACGTTGAGGTGGATGCCGTCGGCCCACACGTACACGTAGTCGACCTCCGACAGGTCGCGGTCCATGAACGCGGCGTGGTCGGCCTGCCACTGCTGGGTCAGCCGGGTGACCGTCGCGGGCGAGAGTCCGGCCGAGCTGCCCAGGAAGTGCTCCAGCGCCGGAACGAAGTCCCCCGAGGACAGGCCGTGCAGGTAGAGCAGCGGCAGCACCTCACTGATCTTCGGGGACTTGCGGCACCACGGCGGCAGGATCGCGGAGGAGAACCGCTTGCGCTCGCCCGTGGCCTCGTCGACGCGCTTGTCGTTCACACGCGGGGCCTTGACCTCGACCGCACCGGCCGCGGTGGTGACCTTCCTCGGCTGGTGGTAGCCGTTGCGGACCACGAGCCGCCGCCCGGTCTCGTCCCGCTGGTCGGCCAACTCGGCTATGTAGGCGTTGACTTCGGCCTCCAGAGCCGCCGCGAGCATCCGCCGCGCGCCCTCCCGAACGATCTCGTCGATCAGGGAGCCGTTCGGCGTGGTGCCGTCGTCGTTGACTACGCTGAGCACGGGGTGCCTTCCCGACCGGTGCTGCGAACACCGGCCTACTCGATGACCATCAGTCGATCACTCGGGAAGGTACGCCCTTCGCGTGCTCCCCGGGCTCGATCCACAGGCCTTGAGCATGCCTCTCGCTCAGTCGGCCGTTGTGCGTAGTGCCGCTTCGGCTTGGCGGATGCGCCATTCCTCCACGGTGTCCTGCTGCCGTCGGGCCCGCTCCAGCAGCCTGTCGAGCAGGGCTGGATCGAGGCGGTCGTCCGTCCCGGTGAGCCGGCGCAGGGTCTGCCATCCGGCCGCCTTGCCCTCCACCCCCAGCCGCAGCGCCTCCAGTTCCAGCACGGTGCTCAGCGGAGAGCGTCGCACCAGGCGGCCGTTGCCCTTCAGCCGTGCCAGTTTTTCCGCGACCCAGCCCGCGCACACCTTGTAGCGGTGTACGGGGACGCCCAGGTCCCGCATGATGCCGACGAGCGCCGTCCGGTCCTGGGCGATGTCGGTGGCGACGGGCCCGAGCGCCCGGCCGAGCGCGGAACCACGGGCGGCACGTGCCAGGTGGCCGGCCCGCTGGGTGCCTGCGGTCGCGCCGGCGAGGTGGTCGTTCAGATAGATGCCGAGCAGCTTTATGTCGGCGCCGTGTACGGACGGGTGGCGCGGAGGTGAGCTCCGTGGTGGGGCGTTCATCAGAAGCCTCCTTCTTGTGCGCGTGGCTGCCGTGTAGCCGGGGATGCAAGAGGTTCGGGCGTGCGCGGTGTACTCACCGTCGTCGTGACGCGTACGAGGCAGGGCGTGCGGGGCGTGGAGCCGAAGCCGAACCGTACGGGCGGTTCCACCGCGGTGAGGGCGCCGAGGTCTCGCCCCTCGAGGATCGCGGTCGCCGCCATGATCAGATGCAGATCGCGGGCGCCGTACCACTCATATCGGTCGCCGCCGGCCGTCCCACGGGTACGAACGCCCAGGAGAAGGCGGGCGAGCGGGCCCGTCGCCGCCGTCCAGAAGGGCCGGGCGGCCAGCGCACCGGGGACCGCCCGCAGCAGCAGCCCCACGGGGCCGCGCCGGCCGGCGGTGAACCGGAGGTCGAGCAGCGGGCCTGCGGTGACCGTCCAGTCGTCGCCGGTGACGCGGACGCGTACGGGTTCGATCCAGACCTCGTCGAAGGAGTATGTGCCGGCGATGAAGTCCGCCGTACGCCGGGTGGGGGCCAGCAACAGGCGGTGACCGTCGGCCCGTTCGAGCATCACGTCGCTGAACGGCCCAAGGGAGGAGCGGGGCCAGTAGCCGAGGATCAGGCGGGCGCCGGACGCCGTGCCGATCCCGGCGATCCAGCCGTCGAAGCGCAGCCGGGTAGTCCGCGCGGATCGGCGCATCAGGGTGCCTCGGCGGCGGTCCCGTTCATCCGCCCGCGGCCGGCCCGATTCGGCCGCACCGGCGCCACGCCAGCAGCCATCCGGTCTGCATCGCCGCGTCCAGCAGATAGGTCGCACGGATCCGGCCCATGGGCACGTACACCACGTCGACGGCCAGCAAGGTCACGGCCGTTCCCAGGCCCGTGCGACGGGCCTGACGCACCCCACCGGCCGGGGTGAACAGCAGGCTCCATCCAGCCGTGGCCAGCAGTCCGGCCGTCGTGCGCTGGAGCCATTCCTCGGACTTGGGTCCAAAAACCCACTCGAAGCTGCGCAGGTGCAGCAGCGGCCAGCCCCCGCCAACCAGGTTGAACGCCCCCTGGGCCCGCGCCACGAGCACCGGGTTCATCCCTGTCTCCTCGCTGTCGGCCGCACCGGGCGCGAGACCCCGAAGCGGACCTTGTGGACCCCATCCGAGAAGTGCACGAGCGGCTCCTGTGCGGGCGGCGGCAGCCCGGCCTCCCGGGTGAGGGTCTCCTGGAGGTCGTCCAGGCGCGCAGCCCGCAGCGGCCAGGGCTCATGCTCGACGGGCGTCTGCCAGAGCACGCCGCAGCCCCGTGTGAAGGCCCGCCACCGCGACGTCAGCCACACGTCCCGTGGGCTCGGCTGGACCGGCTCGCCCGGAAGGACCACCACGCGGTACGACCGCCCGCCATGCCCCCGCGCCCCGGCGTAGGTCACCACATCACCGGCGCGCGACAGCGTCAGGTGCCCGAGGTGGTACGGCGCACCGATCAGACGGGCGGCCAGCATGACCGGGGAACTCACCTCGAGGGTCAGGAACCACAGGCCGTCCCGGCCGTCCCGCGCGCGTACATACGTGCGCAGGTTGGTCTCCGCGAAGGAGGGCAAGGCAGCAGGTACACCCGGCGGGCGCGCGCCGGCCATCACGAACGGTGTAAGGCTCACCAACTTCATTGGTAATCCCTAGTGTTGTGCATGTATTGTTGCGTGGGTGGAGTTGCTGCGTATGTCCAAGGCTGCGAAGCGTCTCGG
>NZ_JBITGJ010000227.1:0-5724 GCF_044456925.1 Streptomyces sp. NPDC050743
GCACACGGAAGGTGTACCGGGCATGCCCGGTGTCCTTCGTGGTCGCCTCTGTCGTCATGCATCCGAACCTACCTGAGAGCACTGACAGTTGAGAGCTCTCGATGATCGTGGGCGACGTCACCGCCGTGCGGGGCGGGGCGCCGGATCGCCCTGACGGCGATCCGGCTGTCCCTGCCCTGCCCCGCAGGAGTCCGATTCCTCCCCGGCCCGAAGGCCGGGGCATCCTCGGAGGAACCCGGTGACCTGGTCGGATGATGTACCAGCACGCGCAGGCGGCGAGGGTGGGCCGCTGAGTTTGCCGGGGTGCGCAGAGCGCCGTGGACCGGGGGGCCCGCATGGGCGAGGGTGACGCACGCCACCCATTTAGTTCATCATTCAACCTCTTGCGCAGAAGTGTCTCCTCTGAAAGATTGCTCTGCGTGAGCGCCCCCCTCGGGGGACGGACCACAGCCCCGGCGTGACACCCGAAGGAGGCCGCGATGGCGGCATCCGCGAACCGTCTGCAGGGACTGCTGGCGCGCTTTCGCCGCCCTGCGGCCAGGCACGCCAGGCGTGAGTCCCTGCCTGTATCAGAAGAAAAGGAACCCATCATGTTCAGTGCTGCCAACGTCAAGGCCGCTCCCAGCCCGGATCTGCTGACTGCCGACAACGCGGTGATGCTGTTCGTCGACCACCAGCCGCAGATGTTCTTCGGGACCGGCAGCGGCGACCGCACCGCGATCATCAACGCCACCGTCGGCCTGGCGAAGGCGGCCAGGGCGTTCGACGTCCCGGCGGTGCTGACCACGGTGGCCGCCGAGTCGTTCTCCGGCCCGATCCTGCCGCAGCTGGCCCAGGTCTTCCCGGGTCAGGAGATCATCGACCGCACCACGATGAACGCCTGGGAGGACGGCCGGGTCGTCGAGGCGATCAAGGCCACCGGCCGCCGGAAGATCATCATCTCGGGGCTGTGGACCGAGGTCTGCATCGTGCTCCCGGTGCTGTCCGCGCTCGGCCAGGGCTACGAGATCTACGTGGTGGCCGACGCCTCCGGCGGCGTCACCCCGCAGGCCCACGAGCACGCCCTTCAGCGGATGATCAACGCCGGTGCGGTGCCGGTGACCTGGATCCAGGTCCTGCTCGAACTGCAGCGCGACTGGGCCCGCACCGAGACCTACCTCCCCGTCATGGACATCGTCAAGGAGCACGGCGGCGCCTACGGCCTCGGCGTCGTCTACGCCCAGTCCGTCATCGGCGCCCACGCCGCGGGCTGACCCGTCGACCTGGTGCCGGCCCGAGGCCAACCCGTCCGGGCCGGCACCAGCCCACCAGCCGGGAACCCCGCTGCACACGACGTTCATCGGTGCGCACGCCGCGGGCTGACCGCGCTCGGGACCGCCGGCCCGCTGTCCAAGGCCTCGATGCGCACGGCGCCCGGTGGCTCCAACGGCACGGACGTCCTCTCGCGCCGCAGGGGAAATGCCGCCTGCCGCAGGCCGGCGCCGAACTGCACGCACGCGACGGCCGACCCGCCCGGCCCCCAAGGCGCCGTCGCATCAAGGACCGCCCACGACGCCGCCCGGCGGCCGTGGGCGCCGGGCAGCGCCTGGTCCGCGCGGGCTTGGGTGCCGGGTGGCTGAGGGCACTGCCCCGGGATCTGCGACCGGGTCCTGGGGCGGCCGGGGAGCCGGCCCGTGTCGTGGGCGGGTGTTTGGCCCGTCGGTCCTCGTGTGCAGGCAAGAACAAACCCGGACCGGGTCTGGGTCGTGAGTCAAGGAAGCGACAGTGACTATCAACTCTTCTGCGGCCCGGCGTGCGGCGGGCGGCCGTGAGCCTTTGCTGCCGGCCCTGATGACGGTGACGGCGGTGAGCGGCCTCATCGACGCGGTCAGCTATCTGGGCCTGGGGCATGTCTTCACCGCGAACATGACCGGCAATGTGGTCATCATCGGTTTCGCCGCCGCCGGTGTACCCGGCTTCTCGGTGCTCGGCTCGCTGGTGTCGCTGGCCGCCTTCCTTCTTGGTGCGGTGCTCGCCGGCCGTCTTAAGACCGTGATGCGCCGTGGCAGTGCGCCGCATTGGCTGCGCCGGATCCTGGTGCTCGAAACGGTGCTGCTGGCCACGGCGACGGCCGTCGCCTTCGTCGCGGGCCACGCGGTCTATGCGCTGATCGCCCTGATCGCACTGGCCATGGGCCTGCGCAACGCCACGGTGCGCAAACTCGCCGTGCCGGATGTGACCACGACGGTGCTCACCCTCACCCTGACCGGACTGGCGTCCGACTCGAGCCTGGCAGGCGGTACCAATCCGCGCGCCGGCCGCCGGCTGGCCTCGGTGCTGGCGATGCTGGCCGGCGCACTGGGGGGAGCTCTGCTCGTGCAGCACACGGGGCTCGGCTGGCCCCTGCTGGCCAGCACGGTCGGTGCCGCCGGCGCCGCTCTGGCCGTGCCCCGCAGCTCATCCGCCGGCTGACGCACAGCCCCGGCCCCTGCCCACCTCCCCGCGGCCCCTCCCCACCTCGCCGGAACCCCGCGGCAGCCGCTCCCCCCACGCACACGGTTTCTGAGAACCCCCCACTGGAGATGATTTCCATGGCCACTATGCCTGTGGCTGGCCTTTCCCCCGTCACCGCCGAGAACGACCCCGAGTCCACGGTGCGCAACGTGCACCTGGGCATCGCCTACCCCGCGGCCCACATCGCGGACGTGGTGGTGCGCAACGCCAAGATCTACACCGGCGACCCGGTGCACCCGCAGGCGAGCGCGGTCGCGATCAAGGACGGCAAGGTCACGGTGGTCGGCGACGACGCCGACATCCTGCACCTGATCGGCACCGACACTCGGGTGGTGGACGCGCTGGGCCGCCGGGTCATCCCCGGTCTGAACGACTCCCACCTGCACGTGATCCGCGGCGGGTTGAACTACGTCCTGGAACTGCGCTGGGACGGTGTCCCCACCCTGCGCCAGGGCCTGGCCATGCTCCGCGAACAGGCCGGGCGCACCCCCAAGGGCCAGTGGGTCCGCGTCGTCGGCGGCTTCTCCGCCGACCAGTTCGCCGAGAAGCGCCTGCCGACCGTCTCCGAACTCAACGCCGCAGCCCCCGACACCCCCGTGTTCGTGCTGAACCTCTACCAGTCGGCGATCATGAACCGGGCCGCCGTCCAGGCGGCCGGCTTCACCAAGGACACCCCCGACCCCCGCGGCGGCCAGATCGTCCGCGGCCCGGGCGGTGAGCCCACCGGCATGCTGCTGGCCGCCCCCGGCGCCCTGATCCTGTACTCCACCCTGGCCAAGGCCCCCACCCTCCAGGGCGAGGACCTCAAGCTCTCCACCCGCCACTACCTGCGCGAACTCAACCGCTTCGGTCTGACCTCCGCGATCGACGCGGCCGGCGGCTTTCAGAACTTCCCCGACAACTACGGCACCGTCATCGACCTGGCCAAGGCCGGACAGCTCTCCCTGCGCATCGCCTACCACCTCTTCCCCCAGACCGGCGGGCAGGAGATCGCCGACCTCAAACGCTGGATCGGCATGGTCCGCCCCGGCGACGGCGACGAATGGCTGCGCCTGAACGGCGCGGGCGAGAACCTGACCTGGGCCGCCGCCGACTTCGAGAACTTCACCCAGCCCCGGCCCGAACTCGGCCCCTACGAAGCCGAATTCGAGCAGGCCGTGCGGCTGCTGATGGAGAACGGCTGGGGTTTTCGCCTGCACGCCACCTACGACGAGACCATCCGCCGCGACCTCGCCGTCTTCGAGAAACTCGCCGCCGAGGGCCTCTTCCCCGCCGGCAACCGCTGGCTGTTCGACCACGCCGAGACCGTCTCCCGCGACAGCCTGGACCGCATCGCCGCCCTCGGCGGCGCCCTCTCCGTCCAGAACCGCATGTCCTTCCAGGGCGAGGCGTTCGTGCGCCGCTACGGCGCAGGCGCGGCCGCCGAGGCCCCGCCGATCCGCGCCATGTTGGAGCGCGGCCTGACCGTCGGCGCCGGCACCGACGCCACCCGCGTCTCCTCCTACAACCCCTGGGTCGCCCTGCACTGGCTGGTGGCCGGCCGCACCGTCGGCGACCTGACCCTCTACCCGCCGGACAACCGCGTCAGCCGCGAGACCGCCCTGACCATGTACACCCAGGCCGGCGCCCAGCTCACCGGCGAACAGGACGTCAAGGGCATCCTCGCCCCCGGCTACTACGGCGACCTGGCCATCCTCTCCGACGACTACTTCACCGTCCCCGAGCAGGACATCCCGCACATCGAGTCCCTCCTGACCGTCACCGGCGGCCGCATCGTCTACGCCGCCGCCGAGTACGAGGGCCTGGACGAGCAGCTCCCGGCCATCAGCCCGGCCTGGAGCCCGGTGGCGCACTTCGGCGGCTACCAGGCCACCGTCAAGCCTGGCATCTCCGGCGCACGCCAGGCCGAACTGCTCGGCCAGGTGGTCGCCGAGTCCGAGCAGCACCGCCAGTGGCGCGCCGCCCGCGGCTTCACCCCTGAGGCCGCGCCCGAGATCTTCGACGCCTGCTTCGTGCTGTGACGCACCCAAACCCACCGCTGCCCAACCGCCTACCTGCGTACAAGGAAGTGTGATGAACACCGGACTGCTCATCCTGAGGCTGGCCCTCGGCCTGCTGCTGGCCGGGCACGGGATCCAGAAGGTCAGCCACCGCCTCGGCGGCCACGGGATCCAGGGCGGCGCGGCAGAGTTCCAAGCGGACGGGTTCCGCGGCGGCCGGCTCACCGCCGCCGCCGCGGGAGGCGGGCAGATCACCGCGGGCCTGCTGCTGGCCGCTGGAGCGCTCACCCCCCTGGCCGCCACCATCGCAGCCGGAGTCATGACCGTCGCCATCACCGTGAAGTGGCACAACGGGCTCTGGGTGCAGAACAACGGCTACGAGTACCCGCTCGTCCTCATGATCCTGCCGGCCGTGCTCACGCTCACCGGACCCGGCCGCTGGTCGATCGACCAAGCCCTCGGGCTCAACCCCTGGCACCCGGCGTGGACCGCCGCAGCCGTCGGCCTCGGCATCACCAGCGGACTGGCCACCCGCGCCCTCCTCCACCGGCCCCACCTACACTCCTGAGTGATCAGGAACATCCACACCGCCAGCGCGTTGAGACTGCCATGGAGACCGAGATGGGGAACCCGCAGGACGTGGCCCCGCCGCCACCGGCCGACGGGGGCGACGAAGAAGGCGCCGGCCAGAGCACGGATCGTGACCTGCTTGGCGGGTGGATGCTCGTGATGCAGGGCTTTCACGCCACACAGGATGCTCTCGTAGGCGAGCTGACCGAGCGTTTCAACCTCGGCCCGGGCGTGGCCGATATACTGCTGCGCCTGCTCGCTGCCTCCCAACACCGGATGCCGATGTCACGCCTGGCACACGAGGCAGGCATGTCCAGCGGCGGGTTCACCAAGCTCGCCGACCGGATCAGCGCGGCCAACCTGGCCCGGCGTGTGGCGTGCGAGGCCGACCGACGCGTCACCTACCTCGAACTGACCAACCAGGGCCAGGACACAGCCCAGGCCATCTCCCAGGCGCTGAGCAGGAGCCTGCGCGTCCGGGTCCTCACCCCCCTCGGACGCGACGGCTTCGACAACCTCGCCGACGCCATGCGCGCACTGCGCGACGCCAACAACGATCTGGGGAATTGAAGGCTCCCCTCCCTGGAGGGAGGGGATGCGTCGCCCTCCAGGGCTGAGCGGGGATTTACGGCTCAGGCCGCCACCGGAGCCGGCGGCCCCG
>NZ_JBITGJ010000228.1:0-5714 GCF_044456925.1 Streptomyces sp. NPDC050743
AACCTCCATCAGACTGCCCGATCAAACAAGATCACCACGGGCAATCACCGAATCCGCCAACAAAGTCCTGAAGGCCGGGGCATCCTCGGAGGAACACGGTGAAAAAAGGCAGGCAGGCCACCTCGAACCGGTCAGACGCAAGCCGCCGGGTCCAAAGCTGCTCACGCCAGCCGTCCTGCCGATCCGACAGGTCAGCGTGGATCATGTAGTTGCTGGGGCCCCGGCCGATCGGGTCCTCGTGCGTGATGATGGCGATGGAGTGCCTCCTGGAGCCGGATCCCGACCTCAAGATCCTGCACCAGCCGCCTCGGCCGGAACCAGGCGGGGCGCGTTCGGCCCGGGCAGCCTGTGCCCACGGGACACCACTTGGCCCGCTGCGCAGGCAGGCCCGAAGGCCCGGCCGTGTCAGGGCCAGTGACTACGCTTCAGGTAGTGCCTAAGCCGGTCGAGGTAGCTGCGGTCACGGGCCAGGGCGGGATCGGTGAACAGGGCGTCGAGGTGGCCGAAGTCGGCGTAGTAGCACAGGCCTTCGGTCTGGTCGAAGATCACGGCGACGGTGTCCGCGTCGCGTACACCAGGCCGGCATGGCCGATGCGCGCCGCCCGCCCCGCCCGCCCCTGCAACCGCCCAGCACGTCACATCCGCCTGGCAGCCGGCTGTCCTTCACGGCTCAGCCGAGAGGGGCCGAGGTCCTCGATGACCTGCCGCATCTCCTCCTCATCGGCTTCGTAGACCGTCTCGCCCAGGCGGGGGTCACGGGCATGAAGAGTGTGGATGAGCGGTCCGTTCGCCGTGCCGAGCTGGACCAGCGAGGCCGAAGGGCCGTGCACGGCGCGCTCGGTGCCGGGCCGGGCGGTCAGGTCGATGCGGCTGACCACCCCGGGCGTGACCCAGACCGTCGCCTGCTCCAGACGCCCCAAGATCTGAAGGTGAAAGTGGCCGCAGAGGATGAGCTGCACATCGGTCCCGCGGATCACGGCGGCCAACTCGTCGGCATTCTGCAGCCCCAGCGCCCGCTGCGCCTCGACCTCCAGGGCAATCGGCGGGTGATGGAAGCCCAAGACCGTGCCACGCGGCGCAGGTGCGGCCAGTACTTCGCGCAACCAGTCAAGTTGGGCGCGGCTGATCTGGCCGTACCCCTTGCCCGGCACCAGCGAGTCGAGGGTGACCACGCGCCAGCCGTCGATCGTGCTCGCGGCTGCCCTCTCACCGTCCGGCCCGTCGCAGACCGCGTCGGGGCGGGTGTGGCCGCAGCCGAGCACGTCGGTAAACGCCGCCCGCTCGTCGTGGTTCCCGGTCGCGTAGAACACCGATGCGCCCCGCTTCCTCGCGTAGCCGCTCAGCAGTTCACGCGCTCGCGCATATCCCTCCCTGGATCCGTCGTCCGCGACGTCTCCCGTGACGATGACAGCGTCAAGGTCGCTCAGGTGGACCAGGTCGGCGAGCAGGTGCCGCAGTGCCTCAGTGCCATCGGCTCCGTCGGCGTCCGGGGCTGCCGCACGGTCGAGGTGCGTATCGGAAAGATGAAGGATCTTCATCTCGCCAACCTAACGGTCCGGGCAGTCCGCCGGGAGATCACCCTTCATCCGAGGCGAACGCTGCCGGACACGGGACCAGCAGCTCTCCACCCCACAGGGAACAGGGTCCGTTTTCGTCAGCACCACGGGGATTCACCCACTGCCGCCTAGGTGGGCGATGCAGCGGACTGTGGGTCGGCCGTTATTCCACTGCTGACTGGCCCGCGACTACGAAACCCTCCAAGCCCGCTTCCGAAGCCGTGTTCCGCCTCGCGGTGGCTGACCCGATGGCCCGGTGCCTGACCGGCGAAGCCACCGTCTCCGCGACGCGCGTCTGTGCCGGATCCGGTTCCGGATCCGGCACAGAGGTGTGGCTCTACCAGTTGCTCGTGGCGCCGTCGTACTTGTAGCCGGGGCTGGTGTCGCAGTGGCCGCTGGCGTATGAGGTGACGCCGGCGTCGTAGAGGACGTTGGTCCAGACGGTGGCGTTCGTCGAGCCGAAGGACGGGGATCTGTAGAGTTCCTGACCGTCGGAGTTGCGGTGGATGGTGACTGTACAGCCCATCTGATCGTAGTCGGCCCCCCAGGCTCCGCGAATACGGGCCCACACGGTGCGGCAGTTGGCGCTGTAACGCAGGTCCACGGTCGGCCCGGTCGCAGCGCCGTCGTAGCTCCGCTTCATCACGACGGAGGCCACCGTGCGAGCGTCGCCGCCGCAGGCGGAACCGAGAGCGTCGGGGTCCTGATTGTCGCAGTTCGACGAGTTGCCGAACTGCCCGGAGTACCACGAGCAGGTGGCCGCCTGCGCAGGCGAGGCGAACACCAGGGCTGCGGTGCCTGACGCCACCGTCAGGGCCAGTGCCGTGAGTGATGCTTTGACGCGTATCACCGAAGACGACTCCTTCTGCCAGTCAACACAGTGTGCGGTCACGCCGTGCGGCCCTCATCGTCGCGGGCACCCGGCCCACCGGTCCACCACGTTCCAAGGTGCTGGAAGAACGCTGGTCAGGGATCTTTTGTGGCGCTAGATTCCGCTGTGACACGGGGAGGGGGGAGGCGTGCTCCGACTGCATTTCACCAGCGACGATCTTGCGCGTACTCGTGTTGCAGCGTGTCCCGATCCGCTCTGGGAGGTCGTACTCAGCACCAACCTGCTGGGCACCGCGAGGGCAGAGCGGTGTTCGACGCGTGGCGGGCCAGGGCACGCGAGCGGTTGCGCCGGCTTCCCGTGTGGATGCCGCGGCTCCTGCGCGCCCTCGCCCCGCCCTACGGTGACTTCCCGGACTTCCTCACGCCTTCGCAGGCCGCAGCAGGGATGGAATGCGGCATCGAGGCCGTGCTGTCCACACCAGGCAAGCGCCTCACTCGGGAACTCGCCGCGATGCCCGCACTGCCCGAGTGGACAGCCCCGCTCGTGCGCGGTGAGGCAGCGGCGGTCACGTCATTGGGTCAAGCACTGTCCAGCTACTACGAGTCGGTCCTGTTACCCGACTGGTCCCGGGTCTCGGCCCACGCCCAAGCAGACGTGGCCGGGCGGGGCCGTGCGCTGTTGCACGGCGGCGCCGACGCCCTGCTGGAGAGCTTCCGACCCCTGCTCCGGTGGACGCCGCCCGTTCTCGAAGCGGACTATCCCAAGGACCGCGACATCCATCTCGCAGGGCGCGGTGTCACGCTGGTGCCCTCGGTGTTCTGCTGGCGGACCGTTGTCACCCTCATCGACCCCGGCCTCCCACCGGTTGTGATCTATCCCGTCGAGAGAACCGCCGAATGGTGGCGCCCGCATGCTCAGCGTCCCGGGCACGACACCCTTAAGTCCCTTCTGGGTACAACCCGGGCCGCGGTGCTGCGCATCGCCGCGGACGGTGCGTTGGCCGGCGAAGTCGCCCAGCGCATCGGCCTCTCACCGGCGGCCACCAGCTACCACCTCAAAGCGCTACGTGAGGCACGCCTGATCAACTGCTCCCGGCGCGGCACGAGCACACTGCTCTTCCTCACCCCACTGGGCCTCGACCTCCTGGCGGAGAACCCGCCCGGACCAAACCCGGTGTCCTGAGCATGCAGAGTTGGCGGCAGGCGCTGGCGCCTTCGACGCTGCGGACGTGTTCGCGGGCCCGGGTGTCCAGCGTGCCCGGCAGGTGTTCGACGAGCAGCGGCGCGAGCAGGCTCGCTGGCAGCGCGACGTCGGCCATGATGCCATCGGCCATGGCAACAGGCCGGCGAGCAGTTTGAAGAGCGCGACCGCGACGGCAGTAAAGCGCAGCGAGCCGGGGATGCCGGGGGCCAGGCCGATGCGCCGGGCGGGCCGCCTGGTCGGCCAGCGCAGGGCCAAGCGCTGCGTGCGCGTCGCCGACGGGGTGAGCACCCCGATCTGGTAGGGGAGTTCGGCCGGTAGCCGTCGCCGGGGACGGTCCAGGCGAGCCAGCCCCAGAGGGTGCGTTCGCGAACGAGCACGGGCTCGCAGGCGGCCGAGCAGGTGTGGTCGCGGACGTGGCCGGTCCGCAGGGCGCGGGAGCGTTCCTTCTCCCACCGCCCCGGATCACGGGTGAAGAGGCGCTCGTGGTGCGCGGGCGTGGTCGGCGGCGGCGTGTGGAGGGTGTCCGTCACGAGGTGTTTCTTTCCAGGTGGTGGTCTGTCAGGGCGGAGGCGCACGTGGTGCAGCGGCCGTTGCCGTCGGGGTGGGTGGGGCCCGGGCAGGTGCGGTAGAGCGGCCAGCCGAGGCAGGCCGGGCAAAGGTCCTCGCCGGCGGCGGTTCCGGGCATGCCGCAGCCAGCGCATTCGACAAGGGCCCGGTAGGTCAGGGCCTCGCCACCGTGCGAGCGACGGCGGAGCCGGTCATCGGCTGCGGCAGTGGGGTACCCCGCGCGGGCTGGTCGTGGTGGTCGGCTGCGATGGCGGGGGGCGGGTAGGTGGGCGGCGAGTGATCGCGCCGACCGTGGTCCGTACCGGATCGGGCAGGGGCCGGGCAGCAATGACGTGCCGCAGTTGCTCGCGGTTGCAGCCAGCCTCCAGCATCACGGTCACGACGCGGCCGGCCTCGATCGGTCAGCGCCTGCCCGGCCAGCAGCAGCTCGGGGCGGGCGGCGCGAGTTCGGGCAGCAGCCGGATCCTCGGCTGCAGGGCTTCGTGAGGTGGAGTTGAGGGGCGAGGTGATTTGGGGCCGCCGGACCCCGGATCGGGAATCGAAACTGGCGCGGTTCTCACCGCGCGAGTCCCGGCCCTTCGTCAGCGGGAGCAGGCCAGAGCCTCCACCAGACCCGGAGCGCGTCAGTCAGACTGTCGTCAGGGGTGTTGGCCAGGGATTGCGTGGGGCTTCGATTCGATCGGAGGACAAGGCAGACGATTGGGCTTGAGGAGTTGTCTTGACCGGCCTGCGACCTCATGTGGCCTATTCGTAGATTTCGTAGATGCGGGCTTCCAGGAGCTGTTCGGCCATGCTCGCCCTGGTGAGCGGTTCGATGTTGCCCGCTGTCGGGGGCGTGTGCAGTTTCGTTATCTCCTGTGTAGCGTCATCGGCGCATTCCGGCGGGTGTGGCGGGCTTCGGGCGCTGAGCCCACAGGTCTGTTCGCGTTGTCGGGTGCGTCAGTACAGTTCGTGCCGACCCTTGGAAGACGCCCGTCGAGCAGGTAGTGGTCGACAGCGTTGTCGATGCAGGCGCTCCCTTGTCCGTAGGCGGTGTGACCATCACCGTCCCAGGTGAGTAGTCGGCCGGACTGGAGTTGGCGGGCGAGTGCTTGTGCGTTGTTGTACGGGGTTGCGGGGTCGCGCGTGGTGCCCACGACCAGAATCGGTGCGGCACCGGGCGCGGTGATGGGATGCGCGGTCTGGTTGGCCGGGACGGGCCATGAGGTGCACGACGAGAGATTCGAGACCCAGAATTTCCCGAACTGAGGTGCGACCCGGACGAATTCGGCAAGAGCTGCCTTTGTCTGGTCGGCGGTGTAGCGGCCGTCGAGGGTGGAGCTCAGGCAGTGGACCGCTGTCTCCGACTGGTCCCCCAGGTTGCTGGGAAGTACAGCGACGAGGACTTTCAGCAGCGTGGTGGTGTCACCGGCCAGCATCTCCCGGAGCATTTGACGGAGCCCCGGCCAATGGGGATACCTGAGTGCGTTGTGGCAAACCGGATTTCGTTCGAAGTGTGCGGCGCGGGTGATCATCTGGACAGAGGTACGGGTGCGGCCGTGGGCATGAAAGAACGG
>NZ_JBITGJ010000229.1:0-5709 GCF_044456925.1 Streptomyces sp. NPDC050743
TGCCGAGGGCGTAAGACCACCCGAGCCGCCGGCTCCGGTGGCGGCCTGAGCCGTAAATCCCCGCTCAGCCCTGGAGGGTGACGCATCCCCTCCCTCCAGGGAGGGGAGCCTTCAAGCTCCTCCGCCTGGCGCTCACGGTGCCGGCGGAGTGCGTCGACGCACACGGCCGGGAGCGGTACGGGCCGCTCCGAGCGGCGCGTCTTGGGCGCGGTCAGCGTCAGCTCTCCGTTGACCCGCTGCAGAGTCGTACGGATCTCCAGCGATCCCCCGTCCAGGTCAACGTCCGGCCAGTGGAGCCCCAGCAGCTCGCCGCGCCGGAGCCCCAGGTACAAGGCGAGCACGTATGCCGCGCTCAGCCGGTCGTCACGCACGTCGGCCAAGAGCTTCTTCGCCTCGGTGACGGACAGGCCGCGCCCGACGCGGTACCGGGGAGTATGCACCTGCACGAGCTTGGCAACATTGCGCTGCACCAGTTCCTCCCCGACCGCGTGCTGAAGGGCGTTCCGCAGCACGGCGTGAAGGTACTGGACCATGCGAGGCGACAGCCGACGCTCGCAGCACCGCTTGGGAACCGCAGCACAGCAACGCTGCTCACCGGCCGGACGGGCGGCGTCACGTCCCTGAGCACAGCACTGGCACCCCTGCCGAGCCCAGTCGAGGAAGAGGCGCACGTCCTTGGCTGAGAGGACATTCTGAACCTATATGCCCCGGTTGCTGCAGGGTGATCCAACCAAGCCCGAGCCGTCCGGCGACACAAGATTCCCCCCGTTACCTTCTTCGTGGCCCCGAAACGGGGCTCCCGGCCTCCGGTTCGGCATGACTGTTCCCCCCTGTAGTTCGCATGATCCGGGGGGTGGTGTCACCGGGCCGGAGGCATCGGTAGACCGCTGATAGAGGCAGGACCACCAGCGTGCTGGGAGGCTCTTCGTAACGTGGATGCCGGCGACTGATGCCACGCCAACGAGGCCGGGACAGCACGACCTCGTAAGGGATCAGCGTGATCGACACCGGCGACGTGGACGTCTTCCTCGGCCTGGACGTCGGCAAGGGCGAGCACCACGGAACCGCGGTGACCCGGGCCGGCAAGCGGGTCCTCGACAAGCGGCTGCCGAACAGCGAGCCCAAGATGCGAGGCGTGTTGGAAAAGCTCGCCGCGAAGCACGGCACCGTCCTGGTCGTGGTCGACCAGCCCGCCTCCATCGGCGCCCTGCCCCTGGCGGTCGCCCGGGATGCCGGTTGCCGCGTCGCCTACCTGCCCGGTCTGACGATGCGCCGGATCGCCGACCTCTACCCCGGCGAGGCCAAGACCGATGCCCGCGACGCGGCAGTCATCGCGGACGCCGCCCGCACCATGCCGCACACCCTGCGCGGCATCGAGCTCACCGACGAGACCATCGCCGAGTTGGAGATGATCGTCGGCTTCGACGACGACCTCGCCGGCGAGGCGACCCGCATCGCCAATCGCCTGCGCGGCCTGCTCACCCAGATCCACCCGCACCTGGAACGTGTGATGGGACCACGACTGGACCACCCGGCGGTCCTGGCCCTGCTGGAGCGGTTCGGCTCACCAGCAGCACTGCGCAAGGCCGGACGCCGCCGCCTGCTCAACATCGCCCGGCCCTTGGCCCCGCGCATGTTCGAGCGCCTCGTCGAGGACATCCTCACCGCGCTCGACGAGCAGACCGTGATCGTCCCAGGCACCGAGGCGGCCGCGCTGATCGTGCCGAGCCTGACCGGCTCGCTGCGGGCCGTCCTCGACCAGCGCAAACTCCTGGAGAAGCGGATCCAGGAGTTGCTGGACGAGCACCCGCTGTCCAAGATCTTGACCTCTATGCCCGGCATCGGGACGAGGACCGGTGCCCGGGTCCTGATCGACGTCGGCGACGCCAGCGCCTTCCCGACCGCCGCCCACCTCGCCTCCTACGCTGGGCTCGCTCCTGCGACTCGCAGCTCCGGATCCTCCATACGCGGTGAGCAACCTTCCCGCCGGGGCAACAAGCAGCTCAAACGGGCGTTCTTCCTGGCCGCGTTCGCCTCGCTCAGCGATCCGGCCTCCCGGGCCTACTACGACAAGAAGATCGGCCAGGGCAAGCGTCACACCCAGGCACTCCTGTGTCTGGCCAGGCGTCGGGTCGACGTCCTGTTCGCCATGCTCCGCGACGGCACCTTCTACGAGTCGCGACCGGCCACAGCGGTCAGTTGAGCTGCGGGTCCGCCACCAACACCACGCGGTCTGCGTCGGGATCAAACCCGAGCACCGGGTTCCCGTGGTCGCCTTCGGCGGTCATGGCCACCGGCTTGCCCAGCCGCCGGCCGACCGCGGCCAGGAACCGGCACAGGACGTCCACTCCTTCCTGGCCCTGCAGCTCTCGAAGGTCGACATCGAAGTCGATCTCCTCGGCAGACATCGGACGGAAGATCACGAGCACGTCCGGGACCGGCCAGACCCGCAGATGGGCCGTCTCGGCATCGGCCGGACGCGTCAGCACCTGCACCGCAGGAGGCAGCGGACCAGCGACGCCGCCCTCCAAGTACTCCCACAGCCAACCGCTCGACCGGACCAGATCGAACACCGCCTGCCAGTCCTCCACCGAGGTGCCCTCCACAGACACGTCCGGCAGCGCACCCATCAAGTCAGGGTCGAAGAAGTTCCTGACGTCGTCCCACAGCAGATCTGGCATCCCGCCATGCTGCCCGCCCACGCCTCCCGAACGCAGCCCGATTCCTTGACGAACCCCATAGAGGCACCCCCCCCCCGCGGCGGTCCTTGATCGTGCTCCGAGCTCTAACGGGCGAGGAACGGGCCCAGTACCGCGGTGAGTTCGGTGGGCGCGTCCAGTGCGATGAGGTGAGCTGCGGTGGCGAACTCGACCAGGGTGGCATCGGGGATCTCGGAGGCGTAGCGCCGGCCGATGTCCTGGAAGTCGGCAACGTCGAACTTGCCGATCCCGACCAGTGTGGGGACGGAGATGCCGGTGATGTCGCCAGCTGGGGAACCCTGAGAGTACTCCCCGACGATGCCCTGATTCACCAGCGATGTCCGTAGCGGGCCTCGGAGTTGGTCAGCCAGTCCAGCGGCGACGTTCTCCCAGCTTCGAACCGGCCCACGCAGCCACATGTCCAGGTTGATGCCGACGGCGGTGTCCAGGTCGCCGACGCTCAGAGCCGCCGTTTCCGCCTCGTCGTAGGCGACCATTTTCGTGGACCAGTGGTATCCCGGCCACGGCGGGGCGAGCACGGCCAGGGAGTGGACCCTGCCCGGATGGGCGAGGGTGAAGTTCACGGCCACGCGGCCGCCCCAGGACGCGCCGACGAGTCGGACACATTCGTAGCCGAGGTGGTCCAGGAGGCGGCGCAGATCGTCAGTCTCGCTGAACGGGCCAGTCGGTGCCGTGGATTCACCGAAGCCGCGTAAGTCGTACCGGATGACGGTGTGCTGTTCTGCCAGGGCGGGCACGATCGCGTCCCACATGTGGTGGTCGGCGACGCCGGCGTGCACGAGGACGACGGGCGGTCCGTCACCGGCGACGACGTAGGAGAGGCAGCCGAGATCATCGGCAAGTGTGGGCATTCGCAGATGCTTGCACGACGACAGGGCACGTGCCAATCAATATGGGAGGAGCTCCACCCACGTCTGTGCTGCCGCCATCATCCGGCCTAGCCGTGATCCAAGCAACAGTCCCTGGCCTTCGTAAATGTTCGCGGTCGCAGCGGGCGTGCTGAGCCGGACGACGAGTGCGTGGCCGTGATCTACGGCTTGATGTGAGAGGCTACGGGCGGCGCCGGGCGAACAGGCCCGGTTCGCGCTCGGCTAGGACACCGAGACTGACCAGGCGCTTGAGCTTGTGCCGGGTGCTCTCGATGTTCTTCGGCATGACGGCGAGGTCGAGGCGCTCGCACAGGTCGCGGGCGCGCATCGGTCCGGCGGCGTCGGCGAATGCGCCGAGGATCTGCTGGTAGGCCGGGTGGGCCGGCAGGACCGGCGGCGGATCGGCCGGATCCGGAGCCGTCGGGGGTAGGGCGAGGAGCGTCTTGCGGGTCACCGCCAGGTTCCCGATCTCCTCGTCGAGTTCGCGCAGGCGGGCGGCGAGTTCGTCGATCTGCGTGCGGAGCTGGTCCGCGGCGGTGCCGAGCTCCCGCTCGCGTGCGTCGATCCGCGCCAGGAGCGGTGTGACCTGGGCGTCCACGGGTCACCCGCGCCAGGTGGGCGTAGTTTGGCCGGTGAGCCGGCGCGCTATCACGTCGATCATGGCCCAGCGCACCCTGGATTCGGACGACTTCGGCCTGCTCTCGTAGTCCCGTACGAGCCGCCGGAACAGCATGAGGAGCCCGAGCGTCTGCTCCACGATCCATCTCTTGGCCTGCGGGACGAAGCCGGTGCCCTTGTCGGCGGGGTTGCGTTCGACGATCTCGACGTCGATGCCGACCGTGGTGCCGTGCTCGACGACGGTCTTCTTGAAGCCCTGGTCGACCAGGGCTTTCTTGATGGTGCCGATGGGGGCGACCTGGCCGAGCAGGGCGATGCCGAATGTGTTGTCGTGGGCACTGGCGGCCAGCACGGTCACGGCGATGACCAGGCCGAGGACGTCGACCGCCACCCCGCGCTTGCGGCCTGGCACCTTCTTGGCCGCGTCCTTCCCGGTCGTGGCCGCGGGCACGTTCACCGCCGCGTGGACGCTCTGGGTGTCGATCACGACCAGGCTCGGATCCTCTGCCCGCCCGGCCTTCTCGCGGACTTGCCAGCGCAGCAGGTCGTTGATCTTCACGTCCGTGCCGTCGTCGCGCCGGGCCGCGAAGTAGTAGTAGACGGCCGACTTCGGTGGCAGGTCGTGCGGGAGATAGTCCCACTGGCAGCCGGTCCTGCCCTGGTACAGGATCGCGTTGACGATCTCCCGCATCTCGTAACGGCCCTGATGTCCCGTCGGCGACGGGTGGTCGGCCTTCCAGGCCGCGATCACCGGCTCGATCAGCGCCCACCGCTCATCGGATAGGTCGCTCTTGTGGGGCTTGCGATCACTCACCCGAACAGCCCAGCAGGACCAAGCCGCGCGACCGGCCCGAATCACCCAAACCCACACGATCAGGCGACCACAAGGCGGTCATACCGGCTCAGAACATCCTCTCAAGAAACGAGCCCAAGGACACAAGCACATCCCCGCCGTCATCGCCCTCGCCCGCGGCCGCGTCGACGTCCTCTGGGCCCTGCTCCGCGACAACCGCCCCTTCACCACCGCGCCACCAACACGGACAGCGACGAGCGCAGCACCCTGACCGGGCACGAAGCCCTCGGCCCTCCCGATCACCCGCGGTGCACACCGGGGTTGGCTACCTTGGCGATCAACCGACTGAGGAGATGATGCATGCGGCCACGCACTCATCCGCCCACGCAGTGTCCCCGCTGCGGAGCAGCAACCGACCGCGTCCTCACCGTGATCGTCCCCACCACCGCCGACGAGGACGACCTCTTCCGCATCACACACAGCACCTCAGCTTGGTGTTTAACCTGGGCCGTTCACCTGACCTGCTGATCTTGGTTCGTTCCCGGGACAACAGGGCGGCCGTTCTTCACGCTTCGAGGTGTCGAGCAACGTCGCGTGAAGGAACGGCCGCTGGCGAAGAGTCTCGCCCCTGAACGATCCACTGACGCCGCGTTGGGCGTCCTGTCCCACTTTCGTGTCGCGTTCTACGACTGCCTCTACACCCGGGCGG
>NZ_JBITGJ010000230.1:0-5536 GCF_044456925.1 Streptomyces sp. NPDC050743
TTCCGCAACGCTACGAACCAGCGGCTACGCACACGCTGCGTCACCACCCGCCGAGCCCGCGGATACCTCCGCACCGCTCAACTTTGAAGACCCGGCAAGCTCGGCCCCGGCCGTACCGTCGCGGTCACGGGCATCGGCGGGCTGGGCAGCTACGCGGTCCAGTACGCGAAGCTGCTCGGCGGCGGCGCGACCGTGGTGGCGCTCGCGCGGACGGACAGCAAGCTGGACGTGGCGAAGGAGAACGGCGCGGACCACGGGATCAACGTCAGGGACAAGGCCACGGAGGCCATCCAGGACGAACTGGAGAGGCTGACCGGCCGCAGGACGATCCACGCCATCCTGGACTGCGTCGGCAGCGAGCCGTCCATCTCCATGGGCTTCGACCTACTGGGCCCCGAGGGTGCGCTGGCGGCCGTCGGCCTGATGAGCCAGCGCGTCGAGCACCGGCAGTTCCCCTTCGTGGGCACCGAGTTGTCCTACATCGGTTCCTTCTGGGGCAACCACCTGGACCTCGTCGAGGTGCTCTCGCTCGCCGAGGCCGGCCTCGTCAAACACAACGTGACCAAGGTCAGGCTGGAGGACATCAACGAGAACCTGGACGCCCTGGGCCGTGGCGATGTCATCGGACGCCAGGTCATCGTCTTCGGATGACACCTCGGCGGGCAGACCCGGCAGACGCCGGGTCTGCCCGACACCACGCGTGCCGGGGCCGACAGGACAGCGTTCCCGATCTCACACTCTGACAGGGGCGCCGCCTTCATGATGCATCGAGACCTGCGCTCCACCGTCAGGAGTCCCATACGCCCGCAGATACGCGGCTGGACTGACTCCATAGGTTGATTTAAAGTTCCTGATGAAGTGACTGGCGTCAGAAAAATGCCACCGGGCGGCGATTTCAGAGACCCTGGCCGCGCTGCCCAGCTTGATGAGATCGTCGTGAGCCCTCTGCAGGCGACTGCGGCGAACGAATGCCATGATGGAATCATTTGATTCCGCGAACGACCGCTGCAGCGTCCGCAGCGAGACGCCTGTCATGTGGGCGATCACGGCCGGAGACAGGTCACCCCTTTCCAGATTCTTTTCGATGACATTCCTTGCTACCTGCAGAGCGGTTTGCGGATGATCGGAAAGCGTCGCTTCCGGGTGTTGGGAGAGGATTTCAGAGAACAAGGTCGTGCAGGCACTCAGTGCAAGGTTTCGCGCCGAGGGCGAGCGATCCAGGTCGGCACTGCTGCGCTCGACCACCTCCAGGAAGTTCGTCAGGAATCGAACTTCAGGAGTCATCGCGTCCGCCACATAGGCGTGATTGAAAACTCTTGCCGACCCGATCCGAGAAACGAGCAGCGGTCGTGGAATGGTGACCACGCGGATGCGTGTACCTGCTGCACATGAGAACTTCCACGGCATGTTCGTGTCGCGAATGCAGATCTGACCCGGCTCTACGACGCTCTCCCCTGTTCTTCCTGTGAATCTGAGGGAGCCTGCGGTGACCAGGTCGGCGACGATCGGGTACTGCCCCTCGCCGCGTCCGGAGATTCCTGTCAAAGAATCACAGTACACCTCAGCCGACAGCAGATCGTCGAACAGGTGCCCGTTCGCCGAGAAATTGAATCCACGAACAGAGTCGGGCTGGGGGATTTCCAGACCGTTCAGGTGCGCGAACGGACCGCCCTCCCATTCCGCGAAAGGATGCACAGATTCATGAATTTGCCGAGCGGTCAGATTCACGGTGCTTGCAAAGTTCGTCGCATGACCGAAATCACTTGATGGGTTGGCCGGATTTTTGAGAACTTCACTACGCACCGCAGCGCTTCTCTTTCCCTGCTCGCCTGCAGAAATTCGATCGCACACCTGAACCCAGTCGTGGTCAGCGATACATGGGCTTTAATTGCGCGCCTTCCGGAATGTGCCAGCGCCGACGGGTCGGACAGGACTGACAACCACGCGAGTCAGATGCACTGCATTCCCTATCTGTCGCGGGTCTGCACCGTACCTTTTGCGGGCACCCCTACGCTTTCCCTGAGAGTGAAAAGGAGGTAAAAAGTTCCTATGCCCAGCAGTGTGACGCCGCTTTCGTGCGTGGGTGGCGCCTGGATGCCATTCCTGGCGTGCATGTTCTATCGATGCACATGCATCCATGGTAGCCGGTACGGGTCTGGTGGCTGGCTGTCCATCTCACACCCCCATACATACGCACCCTGACACGGCACAGAAAAAAGGTGCATTGACGGTGGGTAATCAGGCGGCAGCCGAGTTCGAGGACCGTGGGATCGGTCCCGCGCCGTCGACGGTCAGCCCGGGAGACTGAAGGTGAAGACCGAGCCGCTTCCCGGGGCGCTCGACGCCGTAACCTCTCCGCCGTGAGCCTCGGCACGGCTTGCGGACGATCGACAGGCCGAGTCCACTTCCGCCGTGCTGTCGACTGCGTGACTTCTCCGGCCGCCAGAAGCGGTCGAAGACCCCGGGCAGATCCTCTGCGGCGATCCCTGAACCGGTGTCGACGACTCGGTGACCGTACGGCTTCCTCCGGGGGCCGGCGTGCGGGCGTCATGACGCCGACCGGCGTCGCCGCCCTCCTCACGGACCCGCAGGATGACGGCCACGCTGAGTGTGATGTACAGAGGAGGCTCGGTGCGATCCCCTCTCCAGCCTCGGGGTAGTCCTCGAAGCCGTCCAGAGCCTCTGCGTCAGGCGCCGGAAAAGCCGTGGCCGACCATGGAGAGCGGATCGACAACGGAGTCGAATGTCTTCTCGTGGACGTGCCCGCTGGCCAGGGCCGCCTCTTTGAGCGTCTGACCATTGGTCAGCGCGGATTCGGCGATGTATGCAGCGTTCTGATACCCGATGACGGGGCTCAGCGCCGTGACCAGCATCAGGCTCTCGTCAACGTAATGACCGGGCGCATAGCGTTCAGCTCGAAGTTTCCCTGACTGCCGGCGAAGGCAACTGCTGAGTCGTTGCCGAGCACCTGAATTGCGATCATGACGATGGCTTCGCACCGGGTCGGATTGACTTTGCCGGGCATGATCGAGGAGCCGGGTTCGTTCTGTGGAAGCAGTAGCTCGGCGAATCCGCTGCGTGGGCCCGAGGCCAGCCACCGCATGTCGTTGGCGATCTTCATCAAGGCCACGGCCAGTCCGCGCAGTCCCCCGTGCGCCCGCACCATCGGGTCCAGGGACCCCTGTGCCATGGACTTGTTCTCGGCCGTGGCGAAGGGCTTGCCGGTCAATTCGGCGATCTTGTTCGCGACGTCCCGGCTGAAGCCCTTTGGCGCGTTCAGCCCCGTGCCGACGGCGGTGCCACCCAGGGCGAGGTCGAGCAGGCAGCGGCGGCTGTGCTCGATTTCCTGGATGCAGGCGTGCAGTTGCGCTGCATAGCCGGACCACTCCTGTCCGACGGTGAGCGGTACGGCGTCCTCGAGGTGCGTGCGGCCGATCTTGACGACCTCGGCCCATTGCGTGGCCTTTGCCTCGATGGATGCGGCGAGTTCCCGGGCCTGAGGCAAGAGATGCTCGTCGATCTGTTGCACGGAGGCGATGTGCATCGCGGTCGGGAAGCTGTCGTGCTGGACTGCCCCATGTTGGCGTCGTCGTTCGGGGCGATCGGCTGCTGCGTCCCGAGCGTGCCGCCGAGCAGCTGTGATGCACGGTTGGATATGACCTCGGTGACGTTCATGTTGCTCTGGGTGCCCGACCCCGTCTGCCAGACGAAGAGCGGAAAGTGGTCGTCGAGCTCCCCCGCGATCGTCTCCTCAGCTGTCCGTACGATGGCCTGCTTCTTCCACTCGGGCAGCCGCCCGGCGGCAGCGTTCACCAACGCTGCCGCCTTCTTCACGTAGCCGTAGGCGTTGCCGCACATGGCCGCCTTCGCACTCGGGTTCTGCCCGCAGCGCGTCCGAGGCGGCCATGCCACTCGCAGTCGTCCGGGAGGCGATCACCCCACGGGAGTCTCGGGCTGCATCTCGTAGGAGTGTTGGATGGCCGGGTGGCGGGTCCCGAGGCCGTCCGTGACCTTGCGCTCCCACGGAACCGCCTGGAGGCGCTTGGTCTCCTCAACCATCGACTTGGGCTCCAGGTTGCGGTAGCTGTCGACTTCTCCGGCGGCGACAGCCGTCAGCGTGGCGAAGACCGCTTCAGGGTCGAATTGCGGGCGGGGGAAGGCGAGCTTGGAATAGTCGAAGAGCCTCTGTGACGGGTCGTCCTCCCAGCTTTCCCAGGTCTGGAACATGCGGTCGTTGAAGCCTGTCAGGAAGGGTCCCGGGTTGACTGTGGCGACTTCGATGTTGTATTCCTGCAGCTCGTAGGCCATGGTCTCGGCGATCGCCTCAATCGCGTGCTTCGAGGCAGAGTAGATGCCGGTGAACGGGTTGACGTTCAAGCCTTCCCGCGAGGACATCCAGACGATGCGGCCGGCCCCGCGGTTGATCATCTGCTTGGCGATTCCCTGGGTGAGGACGAGCGGCCCCGTGACGTTGACCTCGAACTGGTGCCGAATGTTCGACTCGGGAATGTCGACCGTGGAGCCTCCCTCACCGACGCCGGCATTGTTCACCAGAATCTCCACACCCCAGTCGAGGGCCTTGCGGCGGTCTCCGTCGTTGGTCACGTCGAGCTTCTCGACCCGAAGCCTGACCCCGCGCTCAGCCGCCTGCCATTTCAGCGTCTGCACCTGGGCGTAGATCTCCACCCCGGCGATCACGTCGAAGCCCTTCTCGGCGAGGCGCATGGCGGCTTCGAACCCGAAGCCAGTGCCCGCTCCTGTGATAAGGACCTTCTTCAGTGCTGCACGCGCCATGTTAAGGGTTTCCTTTCAAGTTCCTTGTCCCACAGTCATCGAAGGACTCACATGGGCCGATGCACGGCGGCTCGAAGCAAGAGCTGAGTCTGTGCGGGGTGACTGCGACCGACCTTCGAAACTGCCCGTCATACGCAGTGGCGACCTCGATCCGAAGGTGCGCGGCGAGCGCGTCTCCGGCTCAAGAACCAGTCTGAGCCCGCAAACTACTACTAGCAACTCAGAAAAACTGAATCTGCGCAGAATTGAATTCAAGTGCCAAAATTCTGTATCTAAGCGCTACTGGTCTCAAAAACTTACCCGGGCCATCCAAGATGGCGTGGTCCCTCGCGGGGCTGGTCCACCCGGCTATGGCGAACCCGGCCGACATGCGCTTATGCAGCCGTAGCCAGAACAATCCGTTTCTGCACGGCCCGATGCCCGAGGTCCATGATCTGACGGAGCGCACCGGGCGCGTCAGAGTTGCCGCGGCAGTCTGCCCCGACTAATTTCAGAACTCCTGATCGGGAAACCTACAAGTGAATGTTGATGGCCGTCACGCAGGATGGATCTTTGAAGTGCCGGGAGGCCCGGAGCCCGCTCGTTCCTGCTGATCAGGCCGACCCGTGGACAACGCCCCACCGCCCTCCGCTGCCCGCACGGCTGTGGGCCCAACGTCGATCGTTTAGGCGGCTCGGCTGGGGTGTGAGTTTTCTTCCGATGCTGCGTCAGGGCGTGTGAGCTGAAGGATTGTCACGTCTGC
>NZ_JBITGJ010000231.1:0-5442 GCF_044456925.1 Streptomyces sp. NPDC050743
CCGCCGCAGCCCTCGTCCTGCTCCAGCTCGAATACGACCGCACCGTCTAAACGATCACACACAGGCATGATCGCTTACCGGGAAAGGCTCAGTGGCAGTGCGAAAGAGGGCGGCTGCGGGAAGTCGACACTGCCACGTCCGTTGGCGCATTGGGTGCGGGCTACGGGTGGGGCGGCGTGCCCGACACGCGCTGTTCCGTCCCGCAGTGCCGGCACTTGCTCGCCTGGGCGGGAATGTCCTCGGAGAGGCAGGCGGGGCACGTCTTCACCGCGCCGGGTTCCTTGAAGGCGGCCACACCGCGCCGGGCCTGGAACTTCTTGTACGGCACGACGATCAGGAAGTAGACGACGGCCATGAAGATGACGAAGTAGATGACCGCCGAGATGAACGACCCGATGTCGAGGAAGGTCGCCTTGTTCGCGGGCCGCCCGAGCTGCCACCCGAGCCCGAAGTTCCGGCCCCCTTGCGCCCGCGCGATGATTGGGTTGATCACGTTGTCCGTGAACGACTTGATGAGGGTGCTGAGTGCCAACGCGACGATCAAACCCACCGCCACGACGACGATGTCGCCCCGCATCAGGAAGTTCTTGAATCCCCTGAGCATGTTGTCTCTCCGCGTCGACGCCGATTTAACTGATTCATCATCAGAACACTAACCATCAATGGGCGAGGCGAGCGTGTGACGCGCGGGAATCGTGATATCGGTCGACTTGGCGGCGGGCAGGGGTTCCACCCCTCTCGGACGCACGGGTTCGCGCCCGGCCCGACGCGGCGCCGTATACGGCCGGTCGGCACGCCTGCCCCTTCGAAAGCTCATGGAAAGCGCGCATGTCACTCGAATGCCGAGTGTGCTTTCACAACAGTTTCTCACCCCAGAGAATTCTTCGATTTTACCCGCAGAAAGACCGTCGATCCGCTTAATACTCCAGCTGTAGATCGTGATGTGCCATGGTCTTGGGGCTGTCTGCCGCTGATGGAAACTCAGGTGGCCTCGGCGCGCGGTCCGGGTAGAGTCGCGCCGTGCCCGAGCTGAAGCAGTTGGATGCTGGTCATGCCCCGGCGGTCCTGGCCTTCGAACTGGCGAACCGCGCCTACTTCGCTGCCTCGATCTCTGACCGAGGCGACGAGTTCTACGACCAGTTCGCCGACCGGCACAGCGCCATGCTGGCCGAGCAAGAGGCCGGCGGCTGCGCCTTCTACGTGCTGGTCGCCACGGACGGCTCGATTCTGGGCCGGTTCAACCTGTACGACTTCAAAGACGGCACTGCCAACCTCGGCTATCGGGTCGCGCAGCATGTCGCCGGCCGCGGCGTTGCGACCGCGACCCTCCGGGAGTTGTGCCAGCTGGCGGCGGCACGGCACGGGCTGCGCGCACTGCGCGCAGCCACCTCCCACGCCAATGCCGCGTCCCAGAGGGTGCTGACCAAGGCCGGGTTCGTCCCGGTCGGCCCGGCAGACCCGGCCGACCTCGGTGGTAAGCCGGGCACCTGGTATCAGCGCGACCTGGCACTCCAGCCGTAGACCGCGATCTTGCCGGTGGCCCGGCTGCGGAATGGCTGCGGCCACCGTTGATCATCGGTGTGTGAAGACTGAAGATCATGCGGTGGCCGCAGGTCACAGCGTAGACCCTGCTCGATGGCAAGAGGCGTTCGAGGGCCTGATGGGCCGGATCGCGGGCCGGTTCAAGCGGGTCGAACCCCGACGCCGGGTCCGGCGCTTGGTGCTCGGGCTGCTGTCGGATCTGCCGCGCAAGAACTGCTGGACCATTGCCGAATGGGCCGGGGAGACCACCCCGGACGGCATGCAGCACCTGCTGGGGCGGGCCAAGTGGGACGCCGACGCCGTCCGTGACGACGTGCGCGGATACGTGGTGGAGCATCTGCACGATGACCAGGCTGTGCTGGTGGTCGACGAGACCGGCGACGTGAAGAAGGGCACCGGCACGGTCGGCGTCCAGCGTCAGTACACCGGCACCGCCGGCAGAATCGAAAACGCCCAGGTCGCGGTCTACCTTGTCTACGCCGGTCGGCGCGGCCACACGGCCGTGGACCGGGAACTGTACGTCCCGCGCTCGTGGACCGCCGACCACGACCGCTGCCGGGCCGCGGGCCTGCCCGAGGAGACCTCCTTCGCCACCAAGCCGGAACTGGCCACGCGCATGGTCACCCGGTTCCTGGACGCCGACCACCGGGCCGCGTGGGTGGCGGCCGACGAGGTCTACGGAGGCAACCCGCACCTGCGGACCGCGCTGGAGGAACGCGGCACCGGCTATGTCCTCGCGGTGGCCTGCTCGCACGAAGTCACCACCGCCGCAGGGAAGTTCCGCGCGGATGCCCTGGCAAAGAAGGTGCCCCGGCGGGCCTGGCAGAAGCTGTCGGCCGGGGCCGGAGCGAAAGGTCCCCGCTACTACGACTGGGCCGTCATCGACCTGGCCGACTCCCGGCCGGGCATCCGCCAGCTGCTGATCCGCCGCAATCACCGCACCGGCGAACTCGCCTACTACCGCTGCTACTCACGCGCGCCGGTCCCGCTGACGGAGCTGGTGCGCGTCGCTGGATCAAGGTGGCGAGTGGAGGAGTTCTTCAAGGCCGGCAAGGGCCTGGCCGGCCTGGACGAGCACCAGGTCCGCCGCTACCCGTCCTGGTCCCGGTGGGTCACCCTCGCCATGCTCGCGCACGCCTTCCTCGCCGTCGTCCGAGCCGACGAACACGCCCGCCACCCAGCACCCGACGGCCTCATACGGCTCACCTGCAACGAGATCCAACGCCTGTTCACCACGCTCGTTGCCCGGCCTGTCCAGGACACCGCCCACCGGCTCGGCTGGTCCGCCTGGCGACGCCGCCACCAGGCCCGATCCCAGACAAGCTACTACCAGCGCCGAACCGCCCACACATGAAGATCGCGATCTACGGCTGCAGTATTAACTCGGCAAGAACGCCGCTGTTCGAACTCCCGTTGTCTCCCGGCTTGGCACCGAGTCGCGTGGCAGCCCTCAGATACGGAACGGGAGAGGGCTTGTCCTCCAACAGCGGCCGCGTCCACGATCAGCTCCGGCACCAGCAGGCCCGTCCGCAGGAAACGGCCACGCACCCGGTGCTCCTATTTCGAGGTCACCAGCGCCCAGGACCCCAGCGGCAGGCCACACAGCACCTCTGCGGCACCGCCGAAGGCTGTGTAAGGGCCGGGCCGGACATCCTCGTCCTCCAGCTCGTGCACCGTGGCCGGCAACTCCTGTGGATCGCGGCACCCGGCCGAACTCGAAACCGACCCGGCCGGAACAAGCGCCGGGGCGTTTCGGCCGGCGCCTCGTCGCGCCACCGCGGTCACGCGCCCGAGCCGACGACGCGCTGCAGTGTTCACGTCGTCCATGAGCTGGTGAGATGCATGGCGTATGTGTCAGTGACGGGGAACATCCAAGGTTGACGTCGAGGTGGCATCAGCCGATCGGGCAAGTGGGTGCGTTGCCTCAGGCTCGCCACTGAGTCGTTAAGTCCCATCGGAGGAGAGCCAGTCGGGGTCGCACAGAAGGAGACCGTCGTCGGGGGCAATGGGCAGCGCCTCGCCGGCCAGGGCGGCGTCGGCGAGGCGGGCGGGCAGGTCCGCACAGGGCAGGTCGAAGAAGGAGCCCGGCGTCTTCGGCCGTGGCGGGCGGGAGGCGGGGGAAGTGCGCAGAGCGTCGAGTGTCAGCAGTTCAGTCGCTTCCTTGAGCGCCTCGTCGGAAAGCACACTGAAGATCCGTACCGGTTCGCCAAGGTTCTCCCAGCCGACCACGTCCAGGAGTTCGGGCGCGGCCCGTAGCGCGGGGGTCTCATCGGCCCGCGGCCGCAGGGCGATCAGCCGCCGGGGCCCGTATGGAAAGGCGACCAGGATCAGGGATCGCTCGCACACCGTGTCGAGCAGCCGCAGGGCTTCCTCGGAGCGGTTCTCGATCATGGAGTGTGCGCTCCTTGGCCATTCGACTGCGCCACTGGAGGCGAGAGCGTGTGCCAGGTGCGGCTCGAGGAGACACAGGGCCAGGTCACGGCCCAGAGTGACGGTGCTCGGGTCGGTCCCCGCGTCGTTTTCGGCCCGGTCCCGCAGTCGGCCGACCACCAGCCGCGCGCGGGCGCCGTAGTCCACGGAGCGGCGCAGGAAGTCGTCGCGCAACGGCCCGGCTCGGGCAGTCGGGCGGGACAGAAGCGAGTCCGCGAGGCCGCGCAGCTGGTGGTGGTGAAGGACCTCAGCAGGGTTCTGGAGGACTCACAGGATGTCGCGCTGGGCGGCGAAACCGGTCCGCCAGGTCGGCCACTCGGGCTGCCAACCCCGGCTTCGAGCAAGCGCGTTGAGAGCACCGCGCTCCCACTCCTGCCGACCCACCACCGGGCCGGGTGCGGGCACGCCCAGGGCTTTGGCCAGGGCCGGAAGCCACTCGTGGGCGGGGGCGGGCTCGTCGTCCACTATGTTGACCGGTCCGCTTGGCCAGTCGAGCGCGGCCAGCGCGGCGCCTGCCGCGTCGGCGACGTGGACGAAGGAGCTCACCGCGTCGTTCACCGCGGTGCTCCCCAGGAAGCGCGCGGACCAGTCGCCCGCCAGGGCCGCCGCGAAAGCGCCGCCCGGTGCGTACCAGGTGCCGGGCCCGTACAACAGGCCGTACCGGAGCAAGACCGCAGTCTCCAACTCGGCCGCCGTCTCCTCCAAGGCCCTGACGGCGGCCACCATCCGGGCTCGGGGTTGAGCTTCCGTGCCGTCGAGCGGTACCACCTCCTCGGCAGGGCCTTCGCCCGGCGCATACGCCCAGGAAATCGACTGTGCGACGATCCGGCCGACCCCAGCCGCCTTCGCGGCCTCCACCAGGTTCCGGGTACCCTCTCGGCGTATTCGGCCGTTTGCTGCCCCGTCCGCGCCGGAGAGGTCGGTGAGCTGGTGGATCACTACCTCAGGTGCTGCCGCGCAGACCGCGTGCCGCAGTCTCTCCGCGTCGAGCGCGTCCGCCTGGAATCCCGTCGCTCCGAGGCTTCTGATCCGCTCGATCCCGGCCAGGGACCGTGAGGTCCCGGTGACCTCGTGCCCAGCCGCAACCAGCATCGGGACCAGCAGACTGCCGACAGCGCCGGTGGCGCCAGCGACGAAGACACGCATGAGAACTCCAGTTCCAGAGGGCGGCTGTACGGGCCCAGCCTAGATCGGAAGCGCCCCGAGCCTCGTTGGTCGGCTGGCCTGCTGGCCTGCTGGCCTGCTGGCCTGCTGGCCATGGAGTTCTCCCTCGTCAGGGTGTCTTGCCGTCGACTGACGTAGCGTCTCTAATCAGCTAAGCGATCCCATGCGGACCGTGAGGTCTGACACGGGTTCTGCCCACCTGGGCGGGGAAGCATGAGCGTGGAGATGGAATCCTGCGCCCAGTGCTGCTCCTCGCGGCTTGTGGCCGGTGGTGGGTGTGCTGATCGTGGTCACGCCCTGGTGCCG
>NZ_JBITGJ010000232.1:0-5319 GCF_044456925.1 Streptomyces sp. NPDC050743
TCGACAAACATGCCGATCATGGCAGGCCTGCACACTCACCATCACCGTTTCACGGATTTCCCAACGGAGTCCTTCAGGGAGGGGAGCCTTCAAGGTTCCATCGTGGAGGAAGTGCGGTGGCAGAGAACAACGACGCCCTGGCAGCCATGGCAAGGCTCCTGTCACCGCACTGCCGTGTCATCGGGATGTCCGGTGGAGCGCTGATCGCGGACTGGAAACGAACGCGCTTTCTCGGGATGGCCGCGGCGGACGTCCGCAAGTGCGCCGAGGGCACCCCCGAGGAACGCGCGGAGCTCGTCACCGTTCTGCTGCAGGCCGGATGCGCCGAGGCACGCCGCAAGCAGCACGTGGACGTCGGCGTCGGGGTTTGGTTACGCGGAGTGCACCTGATGATCCGGACCGTGGGATTCGGGCGGGTCCTGCGGCTGCTGCCCTTGGCCGCCCCGGACTACGCGCGCGCGGACGTCCCCTCCGCGGAGGAGGTCCGACGGCTGAAACGAGCGGTGCAGTCGCACAGCCGCGGCAGCTGGCTGGTCGACGGTGACTGCAAGTCCGAGGCGGTGACGGCTTTCGTCCTGCTACGGCGGTCCGGTCTGAAGGCCGTACTCCACGTCGGTGTGCACGAGCACCCGTTCGCCTTGCACGCCTGGACGGTCTCGGCCGGTCTGTGCATCCCGGACGCCGATCCGCAAGGGCACGCCTTCGACCCGGTGCTCTCGATCGACGGCGGGGGACGGTGACATGGACGCCCTCCGCCTCGAGTGGGCGGGCGGCGCTCCGAGGCTGCAGACCGCCGACGTCATGGCACGTCAGGGACTCGTGACGACGGTCTCCTCGCCGGCCGGCACCGCGGCCGTCGTCGGCTGGGTCGGCTCGGCCCGCGACCGGGTCACGGGCGCACGCGGCCTCCTCGACGCCTACGGCCGGCAGGGAGCGGTCCCGCCGATGCCGGCCGGCGACTACGCGGCCGTTGTGGTGTGCCGCGACCGCATCTTCCTGACGCGCGACGAGCAGGCCCGCATCCCCTTGTTCTTCAGGGAGACCGGGGGCCGGGTGAGCGCCGTGAGCACCTCCGCCCGCAGCCTGGGCCGCGCCGGCGAGCTGGAACCCCGCTACTTCTGCCGGTACCTCACCGGGAACACGGCGCAGCCGCACACGGACCTCACCCCGTTCACCGGCGTGCACCGCGTTCTCGGCGGCGAGGTGGTGGAGCTCTCCCTCACCGGGCAGCTGGGCGGTCGTACGCCGCGACGCGCCCGTCCCGCCACCGAAGCGCCCGCGTCGGCAGCCGACGGACCCCGCCTCGACGAGGCCGCACAGGCCCTGCGCCAGGCGCTGGAGAGCGCCGTCGGACGCCGTATGGGCACGACGACTGCATGCCATGTCTCGGGCGGCACCGACTCCACCGGTGTCGCGCTGCTCGCCGCGCGCCTGCTGGCCGCGGCGCCCGACGACGCCCGGGAGCTGGTCCTGCTCGCCGGGCGTTTCTCCCGCGGAGAGCTGGCCGCGGAGCAGCCGTACCTCGATCTTGCGCTTGAGGAGATCCGCCGGTACGCCCCCGGGGCCTGTCCCGTGATCGTCGACGCCGACGACGTGGCCGATTTCGACGACTTCCGGCACCACGCGGGAGACGCGGACGAGCCTCATGCCCACGCGTTCCGCGCCCCGTTCTGGAGCAGACTCCACGCCGTGGCCGCGGAGCTGGGCTGCGACACCCTCCTGACCGGCTGCGGGGCCGACCCGATCGCCGACGCCAACCCGCTCCACCTGCACAGGCTCGCCCGCACGGGCCGACTGCGCCAGATGACCCGGCAGGCACGAGCCTGGGCCGAGGGGAGCGAACGGGGCCTGCGGGACGTGGTCCACTCCTATGTGGTCCAGCCGACCCTCCCGCTCACGGCCGAACGGATCACCGCACTGTCCCGTGGCGGAACGGTGCTCGGCGGACTCGGCACCTTCACCCGCCCCCGATGGCTGCGGCCCGCATTCGCGCGGGCTCACGGGTTCCGGGAGGCCCGCATCGCGGAGAGCCGCTTCGTGTTCGGGCGCAGACCGGAACAGTCGCTCTACGACGCCGCCAACTACGTCGCGGCTCCCGATCCGCTGTCCTGGCACCGGGCCGGACAGGACGGGTTCTTCCTCTCGCACCCGTTCCTCGACCCGGAGGTCGTGACCACGATGAGCCGCCTTCCCACCGCAGCCACGTTCCGGCCGGGCCGGCCCAAGGCGGTACTTCGCGAGGCCCTGGCAGACCTGCTCCCTGCCCCGATCCGCGGCAGGACCGTCAAGGTCCCCTTCGACGACGTCTACGCCCGCGGCCTGCGCAGACACGGCGACGAACTCATCGACCTGTGCTGCTCCGCCCAGCATCCACTGATCACGGAGATGTTCGACGTCGAGACGCTGTGCCAGGCCGTGCGGGAGGCGCAGCTCGGCATGGGCGACGCGCACGCCTGGGGCCGGATGAACAGTTCACTCGCGCTGGTGGCCTGGCTGGAGCGGCTCAGCGCTGGTCCTTGATGTCCCACAGGGTCCGCTCGACGGGGCCGGCGAAGCAGTCGATGAGACCGTAACGGCTGACCAGCTCCCGTAGCTCCTCCCCGGACGGCTGGCTGCTGCCATTGTGGCCCTTGCGGGTAATGTCCGTGTCCACAGCTGCACCGTGCGTGCCGAACGTCCAATAAACGGTGACGAAGCGCGGCTCCCTGATGTTTTCGTCGATCGCGTTGTTCTCGTGCACCCTGGCACGGTAGACGAGGGAGTCGGTGCCTCTCTTCTGCTGGTCCTTCACCCATTTCGGGACGTCGCCACCATCCCAGGAGGTCGTCACGAAGTTGAGCGGTGGATCCACCACGACCTGGTCCTTACGCGCAAAGCTCGCGGTGGCGTAGAAGGCCACCTGGTCGTACTGGGTGTCCACGGGTAGTTCCACCACCAGGCGTGTGGTGAAGGCGTCGCTCGGCTCGATCCAGTTCCCGGGCTGCATCCAGGGTTTTGCCTCCACCAACTCGCCAGGCTGATGAATCTCCCTGCGGGAGAGCGGGTTCATCTCCCCCGAGGAGCGGGCAAACTGCTTTGCATCGCTTCGCCACTGCTCGCGGAGGCGGTCCTTGGGGCTCAGCCCCACCCGTTCCCCCATGGCGTGGACTTCGGTGCCGAGCACATAGAACCCCACGTCGGCGTGGTTCTGGACCGTGACGTCAACCGGTACGGCGAACGCCTTGCGATCCTCATTCAAGACGGCCTTCCCCACTGACAACGTGATGAGAGGCCTGGCCTCACGCCGGTACGGCAGATAAAGGTTCTGGTAGCCGAAATTGGCGACGGCGAGGACCGAGGAGACCACCAGCGCAGCGGCCACCCGCTTCGGGGCGGGGACCGTGACCGATGTCCGCCACACGGCGAAGAGGGCCCATGCCGCCCCCGCCGTGAGCGCGCCGAAAAGCGCCGGGAAGAGCACCAGATCGCCGTTCTTCAGCGTCCTGAGCAGGAGCATGGCGTTTGTCAGAAGCGCCGCGAACGCGCCGATCAAGGCGACGAGGCCGGAGTACTGGAACGTGTGCCCGACCCAGTGGTCCATGACCGCGCCGGCAGCCATGAGCGTGGTGAAAGCGACCGCGATGAGGACGGCGCCGGTGAGGCGACCAGGGAAGGTCAGAGCATGGGCGAAGTTGCCGATGCCGAACCAGCCCAGCAGCACCGTCGTCCCGAGCAGGACCAGCAGGGTCGATGCCATGTCCAGCTGGGCCCGCCGGGTATTCAGCGAGGGCCGTTGCACCTTCGGGCGCAAGCCCGCGTGCGGCGTAAGGGAATTCCGCACCCGATCACCTCCTGAGCCCGCGGGCCGTGCCCTGCCCGCGGGCCGTGCCCTGCCCGCGGGCCGTGCCGAGACACACGTGCACGGCGCGGCCGCGGGGGATCCGCTGCCGTGCCGAGGTTTCGTCACCATCGTCCGTGGTGATCCACTGGGCCGCCATCGGACGCCCCCGGACGTGGGACGTCCTCCGGTGCTCGCGCGCTTTCCCCAGGTGGGCCTAGCCATAGGACCAGCGGGGCCCTCGGACATCTCGAAGTGCAGATGCGGCCCGGTGGCGTCGCCCGTGGCCCCGACTTTGCCGAGCTGCTGACCGGCGGTGACCTTCTTACCGTCGCCACGACCGTTGTCGGCGCTCAGCCGATCCACTGGCCGTAGGCTCCGCCTGCCGTTCGATCAGGCGATGGTTCCGCTGCGTACGGCGACCACGGGGGGCGCGGCGAAGTCCTCATGCGTGTGGCGACAGACGCCCTCCGGCCCCGGCACGGGGACGGCACCCGTCGGCCGCCGGCGGCGCTCGGGCGCTCGACGGAGAAGCCGGCGGGTTTGCCGAGCGTGCTCAGGGGGCCCTGGTCCGGGAACGGCTGGCGATCGCCACCGCGGAGTACAACAATTGCACCTACTGCCTCTCCGCCCACACCTCCATAGGGGGCGCACGCCGCCAAGGTCGACGCCGGGGAACTGGAGCGTGCCGGCCACGCCGAGTCCGCCGGCCCGCACGCCGCCGCGCTGCCGGCACTGACCGACGCCATCCGCCGTTGTCGCGGCCACATCGGCGAGACGCAGCTCAAGACTGCCCGTGCCGCGGGCGTTACCGACGCCGAGATCGCCGAGGTCGTGGGCAATTCGGCGTTGAACATCCTCACGAACTACTTCAACTTCAACGTCCTCGCCGATACCGACAACGAATGCCCGGTCGTCACCCCGCACACCTACGGCTGACCGACGCGCCGCGCCCTGGTCTGGTCGGCGAGCCCCCGGCATTCCCGACCAGGCCCGACGGGCGGCGTCAGCACCACGTCGACCGGTCGTCAGGCACTCCCAGGAATGCGAGGAAGAACATGAGCGAACCGCATGAAACCCCGGAAGGCGTCTCTTACGACGTGGTCGTGCTGGGCGCAGGCCCGGTCGGGCAGAACGTCGCCGACCGCGCCCGTGCCGCCGGCCTCTCCGTAGCGGTCGTGGAACGGGAACTGGTCGGGGGCGAATGCTCGTACTGGGCGTGCGTGCCGAGTAAGGCGCTGCTGCGGCCGGTCATCGCGGTGGCAGACGCCCAGCGCGTGGACGGTGCCCGGCAGGCCGTCACCGGCCGGCTTGACACCGATGGCGTCTTCGCCCGCCGCAACCGCTATGTGACCGACTGGGACGACTCCGGACAGGTCCTGTTCCTCAAGTCCATCGGAGCCGACGTCTTCCGTGGCCACGGCCGTCTCGACGGGCCCCGACGCGTCAGCGTCACCCGTGACGACGGCGCCCGGCAGACCCTCACGGCCCGGCACGCGGTG
>NZ_JBITGJ010000233.1:0-5251 GCF_044456925.1 Streptomyces sp. NPDC050743
TCGCCGCACTCCACAACCTTAAGCTCGACATCCGGTAAACGAAGCACCCCGCGCGGGGCAGCAGTTTCCTGCCCGCATTACGTGATGGCTCTTAGCCCGGCTCACCGCCGCCTGCCTCGAGATGCCCCAACTGGCCGCCGGCATCGGGGGCTTTGCCGAACTCCTGACGCCTCGCCCAGGAAGTACCGACGTGCTCGTGCACTGGATCGCTCGGGTCCGCGCAGCCGACCTGCCCCGTGCGCTTGCCTGGTCCTGCCACCCCCAGGATCACGGGGGCTCTGCCTCAATGCCGCGCTTCGCCGAACGATGGATGGCACACGAGCTGGTTGATCGAAGAGAGGAAGACCAGGCATGACCGTGACACTCATCACCGGGGCGAACAAGGGACTCGGCCGTGAGACCGCCCGCCGACTGATCAAGGAGGGACACACCGTCTACATCGGAGCACGCAGCACCGAGCGCGGCGAGGCGGCCGCGGCCGAGCTCGGCGCGCGGTTCGTGCAGCTCGACGTCACCGACGACGCCTCGGTGCAGACCGCCATGCGCGCGATCGAGGAGCGCGAGGGCCACCTCGACGTCCTGGTCAACAACGCCGGCATTGCGAACAATATCGTTGGCGCCGACGGCGTCACCGCCGAGTCCGCGCACGCCGTGTTCGAGACCAATGTCGTCGGCGTCGTCCGCGTCACCCAGGCCGCGATTCCGTTGCTGCGTAAGTCCGACAACCCGGTCGTGGTGAACGTCTCCAGCGCACTGGGCTCCTTCTGGGCGGTCACCAACCCCGAGCGCCACCAGTCGCACAACGCTTTCATCGTGTATGGCTCCAGCAAGGCGGCCGTCTCGATGCTCACCGTCCAATACGCCAAGGCACTGCCCGAGATCAAGGTCAACGCCGTCGAGCCCGGCTTCACCGCCACCGACTTCACCGCCGATTTTCCCGGTGGGCGCCCGGTCGAAGAGAGCGCCGAGGTCATCGTGCGCATGGCGACCATCGGCAAGGACGGCCCCACCGGCACCTTCCACGAGGAAGACCACGAGCTCCCCTGGTAAAGCCTCATCACCAGTGTGCGCAAGGGGGGCCGCCCTTGCGCACAGCACCCACCTGCCTCCCTGACTCGGCCGCCTCGTCGAACGCTGCCGCCGGACACCGCTGCAGCTGGGCCGACGGCCCAGGTCACAGGGCCGCAGGGAAGGGAAACGGGGTGTTCGAAACCCCTGACCGCCGGGCTCTACAGGGCTTCAAGATCAGCCCAGGCCCTCTTTGACGCGTACCAGGGTCACAGACCCACCACGTCCGCCGTGGCGGGATACTCATCCCAGGTCCGGCCATCAAGCAGCCGGCCGCCGGCCTTCGGGGTCAGCCCACTGACCTGCTTGAAGAACAGAGCCACCCGAAGATCGACACACTGGTCCTCGAATGTCGAGCCCTGCTGGACCGGCCCGGTCTGGCCCCGCGAACGGTGTACGACCTCACTGTCGGCGGCCTGCACACCTTCTTCGTCCACCCGCGGAGCGAGGGGTCCAGGGACGTCCTCGTGCCTAACTGCACCAGTGTTCGCGGCCACGAGGGCAAGTTCGGGGCTCACACCCTCGACAGCCGGGACGGTGGGCCCGGCGGGTGTCGTGGAGGGGAGTTGGCAGGGCGGTCCGTCCTGGCGCGAGGGGGGCCGCGGTGTCAGTGGACCGTGGCGTGGGCGGCCTGCTCGATCAGGCGGGTGACCGCGCCGGGGTGGGAGAGGGGAGCGGCGTGGGAGGAGTTGATCTCGATGGTGTGGGCGTGGGCGCGCTGGGCCATGAAGCGCTGCTCGTCGGGGTTGATGGCCTTGTCCTGGGTGGTGATCAGGTCCCAGGAGGGGATGCTCTTCCAGGCGGCCTCGGTGGGCTTCTCGTCGAAGACGGATGCGGCCACGGGGCGCTGGGTGGCGACTGCCAGGTCTGTGACCGACTTCGGTGCGTCGGCGGCGAAGACGTCGTGGAACTTGTCGGCCTTGACGTACAGGTCGGTGCCGGTGCCGCCGCCGGTCAGCGGGAAGGGCACGGCGTTGAGGGCGGAGCCGAGTTCGGTTGCGGGGAATTTGCTGTTCAGTTCTGCCACGGTCTCGCCCTGGTCCTGGGCGAAGGCGGCGATGTAGACGAGCGCCTTGACGTTCGGGTCGGCGGCGGCTGCCTGGCTGATCACGGAGCCGCCGTAGGAGTGGCCGACCAACACCACCGGTCCCTTGACGCTCTTGAGGAAGCTGTTGATGTAGGCGGCATCGCTCGCCAGGCCGCGCAGCGGGTCGGCCGGGGCGATAACCGGATAGCCGTCGTGCTGCAGGCGCTTGATCACACCGTTCCAGCTAGAGCCGTCGACGAACGCTCCGTGTACCAGCACCACCGTGGGCTTCTGCCCGGCCGCGTGGTGCCCGGCCGTGGCGTCGGCCGGAGCGGTGACCGCCAGGGCCAGGGCCGCCGCTCCCGCGACAGCGCCGAGAGCGGCGAGACGCTTACGGGTCGGGCGGAAGGCCGTCGTGAGGGTCATGGGGTTCTCCCTTTCGGAAACCGTGGTGCCGCAGCCCATTTGCGTCACCTGTTTAAGTGGTGACGGGATCGTGGCATGTAGCTGCGTAACCCGTCAAGGCGGTGACGTGGTGACGGTGTTCCTGTCGGTGGTTGGGCCAGAAGGAACGGTGGACGGGGACGGGTACCGCGCCACGGGGAGCGCGGGCCCATGCGTAGGTCGGGTCCAGAACGCCGGGGCCGGGGATCTAGCCCATGTCGTCCACGATGGTCTGCCCGAGGTGTGTGGTCGGGCGAGCTACCAAGAGGCCCTTCCTTCATGCCCCGGTCTCGGCCAACCCACCCGATCCAGGACGCCGTTCGAACCAGGCCGAGCGCACGAACGGATAGAGAAGGGCCAGTTAGGCGCCCACCATGACCCGCCACCAGAACCGTCGCCGACGCCCCCCGACGCTCATGGTCGGCATGATCTCAATCCTCCACAGGAGTTGGAACGGCCCGTGACCTGCTCGATGTCGGCGACGCGGCCGGCGTGCGCCCCGTCGAGCTTGCCGTGCCTGTGGAGGCGCGCCGACCCTCTGTACGGGTCCTGACTGCCCGGACCGCCGAGGACCGACCGTTTCTCAACACCCGCGTCGCTGTGGGCGTGACCAGGGGTCTCAACTCGCAACTCGGCAAGAACAACACACACGATCACGCTGACCAGCCCGCGCTTGTGGCGAACACGCTCGGGGAACGACACGGCGCGCGGTCGTCACCGCGACGAGGCTGCGGTGGTGCGCAGCGCGGCCCGATTGGACGACTGGCCAGTCGATGGTATGGGAGTATGGTCTATTTATGTGGCGGATTCTCGGACCAATTCCGCGGCGGGTCCGCCCCCTGCGTTCGGTGCCGACCTGCATCTGGAGCTGCGTGGACCCAAGCTGCGCGCAGGGCTCACGGACGCCTTGAGGGAGGCCGTGCGCACGGGGCGTCTGGCGCCAGGCAGTCGGCTGCCGGCCTCCCGCTCACTCGCCGCAGATCTCGGCGTCTCCCGTAACACCGTGGTCGAGTCCTACGCCGAGCTGGTCGCTGAGGGCTGGCTCACCGCCCAGCAGGGCTCAGGGACCCGGGTGGCCACCCGGGTCGAGCCGCACAGACCCGCGCCCGGCGCTCCTCGCGCGAGGCCGGACGAGCCCCGGCCCCGGTATGCCCTGTGGACCGGTGCACCGGACCTCGCGACCTTTCCGCGCACGCAGTGGCTCACCGTGGCCCGCCGGGCTTTGACCGCCGCGCCGCACGACGCCTTCGGCTACGGCGACGCCCGCGGCCGGATGGAGCTGCGCACCGCACTCGCGGACTATCTGGCGCGGGCCCGCGGGGTGTACGCCGAGCCGGATCGGATCGTCATCTGTTCCGGTTTCCACCACGGTCTGGCGCTGATGGCGCAGGCGCTCAGGGGACGGGGGGTGCGAGGGGTGGCAGTCGAGGCCTACGGACTCGATCTGTTTCGCGAGCTGCTGGCGAACGCCGGTCTGCACACCCCGCCCCTCTACGTCGACGACCATGGCGCACGCATCGACGACCTCGCGCGACTGCGCGAAGTGGGGGCGGTGCTGATGACTCCGGCGCACCAGTACCCGACGGGGGTCGCGCTCTGCCCGGACCGGCGCACGGCGGCCGTCGAGTGGGCACGTGCCACGGACGGCCTGATCCTGGAGGACGACTATGACGGGGAGTTTCGGTACGACCGTCAGCCGGTGGGGGCCCTGCAAGGCCTCGATCCGGAGCGGGTGGTGCACTTCGGTTCCGTGAGCAAGTCTCTGGCGCCGGGGGTACGGCTCGGATGGATGGTGCTGCCGGAGGAACTCATCCCGGAGATCGTGGCGGCCAAAGGGCACGGCGACTACATGACGAGCGCCTTGGAGCAGCTGACGCTGGCGGAATTCATCGCCTCGGGTGCGTACGACCGTCATGTGCGCTCGATGCGGCTGCACTACCGGCGTCGCCGCGATCAACTGGTCGAGGTCCTGCGCCAGAGGGCTCCCGGCATTTGTGTGACCGGGATGGCTGCTGGACTGCAGACGGTCCTCGAACTCCCGCGTGGAACCGAAAGCTCGGTGGTCCGGGCCGCGGCCCGGCAAGGTCTGGCGATCAGGGGGTTGACGCAGTTCCGCTACGAAGTGGCGGACTGCGGATGGCAGTTGCCCGAACGGGACGCCCTGGTGGTCAACTACGCGGCGCCCTCGGACAGCGCGTGGCCAGGCGCACTGGACGCACTGTGCAGGGTGCTGCCCTAGAAGGGGTTCCGAGGGCGGAGCGGACGCGCCTCCGTCCGGTTCGGGAGCGTTCCCTGCCGAGATTCGAGGTGCTGGGGCTGAGGGCCTCAAGTACAAGGCCGCCCGTGCCGGAGTCGGCGCGATCTGTCAGGTGGGAAGCCGTGTTGTCACGATCTCGCCATCCGTTCCAACGCACTTCTCCACGGTGGTCAGTGCGCCGGCGGCCGTGTCGGCGACGAAGACCGGCTCTCCAAGGGGCAATGGCAGCAACCCCAGTTCGTCCATTCGCCGGAGCTTGAGTATCAGCCCGTCGTGGAAGCCCGCCGTGTTCAGCGGCACCACGGGGTGTCGTACAGGCTCATCAACTTCATTATTAATCCCTAGTGTTGTGCATATATGGTTCTGTGCATGGAGTTGCTGCGCATGTCCAAGGCTGCGAAGCGTCTCGGGATACACCCGATGACGCTTCGTCAGTGGGCGTTGGACGGCAAGAT
>NZ_JBITGJ010000234.1:0-5200 GCF_044456925.1 Streptomyces sp. NPDC050743
GGTTCCGCAACGCTACGAACCAGCGGCTACGCACACGCTGCGTCACCACCCGCCGAGCCCGCGGATACCTCCGCACCGCTCAACTTTGAAGACCCTGCATACTCCGGTTCCGGCTCCTCGGTCGTCGGCAACGCCGTGTCCCATGCCGGCGAGTCTTCCACCGTCGGCGACGGTGGCTTGGCCTTCCCCTCCTCGCTGTTCGCCCTGCCCCCGCAGCCCCCCAACATCAGCACTGCGGCTAGGACACCAGCAGCCGCAGTCCACCCCCTGCGCATCTCACTCATGAAGCGCATAGTCACCTTTCGCCGAGGAGATCAGCACTCGGGTGCAGGTCCGTCCGCGGTTCGAGGCACTGGCCGCCGCCCGGAAGATCAAGGCCCACGCCCCTGCACTGCCGGGTGATCCTTACGGTGTACGAGATGAAGCAGCTCGGCCGCGCCAAACGCCGAGCTCGCCGGCCACCTGTTCCGCCACGGCCAACCGGCGCGGCCCGGCTCACTCGAAGAGCATCGGCTTCGCTGCTGTGAAGTTCTGGGCGACGTCCGGGGTTCAAGAGTCCCGGTCACCGGTAGGGCTTGTCTCCTTGGACTTGGTCGCTGCCCCAGCTTGCGAGGAGCTTGAGCCGGTCCTCGTCAAGGGTGCCTGGCTCGGCCGTGTAGATGGTCAGCGAGTGGACCTCGCGTGGAGAAATGGGCAGGTCCAGAGGCTGGTAGACGAGTTCCAGAGGCCCGGCGTCAGGGTGCTGGAACTGTTTGACCCCACCGTGGTGGATGCGCACGTCGTGGGCGGCCCAACGAGTGCGGAACTCAGCGCTCATCGTGCACAGTTCACCGATCAGTTCGCGCAGCGCCTTGTCGTGCGGGTAGCGGCCCGCCTCGGCACGCAGCAGGGCGACGGTGGCGCCAAGGGCGCCGTCCCAGTCGGCGACGAAGTCGGGTGCCCCGCGGTCGAGGAACCAGTACCGGGCGAAGTTCGGCCGGCCTCGAGCATCGGTGGTCTCGCTGTCGAACAGTGGCGCGAACAGGGCGCGGGCCAGTGCGTTGGCGGCGACGATGTCGAGGCGGCCGTTGGTGACGAGGGCCGCGGACAGTGTCATGGAGTCGAGCAGCCACTGGACGCGGGGCGGCACGTCGACGGCCTTGCGCCGGCGGGGGGTGCGGCTGGACGGCTGGGCTGCCCGGGCCAGGTCGAATAGGTAGGTGCGTTCGTCGTCGTCCAGCTGCAGCGCACCGGCGACCGCGTCGAGGACGTCTTCGGACACTCCGTTGATGTGGCCCTTCTCCAGCCGCGTGTACCACTCGGTGCTCACGCCGGCGAGGACGGCGACTTCCTCTCGCCGCAGCCCCGGAACCCGGCGTCGGCCGCTGGTGGGCAGCCCGACCTGCTCCGGGGTGATCTTCGCGCGCCGGGTGGCGAGGAAGTCACGGATGTCGGCGCGGCGGTCGGGGGGGGGCGTTCCATGCCCTCAACGCTACGGCGCGAGCCGCTGAGGGAGGGGGGTTGAGGTTGTCCCCCCTGTAAACACGGCCTCCCGCGCCTGAGGCAGAAGCGGTTTCGTGGGATGCGCCCCCGATTTCGACCCGCTGCGGAGATGAAGCATGACGACGCGAGGAGACACCCTCCACGCCCCCGACGCCCTGCAGGGCACTGGCCCTGGGCAGCCGCCCGCCCGGCTTCCGCTTGTCGTCTACGTCCTGGCACTGGGCACGTTCTTGATGGGCACGACCGAGTTCGTGGTGGCGGGCCTGTTGCCGGAAATTGCCGGTGACGTGCAGATCAGCGTGGCCCAGGCCGGTCTGTTGATCACTTTCTTCGCGGTGGGGATGATCGTCGGTGCGCCGCTGATGGCGATGCTGACGTTGCGGCTGCCCCGGAGGCTGACGCTGATCCTGGCGCTGGGGGTCTTCGCGGCCGGGCACGTCATCGTCGCCGTCGGCTCCAGCTTCTCGCTATTGCTGGCCGCGCGGTTCCTGACCGCGTTGGCGACTGGCGCGTTCTGGGCGGTGGCCAACGTGGTAGCCGCCCGTGCTGCAGGCCCCGCCTCGAGTTCCCGCGCCCTGGGCGTCGTGGGCGCCGGCGCGATGCTCGCCAACGTCGTCGGCGTGCCGCTGGGCGCTTTCGCCGGGCAGGTCATGGGCTGGCGGGGCCCGTTCTGGGCGCTCGCGGCCCTGGGGGCAGCGGCCATGGTGCTCATCGCCCGCCACGTCCCGCACGACGAAGTGAGTCACGCGGCGGTGTCGATCCGCTCCGAGCTGTCCGCTCTGCGCTCGGGCCGGATGTGGCTGGTCCTCGCGGCCTGCGCGACCACGACGGGCGGCGTGCTGTCGACGTACTCCTACATTTCGCCGCTGCTGACCGACCGGGCGGGGCTGGCCTCCGGCCTCGTGCCGCTGGTCCTGGTCGGATTCGGCGTCGGTGCCCTGGCGGGCTTCCTCGTGGGCGGCCGCTTGGGAGACCATCGTCCGCACACGACGACCATCGCTGCCGCTGCGACCACCACGATCCTGCTCCTGGCGCTGTGCCTACTGTCCCGGTCCGCCGCGCCCACGATCGTACTGGTCGCCCTGCTGGGGCTGTTCGGACTCGGCGCCAACCCGGTACTGATCTCCCTCGGCGTCCGCTTCGCGGGCCAGGCCCCCACTCTGGGCTCCGCCCTCACCGTCTCGGCATTCAATCTCGGCACGGCCGTCGGCTGCTGGTTCGCGGGCCTCGCACTGGAGTCACCCCTGCGAGCCACCGGTCCCGCCGCCGTCGGCACCGCCATCGCGGCTCTCACGCTGATCCCCACGATCGCCATCGCACTCACCCAGCGCCGTCGCCCGGCGGTGGTGATGCCGGACCCGGGACCGGACACTTCGGGCCTTTGAGGGGGCTCGACCGCATGAGCCCTCCAAACCGAGGAAGCCGCGGCAGCACCGTGCCTTCCTGAACACGAACCGGTGCCTTCAGGCGCCCGCACGATGAAAAACAAGGAGTTTCCACCATGCGTGGAGTAGTGATGTACACCGCTGGCGACGTCCGCGTGGAGGAGCGCGAGGATCCGAAGATCATCCAAGGGATCAGCGATGACCTGCACATTCATCCCGTGTTTCTTGTGCTTGCCGGAGTGTGCGCCGTGAGGCGCTCGTTGTTCGAGTGGCGGTGAAAGGACGCCACCGCCGTCCTGTCGCAGCAGGGCGGTTGAAGCTGGGGGCAGCCCGAACCGGGAGGTGCCGGGGACGGCGGGAAGCAGCCCTGACAAAGCCGGGACGTACCAGTACTGCCAGATGGTGCGGGTCCGGCAAGCGAGACGGAGAGGAGTACGCGAGGAACCGGCGTCTACGCCGCGGGGCCGCCCCGCGGTGGGACGATGAAACGGGTGTCCGGGTCGGCCGGACGACGTCCCGGGAAGTGAGCGCATGGGCCGTCCTCGCGTCCCTGCCGGGGGCCGGAGGTGACCGGGCACCGCGACATGATCCTGTCCTCCGACATCATGGGGAAGGCGGACGACCGGGCGGCGCCGGCGATCGACGCGCCCCCGCCGCGCGATGTGCGCCGGTCGGCCGATCTGTCGCGGCTGCTGGTCTCCCTGGCCGTGCTTGGGCTGTCGGTGCTGGTGGCGGTCGTCACCCGGGAGTTCGCCCGCAGGGCGCAGCAGGGGCTGATGTCCGCGGCAGCCGCGCTGTCGCCCGGCCTGCGCGACGGCCTGGTCGGCACGGTGCAGGTCGTCGCCCTGGCGGCGCCGGTCGCGGGCCTGATCGTGCTCGTCGTGCGCCGGCGGGTCGACGCGGTGCTCAGGGTCCTGCCCGCGGCGGCGCTGGGCGCGGCGACCACCTGGATGCTCACCCATCTGGCGCTGGCCCGCGGCCGGCCGGATCTGTGGCCCGAGGTGCTGGTCGGCCGGAGCGGAGTGATCCGGGCGGGCTGGCCGCCCTCGGTGTACCTGGCGGCGTGGGCCGCGGCCGTGGTCGCCGCGGGACCCTGGCTCGCGCGGCCCTGGCGGCGGGCGCTGTGGTCCATGACCGCCGCGTGCGCGGTGGTGGGCGTTGTGGCGGCCGCCCTCGTGCCGTTGGAGGCCCTCGCTGCCCTGGCCGCGGGCGGCGCGGCCGGCTCCGCGGTCCTGCTCATGGCGGGCGGCCCGCCGGACCGGCCGCCGGCCCGGGCGGTCGCCGGCGCGCTGGTCGCCTGCGGGATCCCGCTCGCCACCCTGCGCGAGCTGCCCGCGGACGAGCAGCTTCCCGGCGAGGGGATCCGCTACCGAGCCGAGACCACCGCCGGCGCACGGCTGACCGTACGGGCCGTCGCCGCCGAGGACCAGGGCCGCGACCTGTTCCACCGGCTCGCCCGCCGCACGCTGCTGCGCCACCCGGACGACCCCGGCGCGCAGACGCCGCTCACCGCCGTGGAGCACGAACTGCTCATGCTGGTCTTCGCCGCCCGCACTGGCGCCCGGGTCGACGAACCCGTGATCGCCTACCCGGTGGATGGAGAGGGTGCGCTCCTGGTGACTGTCGGGCAGGGCGCCCGCCCGCTGTCCGCGCTGACAGCCGAGGACGTGACCGACCAGCTGCTCGGCGGGGTGTGGCAGTCCGTGGCCCGCCTGCAGGAGCACCGCCTCGGGCACCGCGCGCTGCGCACCCAGCACGTCCTCGTCGAACCGGACGGCATGCCCCGGCTCACCGCGTTCGCCCGGGCCCGGCTCAACGCGCCGCCCCAGGTGCTCGGCAGTGACATCGCCGAACTACTGGCCACGACCGCCGCACGCGTCGGCCCACGCCGCGCCACCGCATGTGCGCTGGCCGGGCTGGGCCCCGACGTGCTGGCGAGCGCGCTGCCGTATCTGCAGCCGCTCGCACTGATCGGCCCGGCACGGCGCGAGGTCGCGGGCTACGACCAGGAGCGCGCCCGGGCCGCCGGGGAGGGCGTCCGGCGGCGGGCGCGACGCCCCGGCGGCCGGCCCAGCCTGATGCGCGACCTCGCCACCGAGGTCCGTACGGCGTGCGAGGCGCCGTCCGCCCCGCCGGCCCACATGGCACGGTTCACCTGGAAGAGCGTGCTGGGCCTGCTCGGCGCGTTCCTGGTGCTGCACCTGGTGCTCCCGCAGCTCGCCAATGCCCCGGCCGCCCTCCGCGCTCTGGGCGACGCGAACTGGTGGTGGCTGCTCGCCGTCGTGCCCGTCACCTTCGTCTCACAGGCGTTCTCGACCTGTCTGCAACTGGGC
>NZ_JBITGJ010000235.1:0-5181 GCF_044456925.1 Streptomyces sp. NPDC050743
TGCTGGTCCGGGCAGGTTGGAACCCGGACGGTGCCGAGGGCGTAAGACCACCCGAGCCGCCGGCTCCGGCGGCGGCCTGAGCCGTAAATCCCCGCACAGCCCTGAAGGGCGACGCATCCCCTCCCTTCAGGGAGGGGAGCCTTCAAGGTGCAGAAGCTTGCCCCGCTGCTGAGCCAGGGCGCCGGCGTCGTCCTCACCACCTCGGTCGCCAACGTCATCGGCATGCCGGAGACCAGTGCCTATGCGGCCGCCAAGGCGGCGTTGCGTTCGCTGGCCCGAAGTCTGGCCAGCGAGCTGCTCCCGCACGGAGTCCGTGTCAACGCGCTCAGCCCCGGACCCGTCGACACCGGAATCCTGCAGAGCAGCGGGATGACCGCAGAGGCTGCCGAGGAGTTCAAGGCGCAGCAAGCCGCACACAACCCGATGCAGCGCTTCGGCACCCCCGAGGAGATCGCCAGGGCCGCCGCGTTCCTGGCTTTTGAGGCCACCTACACCACGGGCGCCGAGCTCGCCGTCGACGGGGGCGCCACCCAGCTGTGCGCCACCGAGCGGTGGCCACGTGCGGGAGTTTGCGACGGCGGGGCCATTCCTGCTTCGAAGGGCGCCGGTTGCCCGCTCCTGACGAGAACCTCTCATCTGGGGCGGGCGCTCGCAGGACGAGGTTCTTGATTGCGGCTGCTGTGGGTGGCCGAACGGTGCGGCTGCGCGCGGTGATGCCGCCTGAACTGTGCGGATGTGGTTTCGGCAAGCGCAGGGCCGGGGCGGCGATCGATTATTCGTCCGCTCTGGCCTCGGGATCAGATGGCGGTCAGGATGGCGCGCAGCCGCTCGTCCTCGCGGATGATGCTGTTCGCGACGCCTGAGTCGACGATGCGCCGGTCCCCCTCGGCGAGTTCGGCGACGCGCAGGCGCTGGTGAGTGCTCAGGGCGGTGGCACCGAAGGTTTGGAGGGCCTCGCAGGCACCGGCGATGTCCGCTCCGGTTTCGGCGGAGTGAAGGGCGGCCTCGGCGAGTCGGCCGAGGTCGACGACGTCGGGGTCAGTGATGGCGTGCAGCGCGAGGGCGGCGGCGGGGGCCTTCTCGGGGTCGGCGAGCAGTTCTTCGAGTCGGGGGATGAGGGGCCGGGCGGCCGCACCGAGGAGGGCGGTGGCGCGGATGGCGCGGACGACGGTCCACCGGTACCAGAGCTGGTTGCCAGTGGTGCGGTCGAAGACGGAGGCCAGGATTGCGACGGCTTCCTCGGCGTCGCCGGCGATCTGCCACAGGGCGATGGCGATCGCGATGTCGCCATCCAGTTCCGGGGTGGTTGGCTCGGTGTCCTCGCTGACGGCTGCCCGCAGGGCAGGGAGCAGACCGGCGGCCGCCGCGCCCAGGTCGGAGGCTGCCCGGGCAGCCTCCGCGACGTCGCGCGGGCCGGCGGCGAGGGCCTTGGCGACGGCGTCGAGCAGGACATCGGTCTCGCCGGTGAGGTCGTGGTGGGCTCGTGCCACCATCAGCGACCCGGCAGCGGCCCGCAGCACGGCGCCGGCCTGCTCGCGCTCGACCTGCCGGCTCGCAGCTGCAACGGCGGTGATGGCGGTGGCCGCGTACTGGAAGCGGGGCAGCACGGAGTACAGCTCGGGCAGGGCGGCGGCGGCCTGCGGGCCCCACTGGCGCAGCAGGTGGACCAGGGCGGCGGTCTCGTTGTTGCCGAGCCCGTCTGCGGCCAGGCGTGCGCGGACGGCGGCGAGCAGAGCCGGGTCGAAGGGGAAGGCAGGGGCCTGGAAGTCGCCTGCGGCGTGGAGCGCGCGGGGACGCCGGTCGAGGTCCCGGGCCAACAGCGGGCTGGCCTGCCGGGGCGCGACCCGGACGAGCACGGCCAATGCCTGGTCAGCCGCCTCGTCGTCGGATTGGGCGGCGAGTTCGGCAAGGACGGGCGCGGCCTCGGCGGCGGCCGGACCGAGCTTGCCGAGCAGGGTTGACGCCGGGTACTCGGCGGCGAGTGGGACGATGGCTGGGACGAGTCGCTGGGGAGCGCTGCGGGAGAGGTAGCAGGCGTGGTCGACCGCGGCGAGCGCCTCGGTCCGCACCTCGGGGCGGCCGTCGCGCAGGGCGGCGTCCAGCAGGGCGAAGGCTCTCTCGCGGTCTGCCTCGGTCTCGCGGCGCAACAGGCTGTGGACGATCGCGTGCAGCGGCTCGCGGTGGTGCATGCTGTACCGGTCGACGGTGAATTCGCGGGCGGGCAGCAGGCCGAGTGCGGCACCGTGGTGGACGTCGGTCCACGGCTCCCCGGCGCCCAAGGTGACGAGGAGCGCGGCCAGTCGCAGCGGCGCGGGCGTGTCCGCGCCGAGCAGCGCGCGTGCCTCGACGGCGGCGCCGGAGAGGTCCACCCGGCCGAGGGCGATGAGCAGTTCGGCCTGGACACCGGGATCGGCCTCGGCCGTCCACCGGTTCCACAGGGCAACCGGGGCAGCCTGGGTATTCCGGGTGTGGCCGAGCGTCCAGGCCGTGAGCAGTCGGACGTTCACGTCTTCATGTGCCAGCAGCGTCATCAGCAACGGGATCTGGGTGGCGACGGCGGCCCGGACGGCGCCCGGCGCGATCTCCCATTCGTCGTCGCTCTCGGCCAACCCGCCCAGCAGGCAGAGGACTTCGGTCGTCCCGGGCCGGGCGGCAGCCGCGATCCGGGCGAGGTACGGGACGGCGTCCACGCTGGCGGAGTACACCGTGCCCTGGTGGAGGATGCACGAGTACAGTTCGGAGATCGCCTCCTCGGCATCCCCGCCCCCCTCGGCGAGGGCGCGCAGCAGGTCGGGCAGGTCCTCGGCGGGACCGTAGGCGTGCGAGACGGAGGCCCAGGGATGGGCATCGAGGCCGGCGAGGGCGTCAGCGAGATCCATGGCGTGATCTTCGCAGCCCGGTGTGACAGGACGGTCAGGGCCCTGCGGCGACTGGGCTGGCGCGGCGACGCGGCGATCGGCGGGTGGCTCCCCGCTCGTGCGGATGCCTCCCACACCGCCGGCCGGGACACCCACCCGCCGTCCGGCCCGGTGCGGGCGGCGGCCGCGGTGGAAGGCACATCCCTGCGCGGCACCGTCCGTGCCGACGGCCGCCGCGTCGACCCGTTCCCCGCGCCGCGCGGCCACGGCGTCGTACTCGCCCCGCGCGGGTTCGATGCCAAAGCAATTGAAATCACCGGGGTCAGGCCACTGCTGGACCCGTTGGAGCTGACCGGCGCAATGGACCTTCGACGCGCTGCTGCCCCAGACCGATCACGCGAAGTACCTGGTCGAGGAGAAAGACCCCTACATCGCCGTACTCAAGGCCAACCACCCGACCTTGCACACGCTGGTGAGGGAGCTTCCCTGGAAGCGGGCGCCGCTGACGGACCGCATCCGCACGGCCGCCCACGGCCGTTCCCGTACGACGGCCAGGCGCTGCAGATCGTCCGCCGACAGCACACGGTACGCACCACGAAGGTGTCGCTCGAACGCGTCTATGTGGTCCCCGGTCTGACCGTCTACCAGGTGACAACCCCTGACCTTACGGAACGCGTGCGCGGACACTGGGCAATTGAGAATCGTGAGCACCAAGTCCGGGGTGGACCGGTGTACGCCGCAGGCGATGGCCTCCCTGCAGAACCTGGCCATCGGCGCACTCCGCTTGACGGGACGACCGCGCCGACGCCCTGCACCACCACGGGCGGGGCATGACCCCGCTGGCCGGCCCCGGACTCACGTGATCATTCCGGAGTGATCGCGAGAGCTACGGAGCCGGGGGGTCCGCCCGGCGATCTACGCCGGGATAAGGACGGTAAGCCATTCCGCTTTACGTGGCCGGTACCCGTAGCGATCCCACAGCCCCGACACGATCGCCGGGACATGGCCGGCTCCGTAGACGACGGCCACCCGGATCGGCTCGGCGCCGCGCTCCGTGTGGATCTCGCCGAGCGCGTCGAGCAACCGCTGGTCGCGCCGACCAGTCATCGCGTGCACAACAGGATCGTCGGCCATCATCTCCGCTCGCAGCGTTGACGGCAGGTCCTCGACGACCATGTCTTCATCGAGGAAGGCGCGCGGACCGCGCAGCGCGAACACCAGGCCCATCACCGGGGCCCCCACCATGAGCAGTACGTACATCCACCGCGGCAGTGTCTTCAGGTCCTCGATCGCCTCCGCCGCGGTCACATCCGGGTTGACAACCGGCACGTCGTCGGGGAGCAACAGATCATCGCGCTGTTCCTGCAGGCTGTTGCGCCGCCGACGTGGGGCGAACCGGTACGCAAGCGTGAGGGCACTCACGCCGACCGACTTCCCCCGGATTCCCTCGATGACGATGAGGTCGCATTCCCTGAGCCTGAGGCGGACCTGGGAGTAGAACGTGGGCGAAGCGACGTGCAGCATCGGGAAGATCACGAATTCAAGTGGCGTCTCTGTCCGCCTCATCGTGATCACAGCAGATCGGACGGCATACCCGGTCACCTCGATGATCTGCATGTTTTCCCCCGCGAACCTCACCCGTTCCCCGTTCCAGGAGACGAGCCCGTCCGAGGCCATGGTTCCCATCCGAGCGCCGGCAGCCACCGGACTGAGCAGACACTCCCCGACACCATCCGGCCACTGACCGCCCACCACATCACGTGATCAAACCGGTCACAACGCGAAACGAACGCAACCCTGTTCTTCGACGTCGTTCTGCGCTGATCGAACCTACGGCGGCCAGGCCGTCCTTTCGCTCCGCGCACCGCGAAGCGGACACGATCGAGCGCTGCCCGGAGTGCGGGCCCCCATGTCGGCTTGCCGCCAGGCGGGCCTCAGTCTCCGTGCTGGCCATCCGGTCCGTTCTTGCCTGCATCGCCCGGTAGCCGGGCACACGCAGCGTTCCGACGACGACCGCTGCCGTTCGGCCCGCCGGCGCGCTGGCTTGTCCGCAGCAGCTCGCCACACTTCAGCGGTGGTCATGCGGGTCCGCGGCGGCGCCAGGAACAGCGGTAGCGGGTTGCTGTCGGATGCAGAGCCGACCGGGCCGGTCCGCGGCGGGACCTTGCAACTGCCCTCGGCCGCCGCGTCACCCGTCACCCTGCTCGATGTACAGATGGACGGGACCCCGAAGAACGGGGCTGGGCCGGTACGGCGGCGGGTCGGCGACCAGCCTGGGTCGGTCGAGGCGGCGTACCAGCTCGGTCAGCGCGATCTGGGTTTC